>NZ_NPBR01000003.1:0-88380 GCF_002276415.1 Paenibacillus sp. 7523-1 | reverse complement strand
TATCATCCAGAGACCCGAACATTGGATCGATATCCTGATAATCGGAAATGTCATACCCAAAGTCATCTTGAGGTGACTTGCAAACAGGTGACAACCAGATCGCACCAATGCCGAGTTCCTGTAGATAATCGAGCCTTGACACAATACCCTTCAAGTCGCCGATTCCGTCTCCGTTACTATCTTGAAAACTCCGCGGATAGATTTGATATACAACGGTTTCTTTCCACCATTTTTTATTTTCCATGTCTTACAACCTTTCTACCTTCTCCAGATTGGTGTGCCTCTCCGTTAAGGTGTGTTATAACCTCTCATTATTCTTTGACCGATCCTACGACAATGCCTGTTACAAAGTATTTTTGCAGCAGCGGATAAATCAGCAGTAGCGGAATGACCGCGACTACGATTTTAGCCGCATTCAGGTTTTTATTCGAAATCTCAGTCAGGTTGCTGAGCTCGCTGGAATTCGTACCGGCTTGCAGCAGATCGGCAATATTTACGTTAAGGGACTGAATATAGGTCATAAGCGGATAGTTGCTGACCTTGGTCATATAGATCAAACCGCTGAAGAAGTCGTTCCATGTGCCCACGATACTGAATAAGGCAACGGTCGCTAGCGCAGGTATGGACACGGGAACATACACTTTGAACAAGACTTGAAGCGGATTCGCCCCATCGATAAACGCCGCTTCTTCCAGTGCTTTAGGTACTGCAGAGAAGAAGTTCATCACAAGGATGACACTGAATATCGGGACAGCACCTGGTAGAACAAGTGCCCATATCGTATTGAGCATATCCAGGTTTTTGATCAGCAGGTAACTCGGAATCATGCCTCCACTGAACAACATGGCAAAAATCATGATATTCATATAGATGTTTCTGCCTTTGAATTCCCTTTTCGACTTGGATAGCGGATAAGCCATCAAAATAATCAGAATCATGTTAAGCACAAGGGCCAGCGCAACGCGCAGTACAGATATGCCAAAAGAACGCCAGAACTGAGCATCATCAATAATTTTTGAATACGCGGCTGTCGTAAAATTGACCGGAACGAGACCTACGGCATTCGCTGATACAGCTTCGCTGCTGCTGAATGAAATGGCAACAATATTCCATAACGGAAGAAGGCAAGCCAATGCCAGCATGATTACGATGGCATAGATGACAAACCGGCCAATTCGATCTTTAATATTTGCAGAATAGGACACGGAATTGCCTCCTTAGAAAATTTTTCTGTCTGTATATTTTTTGGCGAGTTGATTCGCAGACAAGAGCAGCACGATGCCGATCACGGATTTGAACAATCCAACAGCCGTACCGAAGCTATACTGTCGTCCAACGAGACCAATGCGGTACACGTAAGTATCCAGAATATCGCCCGTTTCATACACTACCGGGTTATACAGGTTATAGATTTGATCGAAACCGGCACTCAAAATATTGGTCAGGCTCATTACACCCATGAGCAGAATAATAGGCAGCATACCCGGCAGTGTAATATGCCATACTTTTCTCCACCAACTGGCTCCATCCATTCCTGCCGCTTCATATAGACCGGGATCAATCGACGTGATAGCAGCCAAATAAACGATGGAACTATAACCAAATTCCTTCCAGACATCTGTTCCTATGATCAGTGGCTGGAACCACGTGTTGCTGCCTAGGAAATTGATATGATCCAGGCCAAAGAACGCGAGCATTTGATTCACGATTCCATCCAAACTGAACATGTTGACCACGACGGATGCGAGTACAACCCAGGATAGAAAGTGAGGCAGATAAACTATTGTCTGCACGGATTTTTTAACGTATTTAATACGAATTTCATTCAACAATACGGAAAATATGATCGCCATCAACGTTCCGAGCAGAATTTTGGCAATCGCAATGACTAGCGTATTGCTGATGACCTGAGCGATATCCGGTAGTTTGAACATATAAATAAAATGCTTCAGCCCTACAAATTCGGAGCCGAACATGCCCTTGGCAGGTACATAGTCCTGAAAAGCCGTTATGACACCGACCATTGGTATATAGCTGAATACAAGCAAAAACAAAATACCCGGCAGCATCATCATATGGTACATGGCACCTGTGCCGAGCCGGCCTCTTGCTTTTAATTTCCCCTGTTTCATGGATGAACCCCTTTCCTGAAGAAAGGCTGCATATCGCAGCCCTGCTACTGTTCATGGATGTCTATTGTTTCGATGCGATCTCGTCTTCGATTTCCTGAATGACTTGATCACCGCCTTGTTTCTTCCAGTTGCTGACGAATGTATCGAAGTACTCAAGCGGTTCGGAGCCCGTCACAATTTTGATGAACGATTCCTGCTCGAGCTTCGTCAGATTGGCCCACGTTTGTTTCATGCTTGATGTCGTTCCAGAGAAAGCAGGCGTCATCCAAACGAATTTATTCTCCTGTGTCAGCTTGTCAATCAGTCCAACTCCGTTAATCCGTGAATGGTATTTGGACCAAGCGGTCGCGTCATCCGTATCCATGTCGCTCAAATACGTTTTGATGCTACCGATATTGTTCTTCGATTCGGTTGTGCGAACCTCATCCAGACCAATTTCCCCTTTAATTCCACGAACGACATCAGAGTAATCATCCAGCAGTGATGTAGCCGAATTGACTTCGATATTAAACGGTCTCGTAGAACCGTCTACCCCAGTCTCCTGATACTTGGCAGCTTCCGGCATGGTTGTTGCCACATCTTTATCATTTGCCAGTTTGTCGTAGAACAGGTTTACAATCTTAACAGCCAGTTCAGGGTGCTCATACCCTTTTCTCACCACGATAAACTGATTGGATGGATTAGCATGTGCCACGTTTACATTGCCGTCTGCATCTTCCAACGTATACGCCGAGAATTTCGCATTTTTATCCATCTGTTTCACGCTGATCAATCCCCAGTCTGGGATATGCCACGGTCCAAAAGCGATACCGCTCTGGCCATTGGTATAGAGTGCAGTAATGTCATCAAACGTCCGAGTTCCGAATTGAGGGTCAATGATGCCGTTCTTGAACCAGTCCGCCATGATCCCTAGCATTTGCTTCGTCTCTTCTGTCGTGGAACCATACACAATTTTGCCGTCTTCCCCATTCATCCAATATTGCGGGAACGCGCCCTGGGTTGAGGCAACACCCAGCATGGTATAGGAAGAGGCATTGTAATCTGTGGTATTCAGTGTGTTGACAAAAGGGATACCGACTGGATTACCGGTTTGACCAGGATCTCTTTTCAGGAATTCCTGTGCTGTTTTCTCTACTTCTTCGAGCGAGATGGCGCCATCTCCGTCTGCATCGAGTTGGATCCCCAGCAGATCCAGCCAATCTTGACGTACCCAAACCATCGTTGGTGCGGAATCCAGGGACGTCGCCGGAAGACCCATCAAACGACCATCAATTGTGGCATTATCTAATGCACGCCCATCATAGGAATCGTAAATCTGCTTGATGTTATCTGTGGCGTATTGATCGTAAATGGTTGTCAGATCTTCAATCAGGTCATTGTCCACCAGTTCTTTCAGTTCGTCTTTGGAGTCGACACGCATCATGTCAGGCAATTCCCCAGAGGCGATGGCAAGCGAAACCTGACGACTGTAATCTTCACCATTGGCTTCAAATTGATCTGTAATTTGAGCGTTAAATGTATCTTTAACCAGTCGCGTATATGCGTTGTTCTCATAGGTATCTCCAGCCGGCAGTTTCGGGTTGGCTGTAGTCACCCGTCCCATGGTTACGGTGATTTCGTCTTTGTAGGCACTGAACGGATCCCCCGGTGTTACCTCATATTTGCCTGCTTCCTCTGCAGTAGGAGGAGTGGATGCGCCTCCACATGCCGCGAGAGCTGTAACCATCAGCGCAGACATCGACAGCACGGCCAGACGTTTCGTGAGCGGTTTGCTTTTCATGGACCATTTTGTTCTCATCTAATTCGATTCCCCTTATTGTGTTTATCATTTTTTGTTTACGCTTTCATTATAAAATGGAGTGAAGATCCACTGAGATAGGGATTGCACGCTCGTTTGGATAGAGAAATGATCACAGTTTTCGACCGCGATCCTGGAGCATTGGTTAGTTCGTGAACATTTATCCTACCTGCTGACTTACATTCATCTATCTATCCTTATTTTCATTCGAAAACAAAGGCCGGCAGCTCCTCAAACAGGAAACTGTCGGCCTTCAATTTATCCATAATCGATAAAATGTCTCTTGGACCATTTCCATGACGGCCTCCAACCATCATTATGGAGACGATCACTTTCCCTATGATGACTGTCTGTCTAATGGGAACACATCTGCTATTTGACTCCTCTGCCTTGCTGCCGATATTCGCTTGGCAGAAGGCCTGTCACTTCACGGAAAATCCGGCTGAAATATTTTTCATCCGTATAACCCACTCGCTCGGCAATCCAGAAAATCGTGTTGTTTGTATTGAGCAAATACTCCTTCGACTTCTCTACCCGGATGAACCTGGAGTACTCATTAAAGGTTTTCCCCATCAGATCTTTGAAACATTGACTGAAATAACTTCGACTGATATTGAGTTGTTGGGAAAGGCCTGAAGCCGTATACGCCTGCTCCAAGTCATCCTGCATGATCATCACTGCTTTTTTAACGGCATGGATGATTTCCTGGGAATACGAAGTCTGTTCGTCGGCCTTACGAATAACTACCGCAGTCTGTTTGATCCATCTCTCAACCTCGTACCAGGAATCGAAACCATGGATCATAGAGATCCTTCCAAGCGTTGTTTGGGCAAAAAGGTGATTCCACTCCATAACAAGGGAGTACAGCAATCCCATCAACTGGCCCTTGTTTAATCGTAATGATGTAAACTGTTCAATGAGTTGGTTATAGTACGTGTCATGATGAGTCCATGAAGTTTGGAACCAACTTTGCTTAATCCGGTCTATGTCCTCATCCTGCGGTTCTTTTAAAAATGTCTCTTCCTCGTTCATTGAAACGGCAATGACTCGGTGTTCGGGGTTGTACGCATAGAATAGAGATGCCTCTGTATAATTCATAATCCAGTTTTTGATGTGGGACCAGGTTTTCTCTTGTACATCGGACAACACCAATAACGTACTATGGGGAACTTCATTCAGGGATGCCTTTAACTGATGAAACAGCGGGTCCTGCTCGTCATAGGAAGCTGCCCACATCCAGCTATTCCGTTCAACCTCCCACCTGATCACATCTCCATCGGTGGTCAGTTCCACGGGCCACTTTTGTTCGGATTTGCGATCTTGGGAAACGAGTGCATACACATTCGGGTAATGGACATTGATTTCATGGGTAGAAGGCATCTTTCGGATAGAAGTCGTTAACCCAGCAATACGAGTATGGATCCGGTGCAGAACATGTTCAAATTGCTCTTTCTCCAGCTGGACTTTGGCTATATAATCAATGGCCCCCAGCCTTAGTGCTTCCTGGATATAATCGAAATCCTGATGCAAGGTTAACACGACAACATGAAGCTCCGGATAGAGCTGTTTTGTAGCTCGCATCAGTTCAATTCCTGACATTACCGGCATCGCAAGATCCGTCAACATGAGATCAACCGGTTGGGATTTCAGGAAATCCAATGCTTTCGCTCCGTTACTTGCTTCTCCTACAACCTCCATATTGAATTCGTTCCATGGCATCGCTGAGCTAATGCCTTTGCGTACCAGCTTATCGTCATCCACAATCAATACCTTAATCATGCTGAGATATCTTCTCCTTTAATGGGCAGTATGAGCAGTATGCTTGTCCCCGTTCCCAATTCACTCTCGATGACCAATTGTGCTTGGTCCCCATATTGTGACTTCAACATGCGGTGAACGTAATTGAGTCCAATGCCCATTCCTACTTTTTGTTGTTCAGCTACACGGTTGTTCAGCAGTTTATGAATGGTTTCCTCGCTCATGCCTGCACCATTATCCTGTATCATAATGTTCAATGTTGTATTGCATGTCACTTCAATTTGAATAAAGCCTTCGTCACTCAATCCATGATAGAGCGAATTTTCAACCAGCGGTTGCAGAATAAAACGAGGCACAGGAATTTGAAGCACTTGTTCATCAGCAGTAATACGGACGTCGAATTCAAAGTCATACCGAATTTGCTGCAAGATCAGATACTGTCTTAATGCATCAATCTCCTCTTCCATCGTGGATACTTGCCCTAATTTGCCCAAGTTGTAATAGAGCAGCTTGTTCAATGACTGTACCAGCTTGTCGATCTCCCCTTGTCCGTTCATGACGGCCAGCCAGTGTACCGTATCCAGTGTATTCATCAGGAAGTGCGGGTTAATCTGATAGAGCAATTTTTCCACTTCAAGGTCTGCACGAATTTTTTCTTTCTGCTGCACTTCCTTGAAGAGATCGCCAATTTGATGCTGCATATTGGAAAATTCACCGAGCAGAAAATCAAATTCGGGAATCTGGGTGCGAGCTCTGCTCCCCGTCGTTTGTGGATTTTTGGACATCCCGTTGATTTCCGAATGGAACAAACCAAGTGGTTTGTACACCATCTTCCACAGGAGCCACGCTAGAAAAACGGTAAAGCCGAGGAAAAATAATGCGACCAGCAATATTTGAAGTAACCACTGGTTTTTCTCCTGCTGATATTGAGCCTGCGAAATGACTGAAACGACGCTCCATTTCTGTGATGAATCCTCCTTGAACCAGTGATACCCCCGGGATATCCCGTCCTTGGCAGGATCGGCTGTCAAGCTGGAGAAATTCTCCCCGACCTTCATCGCTTCCGGTATCTCACTGTACACAATGTTGCCTTCACCATCCAGGATCAGATGAGACAGAGCCCCGTTGTACTGACTGTATCCCAAGTTATCCTGTGTGAGGCGAAAGCCCGACTCAACGTAAATGTACACGTCGTCCCTTTCGGGCAGTTGTACTCTTCGCAGAGCAGACAGAACGAGTTGGTCATCGAATCGGTTCATGCTGATATGCGGACCATAGTACTTAATGCCATAGGTCTGGAAGAGCACAGGCAGTGACTCCGGAGAAAAGTGGTCCTTAATCGGAAAGTTGCCAAACTGTGTCGTTCCATCCTTCTGGAAGTAATATAAGGTCAAACCAATATTCGGATTGGTAAACGTGACCACACTTAACTCGCTTTTTAACTCGTCTCTCGCCTCCATCAATAGGAAGATATCCGAGGAAGGCTTCAGGAATTGATCCAGCTTTTTGCCAATGGTTCCTCGGTAGGACAATTGCTGTGTAACGTGATTCAGATTAGTAATTGAATTCTCCAGTGAGGACGTCACCTGCTGTAAATTGCTGCGGATGCCGTCATCGATTTTATTTGCGAAAATGGAGTCAATGGTATAATAAGAAATCGCAAATATGCTGATAAAAGGGATAAACGCACTGAGGAAGAACAATAAAAAGATCCTTTTTTTAAGTGTCATTCTGACCTAGTCTCCTTCTAAAAATAAAAACAGCAAGCCTCCTGGTTATGGAAGCTTGCTGTGAGTATACATACAGCTATACCGAATATCGTTATCCCCATAGGCTGAGGCCTACTTTGAAGCTTGTCGGCATTTCGATCCATTCAGGCGGACACACATCAGGACACTTCGTCAGTTCCCGTCCTCGTCCAATTTCCTTCATAATTATAGATCGATATTCGAATAAGTCAAACGCTTTCATACAAACCAGGCTGCCGATGATATCGAAAGCCCCGCGTTCATTTATATTAAGCCTTGTTTTCCAGCAGAATATAGGTGCCCTTTTTACTTTTGAGCAAGGATTATATAGACAGATTGGTTGGCAATTTGGGTCGACGGGTAGATCTTATTAACAATGGTAAAGCCAGCATTGAGCATCTCCACTTCCATATCTTTGGAAGAAACTCTCGGACCCGTTGAAGTCTCTGACTTTTCTAATTCGATACATAAGAACAAGCCTCTGTCTTTCAATATTCTGTTGATCTCTTTCAGAGCTGTTGCAAGGGGCTTAACTTCGTGTAAAGAAATGGATGCAATAGCTATATCAAGAACCTGGTTATCTAACGGAATTTCTCTGAAGTCACCTACAACAGATGTAATATTCGTAATGCCTCTCTCTTTCGCTTGGGTCTCCAAATATTCAAGAACATCCTTATCATTATCCAATGCATATACGGTGTTCACTCGTTCTGCAATGGACATGGAAATATAACCAGTGCCCGCTCCAAGGTCCAATACATTGTCGGTTTTCTTGATAGGCAGTAGCTCCAATAATTCCTCTGCAGGAAATCTTCCGATATTTTCTAAGTTGTTAATTTTCTTTTGTAATTTTGGATTCAAATTGCTCTCTCCTTTAATTGCGGATAAAATAACTCTTTAATGACTATAATATACTTTCATTGTAATGTAAACTGTAATGTTCCTTGAGATAAGTGAAAGGATCGTTTTTTGGCTTGTCATATTTTCAATTGATTTTTCTGGAAGAAAAGGTTATTTTATAAAGAGCTTAGTGATAAGCAAGTTCCTTACACGAAGGGAGATGTTTTTAATGGCAGCTACTTATATGGTGGTTTCGTCTTAAAACTGAATAGTTGGCATACATGAAAAAAGCGGGAAAACGCCCGCATTATTTGGTATGCCATCCAAAGTAACCTTTCGTGAATATTGCTGTTTGCAGATACGATGAAGGTCGTATCTTTTTTGCGTCCTGATGCCGCGCGACAGCAGCTTCTTAAGAGGCTGCTTGTCCGTGGCATTTTTGCGTCCAAAAAACAACATTAAAGGAGCTACCCAATAACATGATTGATTTGAAAACCTATGGCTATATAGAGATAGATGCAGTTCAAAGCGGATTATTGCCCGGCAGGGTGATAGAGCTTAGGCGCGAGCGCTTCACGGTCATGACCGAGCGCGGGGAAGTAACAGCGGTTCTTAAAGGAACCTTTTATCACGGCGCGGCAACACGTGCGGACTTTCCATGCGTCGGGGATTTTGTCTTGCTGTATTACAACGAGAGCGGAGATTCTCTCATCGCTACAGTCCTGCCCCGCCGCTCCAAATTCTCACGCGCGGATCACTCGGGTCATGCCACAGGTTATACCAAAACCGTGCTGGAACAGGTCGTTGCAACCAACTTTGACTATGTGTTTATCCTTTCATCGCTGAATGGGGATTTCAACGTTTCCCGCATCATGCGGTACCTGACACAAGCCCGGCAGAGCGGCGGCCAGCCGGTCATCATTCTGACCAAGGCTGATCTCGTTGAAGATTATACTCTCCCACTCTCCGAAGTCACACAAAGTATTCCTGGTGTGCCAGTTCACGCAATCTGCAGTCATACAGCCATGGGGCTGAACGAACTCAATTCCTATTTCATGCCTGGTAAAACAATTGTCTTCCTCGGTATGTCTGGTGTTGGGAAATCGTCTCTCCTCAATGCATTGATGGAACAGAACGTAATGAAGGTTCAGGCGATCCGGGAGGTCGACAGCCGGGGACGGCATACAACAACCCATCGTCAGCTATTCATGCTTCCCTCCGGAAGTATGGTCATCGACACGCCGGGTATGCGGGAGCTTGGTCTTTTTGATGCCGATGAAGGCTTGCGCACAAGTTTTACCGATGTGGAGGCATGGTTCACTCAATGCCGATTTACGGATTGCCGCCATCAGACCGAGCCCGGTTGTGCCGTTCTCACGGCGATTGCCGACGGTTCGTTGTCTCGTGAGCGGTGGGAGCATTATCTCGCCCAACACCATGAGAACAGGTATGTCCAGGATAAAACGAGTTACCTCATTAACAAGAGGGCGAGAAGCAAAATGCTCGCCATGTACAGCAAGAACATGAAGAAAAACGGGGGTAAGAAGATATGAATATTAAATCCGAAACGCTGAACGCTGTCTTGAGCAGAAGATTTGAGAGAGAGATCATCTCGGCCGATTACCAAACCATCCCTTTACATGGCGGTACTGTGGGAAATGTAAACTTGGTGACGGGGGTTGCCGAAACATCCGAGGGTGAAAAATTGTCATACCGCATCGTGCTGAAAATTCAGAAGCAATGGACTCGTTACAATGATCCAGGCTCATGGCGCCGGGAATATGACCTCTATGCATCTGACTTGGGTGAAACATTCTCCAATGCCTTGCGCTGGCCAACATGTTATTACGCCGAGATGAATACCGAAGAAGATGAATTCCATCTATGGCTGGAATATATTGATGGCGTATCCGGTTTGGACTTGACCGGTGACATGTATGAACAGGCTGCGCTGGAATTGGGACGCTTTCAAGGCAAACTGTATGCCAAACAACCTGCTGTACTGCAAAGCCTGACTAACCTAAGCCATGCGAACCTCATGAAAAACACCTATCTGCACTACCGGTCATGGCCGGTTGTTCATGACTATATACGTTCAGAGGACTGCGAATTCCCGCAGCATGTGCGGCAAATGCTTATCGACATTGATGAGCACGCAGAAGAAATATTTGACCGCATTGAAAAACTTCCCCTTGTGCTATGCCATAGGGACTTCTGGGTGACCAACTTGATCTATGCGGATGGGAAAATTGCGCTCATTGATTGGGATACATCGGGATGGGGCTACTTGGGTGAAGATCTAGCAAGTCTGATTGCGGATGAAGCAGATGTTAATTACATGGTCGATTACTACAAGCGGTGTGTTCCTGCGTATTACCAGGGATTTTCTGAATATGCAGATGCACCCCCTGCTGCAGACCATTGTGTCTATGAAATGATCCTGCTCGTATTTGGATACAGGTTTGTGGAGAGTTATCTCCACACAGAAGATGATGAAGAGAAGATAAAACTTGTTCAAACGCTCCGAAAAATCCATGAAATGAAGAACATCCCTGTTTAATTTGTCCTGACAGAGAAACTCCTAAACCCTGAATGTTGTGGGTTTCGGAGTTTCTTTTGCAGCATCAATCGATTCGACGAACTGAAATACTACTTTTAATCACTATTTAGACATCCTATATACCGGCCATAGTGCCCATCTCAAAATTTGGCTGCCCCAAAAAGCAAAGACGGTCGTTCCAGTCCATAAGCTGCGTCTATTTTCGCTGTACTGATCGTTGATAATATAAGTCCTTGTGGATGCAGGGCTTTTCAGACCGAGCTTTTCCCACTTCGATGGATCATCTGAGTCTCCAAGTCTTAGAAGCATCTTCTGAGATGCCTTATTGATTTTATACGGAATTTGCTCGTAGGCCTGGGTGATTTGCATATGAAATTGGTCGATTGGATTGCGGCTGGCTATGCTCTCCAAGTGGATGCTTTCGCGAAGGTAAGAAACATATGCCAGATGTTCCGCCCAGAACTCGTCGGTATAAAAAAGACGTACTCTCTGTTCCGAAGGGCTCATCGGTATATCGCCTTTTAGAATCTTAAGTCGCTCGGCGTATAGAATTCGCCGCTGATCTTCCACCATATCCGAATAACTGTTCAGTTCCAGATGAATATCAAAGTTCTGACCCATAATAACGCGCTGAATATGCTCGATTTTACTGAGAAGCACTGTGTCATCGAGAGCCTCATCCTGCCTAGGTACGTGAACCCATTTATGGATGCCGAACTGAACCATTAGCTCATCTTCCAGGCTTACGAAAAATACGGAGGATCCCGGGTCGCCCTGGCGGCCGGAACGCCCACGGAGTTGATCGTCAATCCGCACGCTTTCATTCACATATGTACTGATCACGTATAAGCCTCCCAGATTGGCGACCAATCCTGCCTGCTCAGGATTTCCGCCTCCGAGCCGAATGTCTACGCCTCGTCCTGCCATATTTGTAGAAACGGTTACGGCACCAATTTCTCCTGCTTTAGCGATAATTTCGGCTTCTTTTGCGTCGTTTTTTGCATTTAAAACATGGCAATGTACATTAACCTTCGTCAGCGCTTCCGCTAGGTCATCGGACTCCTCAACACTGGATGTACCAATGAGAATCGGACGTCCCGTCGCATGGACAGACGAGATTTCTTGTACAAGTGCTTTTAGTTTGGCTTCTTTATGAGTGTAAATTCGGTGCGGGTGGTCAATTCGTATATTTGGTTGGTACGGCGGAATTCGCATGACCTGCAGCGCATAGATATGTTCAAATTCCATTGCAGAAGCATGCGCTGTAGCCGTCATTCCGCAAATGCCCGGATACAGGCTAATGAAGTGTTGAATGGTAATCGTGCCGAGAATTTTCCCGCCTACCGTCCACTGCAGCCCTTCTTTGGCTACAAGCGCGGCTTGCAGTCCGTCAGGTAAATACCTATTTTCTGCCACTCGGCCAGTATATTCGTCAATCAACTCGATTCCACCGTCTCGGACGATGTAATCGACGTCTCTTTTTAGTAACGTTTCCACATGCAGCGCACAATGTAATGAAGTTAACAAATGTGTATTATGGCTATCATACAGATTGCCGCATCTGAGCAGTGACTCCGCCTTCGCCGAGCCTGCTTCATTCAAGTAAACGTTCCGTCGGAACTCATCGAATTCGTAATGCTCTCCTTGTCTGAGCTGCTGAGCCACTTTTGCGAAACGAATGTCGTCATTCTTGGAAGAGCCCGACTCTCCACTAATAACTAGTGGCACCCGTGCTTCATCAAGAAGCAGCGAATCCGCCTCGTCGACGATGACGAAGTGGAACGGACGATGAACCAGATCAACTTCGTTGAGCGCAATCGTGTCTCGTAAGTAATCAAATCCAGCTTCTTTAGCTGTCACATAGGTGATATCGCTAGCGTAGGCATTCTTTTTCTCGTACAGATTCATGCCCGCGTGAACTGAGTTTACACTTAACCCAAGAAAGCGATAGATCGGTCCCATCCACTCGGCATCTCGGTTGGCCAAATAATCGTTGAACGTCAGCACATGCACGCCTTGGCCTGTCAGCGCATTTAGATAAGCAGGCATAACAGCGGAGAGTGTTTTTCCTTCACCCGTGTGCTGCTCGATTAGAAATCTCTCATGCAGAGCGATGGCTGCCATGATCTGTACATCATATGGGTTTAATCCGAGCTTTCTCTTCGCCACCTCGCAGACTAAAGCGTAGGCATCGACAAGCAGCTCATCCAAAGCTCTGCCTCCTAACGCTTCCTCTTTCAGTCGATGTGATTCCTCTTGAAGTCGTTCATCGTCCCAGGCCTCCAAATTCCTTTTTCTGATGAGTTTTACTTGGTCTCGATAGCCTTTCAACTGCTGCCGGCTATCGCGATCTTTGAGTTCACTCATCAACTTGGTGACTACATTCACGGGTTGATCCCTCCTCGGTGGAAGTGCGCTTCCTTTGCTCAATGAAGTGCACTTGGCTTCGACAACATGAGTTCTAAAAACTACTCACTATCAGAGCAACTATTGTATTCTCTTTCACAAATGTGAATTTGATTGTTGGGTTACTTTCCAATTCGTTTTGATTAGTATTCTAGCCGTGCAATTCCATCCCCTTCTTAATGGCTTCATTACGTAAAGAATGGTTTAATCGAGCAAGATCTTCATGGATTAAAGGGTATTCAGGCAGACTTGGCACGTCCGGCACGTCTATACAGAGGTTCTCATTATCTTTGATGGAGTGTGTAAGCCTCTCGAAATAGACCTTGTACTCATGCACCCGCTCTTCCGCTACTTCTCTTGAAGGATGGCGGGACGCTGCGAGTAACATGTAACCCAGGTGCAAGCAATCTCCCACTGCAGGCGAGAGACTTGTAACCTTTACATCCCTGCGAAGTGATTCCGCTAATGCACGGTCATATACTAAACGGAGCTGAAGCAAAGCATGTTGGAGCTCCTGATGTTTGGGGGCTTGCATTGGCGTATGTTCACTCTCTAACATGGAAATCAACATTTCCCCTTCTTTTCCAACAGCATCAGAAAAAACGGTAAGCAACCGTTTGGAAGAAATCTTCCTCCATAACAACGCCGTCCCGACAATGGCAACGATGCTTCCAATGATGATATCGAAGAGCCTGGCGGATATGAAGTACCCGCTAGTCAGTGCTGGATTAATTGTCGTTCCAATCAGAAGGGTACTGGGAGTAATGAACATAACTGCGAGCGAATAATTTCGGGCGTAGATTAATTCCACGATAAACTGCAATCCGGCAAGTGTTAACGAAACAAACAAGCCAGCAGGTTTCAGCCATAGCAAGGCTGCTCCTATCCAAATCCCAATGATCGTACCCACCGAACGTTGTATACCGCGATGCAGGTTACTGACATAAGTCCCGCCTCCCATGACTGCAGCCGAGGATAACGGAACCCAATACGAACGGTTCAAATGGAAACCATACGCAATAGCTGCTGAAATAAAAATTATCGTTCCGTAACGGAGAGCCACAAAAGGGATATGAGAATCCCTGCTGAACAGTTTTTTAATTCGATCAGTACCACTTACATTTTTCTTCTCTTCGGCACCAGACGACGCCGGAGCAGAACTCAAAGCAACTGTCCCAGAATGTATCTCGCATGCGAACTTTACGTTTGCATAGAGATTTCTAAGGAAAGTACTGCTTCCTTCTTCCGACATTTGAACTTTTATATGTTTTTCCTTGTCTTTATCACGAAGCTGATTGCTCATGGTCTGCAGTGATTTGGCGATTTGATCTTCCATCTCATGCTTTTTCTCTTGCGAGACATCGAGTATAGAAAGAAATATTACTTCAGCTTGTGCGTTTAATCGTATCAATTTTTCCAAAACGTAATTGTTCCGGTTCCGTTTTCCGAACAACTTGGCATGGGATAATGTTCGCTCTGCCTGCTTAATGAGAAACGCCGTTTGATGCTGCCTTTCTGTATACGTATCCATTCCGATCGAGGACAGAAGACTCGCCAAGCTCTGGTATACTGCCGAAACGGCCTTGTTCTCGTTACGGTACGGATTTACAAGCACTCCCGTCATTGCAACGATCCAGGCAAAAATGGCACCCAGCAATACACATAGCACTTTGGATCCGAGCAGAGCCAGATCATGCGGCATGGAATTGCCAATCGCATAAGCAAGGACAATAAACAAGCCTCCAGGGCCGACAATTTCAAAAAGCTTAAACAGCATGGTGCTCAGAGACCCAATAACTCCAAACATAAGCACCAAAAGTACATCGTTATAAGAGCTTAACGCTCCAAGTGCAAATGAAGCAGTTAATCCAAGCGCAATCCAGAATAATCTTACAGCACGCTGGGAATATGGTTCATTCGTTACATATAGAAAGGTAAAACCTCCGACGGAAGCTAGTATGCCGAGAGCAGGATCTCCGATCAAAAAACCGATTAAAGAAGGAATTCCCACACTGATTGCCGAGCCAATTCCCCTGAACCAATTGAGCGGAATCGGTTTGATACGGAAGGCTTCTCTATACGTTGCTTTCTTCGGAAACTGATGCTTAGGACGTCGTCTGTTGTCATGGGTAAATTGAGTATGATCCATCTTACCAACCTCTATTTCAATCTAGTTTTGTGTATAACTTCTTGTACCTCGATACGGGATAACAGACTCCTGAACATGGCAAACTCTTCCTTCGTTATACCTTCCAATATTTTGGCCAAAGCAGCAGGGTCCTTATCCGTTATGGCAGCAAGCTCTTTTTGGGGAATGCCCTCATGTTCAAACACCCGCTTCAATACGGTCCACTTACGAATCAGCTGTCACGTTGTAGTTAGCATAGTAAAAAAGGACGTCCTTTTTAGGAACGTCCTTCTTTGTAGTCTAACCATAAATGTATGTAGGTTTACATACTCGTGGCCGATCATGAAGAGTTTTCAACTTGAAAATCTAAAATTTGGGTTGTTCGTTTCCCCATCATTGAAGAAGGTATCAGAGTTACTCAAAAATAGAGAAGTGCTACTCCTCAGATGGATGAGGAATAGCACTTTTTAATATACCTTATCTACTTCAGTTCTGAATCACTTGTGATAAAGGGAGACCTTAAACATTTTAGCCTACTTTCGTACGGTTACATTTAACTTGGAAGATCTGGTTTCCCCTGAAGAATTACGAAGTACAGCTTCATACTCATAGATTCCAGGTGCCCTTCCAGTGATTGCAGTAACCGCTGATTGAGCATTAGGCGTATTCGATTGCAGAGACTGTGCGTCGATCAACATACCATTTTCGTAAAGTTCGTATTCGGTTGCATTCGTTCCCCACCACAGATTCATGCTGACATTAAAATTACCATCTCCGTCCCAGTTGTCGTTTGATAGAACGGCTTGCCCCGGAGAAGCATCGGTAACAGTGACTGTCAGCGGAACACTCATCGTCGTGCCTAGTGAATTGATCAACTCTCCGGTATAAATGTAGGTGCCATTTTTCTTTCCGGTAATATCAACTTGAACAGACTGAGCGGATGGTGATTGATCGACCAGTGCTATTTCCTTGATCAATTCGCCATTCTCATACAGTTTGAACTGATTACCGTTATTGCCCCACCACAAATTCATCGTGACTGTGTAGTCCCCGTCTTTGAGACCCGTGTCGTAACCGTTATTGTCAGATAGCACGGGCGTTCCAGGAGCCCCGTTCGCTAGTGGAGTTGCTTGGTTGAGCCATTCCTCCCACTTGATTAACACATTGGCCTGCTCATCCGTAAATACGGTTCCTCTAGCTGCTTGAACATCATTACCGTAAGATGCAAGAAGTTGACGTGCTTTTGCTCCTTCATGATTGATAGCTGCCTGGTTGGCCTGCCCTAATGTGTTCGCAAGCTGCTCAGCAAGAGCACTTGCATTAGGATCGATCGATTCATTCGCAAAGGAGTTAGTCAGATGAATCAGGCTATCGAATGTAGCAATAACGCCAAAGCTATATTCTACCGTCTGTTCCCAACCAGCCAAATCGGAGACGGTTGCCGTCACCTTGTTCAGGCCGGGTTCCAGTGTATAAGCCGGAGTGTCCAGGAGCACACCCGTCGGTTCTGCCACGCCCGATATTGAATCAGCGGCTGTATAGCCAATTTCCACGTGCTGATCAATGGTGTATTCGGTTTGACCTTGAATTTCAATGGTTGGTGGTACGAGATCTATAGACAGGGTCAGAGACTGTTCACTCTCTTGATTACCATCCACATCGACGCTCCAGTAGGTGATGGTGTGTGTACCTTCTTCACTTAGTGTCAACTGTGTGCCACTCACCTTTTCGCCACCATTGATTTGATAATAGGTCCCTTCGATCTCGGAATCTTCATCATTTGCTGTAAAGGTTACTTGTACTGGAGAAGTATACCACCCTTCATGCTCATCACCTTCAACGGATACCGTGGTATGGGGTGCTGTCTGTTCCGGTGATTCCCCATCCAGTGTGACAAAGGCTGAAAGCGGTATATTCAATTCTTTCACAAGACGTGCCACAAGTTCAGATACCTTGATGGCACCGTTCATCTGCAAATGTGTATTGTCTTCCGTTGTTCCTACCCACATGAAAATCGATTTGGTTCCTTCCGTGCCAAGCTCCTGGAAATACTCCCAGCTTGCCTGGTTCAGATCGATGATGATCGTTTCCGTCTCGTCCGCCGTTTCTTTCATCGCCTTAACATATTCCGGGAAGCTTTTGTTCAGGGTCTCTCCAGTAAAATCACGACGGTTCACTGGTGTGACCAGAACCGGAATCGCACCTCTTTGCCGAGCTCCATCAATGTATTCTTTCAAGTATACCTTGAATTGCTCAGGCGTAAGATAACGCTCCGGGCGGGACGGTGTGGAATCGTTATGAGACCACTGCATGAACAGATAATCACCTTCATGAATGTCGAGCAGTAGATCGTTGAGATATCCACCGACCAGGAAGGTTTTGCTGCTGAGACCCCCGACTGCCCGGTTATCAATGCTGACTTCATTTTGATCAAAATATCCGCCCAGCGTTTCGCCCCAGCCTGCTTGTGGACGATAGTTCTCCGCGTAATTGGCAACGGTGGAATCGCTAGCCAAATAAATGACAGGCTTATCGCCCGCGCCGTTTTCAGGCAGACGCTCAATCTTCAGTCCATTAATCTTCGGTGTATTTCCAGCGAAGTCAAAGTTAAACACTCCGTCAATCAGAGCAATGTCAGTTGTGATTTCTTTAAAATCGCCCTTGGCAATGGTTGTAAGCGGCAGCTTCGTCATCTGCTCCGCGACGACACTTGCGCTTGTCGATTCCTCCGCATCCCCAACGGTCATCGTTACCCGGTAATTGGCTGGTTCCATTTCCACCAGGAAGGAAGTTCCGTTTACCCGCGTGAAATCCTCCTTGAGCGCATCTCCGGTTTCCCGGTTCACATCTTCGGTCAGCGCAGTATCGACAAAGCCATATCCATTTCCTTCGATGTACGCTCGCTTGGCATCTACCTTGATATATCCATCAGCAGTGCTGCCAGAACCAAAATCAAACTTGTACTCACTTACCTCTTCAGCCGTCTCTTTGGTCAATGAACCCTTGGCGACATTTAACATGTTAAATGCGTGGTCAACCTGGGCCTGAGTGGCTTCTGTATTGAATATGGCTTCCGCAGCTGCCAAAGCCCGATTCACCACTGCTTTCGATGCTTCTGTATATTCCGACAGATCCAGTGCTTTGATCTCATCATACAGAGCAATCAAAGCCGTTTGATCGCCGCCCTCTGAAGGGAGCTGAGTACCTTCAATTCGTACGTTATCGATCTGAGTCGTCCAGTTCAGCGTGCCTCCACCGCCTTTTCTCGTACCCAAGAACCTAAGGGCTCTGACGTTGTCCGCGTAAGCACCGGAACTCATCTGAATAGATTCGATCGTCTGTGTAACTTTTGGATCCGCTAGGTTCGTTAACGTCAGATCCAGCTTTTTCTTGGCGAAATTAACGGTTGCATCCACATTGACCCACTGGTTCTTGGAGATCTCTGTAGCCGTTCCCCCTTCAGGTATGGCTGTATCGCCTGTGCCGTAGTCCGGATTATATGCACCGACGTAATAATGAATTTTGGAACTTCCGGTTTTCGTATACAGTGTGAAAAGCGCATTTTCGTTAGAATCCATGATGGTAAGATGCCCCTCTGACGGATAGGCACTTACGTTGCCCGATTGCCAATCAAACTTCACGTTTACCTGATCGCCGTTAACGGCATCGAACATACGGAACACTTTAGCTCGATGTCCTGATCCAGATCCCGTGACGGACAGCACTTTATTTCCGCTTTGTTCTACAACCGTTCCCGTCATGGTTCCACCAATACCCGTAGCATTAACCATCGCATACTGGTAGCCTGCAGCGTCGCCTTCAAAATCCTCTTCGTAGAGCTGAATTTCCGGCTCCGGTTCCGGCTCGGACATATCCGGGTCGATAACCAGAGAAGAAATACTCAACTCCATGTCTTTGACTGCGCCTGCAACCAGTCCGGCAATTTTCTGCGCGCCATAACGACTGAAGTGGGTATTATCGTTGATTCCATTCGGGTATTTCGGATATTCACCCGGATTAGCGTAAAGGAACACTTTCTCCGTTGCAGCATTACCGATTTTGTCGTAGTACGCAATGCTCAGCTTGCTGAGATCAATCAGCGGCACGTCAAGTTCCTCCGCCACCTCTTTGGCAGCCTGCACATACGCCGGGAAGCTGACGTTGAATTCCTGAGTTACCGTGTTGAAATCTCTGCGTCCAACCGGAGTAAGCAATACCGGTGTTGCACCGCGCTGTTTGGCTCCGTTTACATATCGGGCCAGGTATATCTTATAATCTTCAGGTGATGCATAACGGTCCGGTATACCTGCACTGGCATCATTGTGACCGAAGGAAATGAAGAAGAAGTCTCCCGGCTTGATTCGCTGCAGGATCGTATCCAGACGACCGTCTACCATAAACGATTTGCTGCTTCGGCCACCGATTGCGTCGTTCACAATCACTGCCCCATTTGAGAAATAACGACCGAATTGCTGACCCCACCCTTCTTGTGGTGCCTGCATCTCACTGTAAGATTGCATGGTTGAATCACCGGCCATATAGATCGTCGTTGCGGCACCAGCCGATTTATCCGGATATTTCTCTATGATAATGTCTTGGATGTCTATGGCTGTACCCGTAAAGAGGAAATCAAGCTGACCATCCACCAGGGCAATGTCATAGGAATACTCCAGCGGTTCTCCCGCTTTTACATTGGTCATAGCTAGCTTCTGGACATATTCGGATTTGACGCCGACGTTGGAGTCACGCGCGTCATTGCCCAGTCGCAATGTCACCTTATAGTTGGCATTTGGCAGGTCAACAGCAAATGTCGTTCCTGTCTCCACGGAAACCTGGTCTGCCCCTACCGTAACACCACTTGTTTCTATGAAGCCGTATCCCGGATCTTGTGCGTAAAGCGTATCCTGTACTGCCGTATTCCCTGACGCTGTCTCTGTACCGAAGTCAAAACGATAGACAGGATCCAGCATTTCTGCTTCACGCGTCAGTGACAGATCCGCTTTAGGGAATGCTGTAGCTTCCGCTCCAAGATAGAAGCCGGTATGAGGCGGCTGGTTGTAGGCAACATTTTGCCAGGCAACGCCAAGTCGGTACACAGGATCCTGCATCAGCGTAGGGATGCGATAATCCGAAGGAATGGTCGTCGTATAGAGACGATATTCCGAACTATCTTCGCTTCGCAGTAGAATTTCCTCACGCCAATCGCCCAGAATATCCGCCTGTAGCGCCGGATTACCTTTGGTATGATTATTCGTTAACGTACCGGTCGCCCGAAAGATTTCATCCAGCTTTTTGTTCTCGTAATCCCATTTGTAAATGAGTGGAATTCCTTTGGCGGTACTGTTATCCCACTGATGGTCAAACAGCTCTCGTTGAAGATCTCCATCCCACCAGATGGCGAAGTTGGCAGTTTTGGGTCCTTCATCCACAGTGTAGATTGCCTCTCCTGCAGCCGAATAGGTATTGGTTACAGGTACACTTTGACCGTTGGTAACGGTCGTGGCCCATGATTCGTAGCCAGGATAGTTAGGATCAATGTCTGCGGACATTCCGCGACCGGTGTCAAAACCTGTTTTCTCACCCCAGAGAATTTCACCAGTTGCCGCATCACGCATCTCCAATCCGTACGCCGCATCTGAATGCTCGTGCACGCTTACCACCTGGTAGCCATCCCGGTTCGGATCGAGCTGGCCGGCGTGCATGGCATCACCGTGTCCAAGTCCGGTACTGTAGATCAAGCTGCCGTCATCATCTATGGCCAGGGCGCCAAACATGATCTCGTCCTTGCCGTCATTGTCAGCATCCAGCACACTCAGATTATGGTTGCCCTGTGACTGATATTGTGATCCTGCTTCGTTGGTGTCGAACGTCCAACGCTTGACGAGTTCCCCGCCAACATAATCATAAGCAACAAGCACTGTGCGGGTGTAATAACCGCGGCTCATCACGACACTCGGTTTCGTGCCGTCCAGATACGCAATCGCGCCAAGGAAACGGTCTACACGGTTACCATAGCCGTCACCCCAATCACTGACGTTTCCTCTTGGGGGATCATAATTAACGGTCGATATAGCCGCGCCAGTCTCACCGTCAAAAAGTGTGAGATATTCCGGCCCTGACAGTATGTATCCGCCGTCGTTGCGATAATCCTTCGTGGCATCACCAATGACCGTGCCTTGTCCGTCTTTTGTGCCATCCGCTGTTTTCACAACTACTTCGGCTTTTCCGTTGCCATCCAGATCGTATACCATAAGTTGCGTATAATGGGCTCCAGCACGGATGTTGACTCCAAGGTCAACCCTCCACAACTTCGTGCCGTCCAGCTTAATGGCATCGATATAGACATTGCCGGTGTAACCTGCCTGCGAATTGTCCTTGGAATTGCTCGGACTCCATAGGAAGACGATCTCATATTCGCCATCACCGTCCAAGTCCGCAACCGAAGCGTCGCCCGCATAATAAGAGTAAGTTCCCCCGTCCTTGGTCCGGCCGTCGGCCGGCTTATCAAGTGGAATAGGCAGATAATCGTTATGCCAGACCGATACAACCTCTGGCTGCATCTGCTCCTTGCCCGCAATGATGGTGGATATCTGATATTGCGAGCTGTCGAAGCCAGTTGTATCCACATAGTTCGTCACGTCGCTGATCGGTGACGCGTTCACTTTGGTTCCATTTTTGTATATATTGAAAGCGATCTCATCAGGGTCATTGTTCAAATATCTCCAGCTTAAAAAAACGCCGTTGTCTACAAGAACCGCAACGAGACCCCGGTTAAGATATTCTCCCTGGCGGCCCGTCAGGATGTCGGATGACTCTGCACGTGCCGGAGCCGGAGGTACAGCCAATGAAATAACCATAAGGAATGCTAGAAAAGATACAAATATTGATTTCTGGATGGAAACAGTTCTTCGGTCCATTGGATTAGCTCCTCCTTTATCCAAAAATTCATTTTAGAATCTGGGGATAGAAGTCTTTTGTTTTAAGACATCCCCAGGAATTCAGATCAATCTGCCCTGCTTGATGTTGTTATTCGATGCACTTGTGCAGCACTAATCCTTTGATGCAGGAAAACTTCGTTCAAAAACAAAAGGAACACTAACAATAGTCACCCCCTTTTTATGTTACCGCTTACATTTATCTTACAGGTGTAAAAAAAGGCAGACAATCTAAAAAATGTGACGTATTATATAAGAAAATTGACTTTTTTAGGCAGGGGATGAAAGTATGGTCCATACGGTCTCTTATGCTTTTCGTAACGACGATACATCAATCATGACACTGGACTCTATAGGATGGCAGATCGTCTCCAGCGAGGAATATCGCTGTCCAAGTGACGATAGACCGGACCCCGGACACGTTGTTTTTCAGTACACCCTTAATGGACAGGGCTATCTGGATATTGATAATCAAACCCTTCCCTTACCTAAGGGACATGCACTACTCGTTAAAATCTCTGGAGAGCATTGCTATTACTATAAACAAGAGAATAATGAACCTTGGGAATTTATCTGGATCAACATTCGTGGGGATGAAGCGAACCGAATCTGGGATATGATTCATGATAACGAAGGACATGTCATTCAACGAAACGCGGATTCTCCCTTGATTCAGGAGTTATGGCAAATCATCCATTTGATTCATCAGGAGAAAGTAACGGACAAGTATCGCTTGTCCATGCAAGTCTATCAGTGGCTGCTTATCTTGGTTCAGACAAGTCGGGATGCGGAGAGAGATATCGGCGTCCTATCGATCACCACGATTGAGAAATGCAAAAAGTTCATTCGAGAGAATTATGCTTCCCCGTTGACACTGGATGTGCTGGCCAGCCATTGTGATATCAATAAGCATTACTTGTGCAGATTATTTCAGAAATCAGAAAAAACTTCTCCTCTAGCCTATCTCAAAGACAGACGGATTGAGGTCGCAATCCGACTTCTCCGCACGACCGAGCTTCCAATTTTCCAAATCGGCCAACAATGCGGCTTTGAGAGTCCCAGCTATTTTGGCAAAGTTTTCAGGCAATATATGTCCATGTCACCCAAAGAATATCGCTTGAATAAATTAGCGTTTCCTTACGAGGCTATCTATTATGAGTAGCTAACTTTCCACTCCACTGCGGCATTCGAGGGCAAGAAATTTGTGCAGATAGCAAAAAAGCCACCATAACAGCGACTTTCGAAGGAACTCTGTTAACCATTTAAAGAATTACATCTGTCTGAATGTTGCCGTTGGAATGACCACCTTCCTCCAATGTGGTGGAAGCTCGTAGTTCTTGAGATGTTGATATGCAGTGACTTTAACCTCGCCGGAATTGTCTATATGGAATGTAATCAGATCCTGACCAACACTTAAGTGGGGACCAACATACGGTTCAACCGTGACGTGCGCAATAATGTGTGAATCATGGTATTCTAACTTTAAATCATACCCGCCTAGAAAAGGAGCAAACGTAGGCTTCTCATTCAATCGATCTTTATAAAAAAGGGTAAGTTGTTCTTCTATTTTTGGACTTAAAAGAGTTAGAATCAGTCTTTGGCCCTTACAATTTGTATCGGTTTCAGCGTAGGCTTTGGTGGGTTCCAAAATAAGCATTATACAGAGAAGCGATACAAGTAATACAAGTAATCTTCTTATTACTGTTCCAAACAAGGACACACCTCCGGTTAGAGATTGCGCACTCCAACATCGCATCAATCTCCCTTTACTTCGATATCACTCGGAATTAATTCATACAAGGCACGAACGTCACAACCGATAGAGTCGGCGATCGATATGGCAATTTTGAGTGGCATTACTCTTTTGTTTTCCATAAAGTCGTAAACTCGTTCCGGTTTAAAAAGCAATTCCTTTGCCAGCCACTCTGCTGACTTTCCGGCTTCCATCAAACGTTCATTCAGTAAGCAGTGCCCTAGTTCGAATTTCAAGAAACGATAACCTCCTGTGTAACATTATATTTTAACCTTATGCGTCTTCGTTTGTCAGCATGGGTGTTTCCTTACTAGTGGCTCCACATGGAGCCCGACAGATACAGTCCAAATTAAAATCAATGAAACAACCTGTTTGAACAAAGAGCACCCCCAGCGTTTTTGTAGTATTGTACCCTTCGTTGATTTCAACTATCCCGTTCGTTAACATATTGAATTTTGTTATTCTTCCACAACAAAAAAATGTCTAATGAACGAGTTAATCACTCATTCACTAGACACTTCACCTTTCTCTTTACTACATATCAGCTCTATAACGTAGTAGTGGAAACTTTATGGCCTCTGTGAATCTAAAGCTTTTGAAGTGGTGATCCAGATGGACACCATGAGGATCAGTTCAAATATATTGGTTACAGCTGTGCTTGCTACAGGTATTTGTAACCCTTGACCTATAAATAATAGCAAGGTTCCAACAAACAGCCATACCCATTTTTGTTTTACTAGAACGATTACACCTATTAACAACAGCAGAAAACCAACGATGATCACCATGAATGGCGGACCTGCAAGACTCTCTGATGTATACCTCAAAACCCCATACTCTTCTATCGGTATAAGACTTTTTACTTCCTGTAATGTTGAACTTACAATTTGGTAAATGATTAAGCCCACTGTTATTAACCACGCCGTAATATGTGTAATGATGTGTTGTGAAAACTTGACTTGTGAGCTGCGCAGGATGTAGTAGCCTACAAGTATTAACGTCGGAGTTGCAAAGGCATGAAGCCAAAATCGAACACCGCTAAGTCCCTTGAGCAGCTCTCCTTCACCGATGAAGCGACCTGCTGCAATAATTCCGTTATCGTACGCGAGACTGAACAATACAAAAATCTGAAAGATGGCGTAATTGAGCCATTGTCTTTTTCCAGATAATTGAGCAGCAATCCTGACAACAAGAAACAAATAAATTAGTGCCAGTGCCGAATAAATAACAAAATCCAAAAAGAATCACCTTCCCTTATACTTTTTTGTGTAGCAGCTTACATTTATCAGAATAGTCAATTCCCCCGTTATTAACCCACAATCATCAACCTGATTGAATTAAGTTAGTCAGCCCCAAATTTTTATAAGCCTTAAATGATTTTGATAACGTTTGGAAAGATCATTCCAATCCTGATACACATGTTTGTTATCCTGGCTGTTGTTATAGTTGTACATTCGTCTTGCTATATTACGTCTATGTACAGTATAAAAAGAACCGTTAAGTTCTTTCTACCTCAGCAGCTCATGTCCATTAATGATTAATATGTACCTTCCTGCCCGTCGGTTAAACGAAAGCAGCCGATCTAGCATTCTAACAAGCACTGCACCCTTTTCTTTCTCAACTAGCGAGAAAAACAGCTGACACCTTCGAACCTTACAGTCCAAAGTATCAGCTGTTTAAATGTTGCTATTCCATCTGTCGTTACTATTATTCCTTGGCAGAGGATTCTGTATCCCCAGTGGAAGCTGCAGGAGCATCAGAGCTTTCATCCGCTGGATCAAGTGTGTTAACAATCGTAGCCTTGGAGCGCAATTCACTCATCCAATTCGTACTGAGCTCACCGACTTGCTGCTCCACCAGTATGTTACGAATATCTTCTTTTTTGTCTTCCTCAGTCGGATTGGTTGCCTCTTTATAATCTGTCCTCTTGATAATGTGGTAACCATAATCGGACTTAATTGGGTCGCTAATCTCATCGTTTTTCATGGAGAAAGCTGCTTTCTCAAATGCTTCTACCATTTCACCTTCTCCGAAAAATCCAAGATCCCCGCCATTCGCTGCAGATCCTGTATCTGTGGATTTTTCTTTTGCCAGGGTAGCAAAATCTGCTCCCTCATCCAATTGTTTTTTGATATCATCCGCTTCTTCTTTTGTCTTCACAAGGATATGAGATGCTCTCACCTGCTCCGGAGTGGCGAATGTTGCTTTGTTCGCCTCATAATAGGCACTGATATCCTCATCTTTTACAGTGGTTTGTGGTTCAAGAATTTTACGGATTTTCACTTGGACTTCCGTATTTTTCTTGAGTGAATCCATGGTCATACCTGATTGAGAAAGTGCCGTGTTAAGCCCCTCTTCACCGCCATATTGGGTTTTTAGAGTCTCAATCTCGGCATTCACATCCTGTTCAGTAACAGACACGTTCGCTTTTGTGGCTTCCTGGTCGATCAACTTCATTGTAATCATGCTGTTTAGTGTGCTCTCGCCACCAAGCGAAACCAATTCATTATACAGCTCATCCTTAGAAATGTTCGTACCATTGACCGAAGCCACAGACTCCCTGCCCCCACCAAACGGTGGATATACAAGTACAACGATAAGCGCTGCAGCTAAAACTCCAGAGATTACCATCCAGACCACACTTTTTTTCCCTTTAACCACTTGTGGTTGCGCCTCGGATGAATGCTGTTGATTCTCTTCTTCTTGCATTTCGGGCAAAATCGTTGTTTCTTGTTCGGTTTCCCTCTCTTCGGTCAAAGAATCTTTCATTTCTTCTTCGTTGTCAGGTTGCGACGGCTTGTTGTTGTCCATTAAATTATGATCCCCCTTAGGTCTTTTCCTAAATCTACTTTTTAATTAAATATAATGTATTCGGAAAATAATACCTTAAAATAACATAAAAATTCTTAAATCCTTATTCAGTTGATTCGTTTATATGTGTTATTTCGTTATGTAAATAGATATCGCTTTCTCCCACATCCACATGTATAATTAGCTTTTAGCTCCCAAGGGGATATCTACAAATGGAACGTATCGGTTTGGATCTACTTCTTTATATACGCGAACAAAATGGACATTAAAGGTTGGATAAGGAGCTAATTCGTTCATTGCTAACTGTTCCATTTCGAGGATTTCAGTCTCATTCAATCCCCAGTAGGTTTGCCCCAAAGTCAAATGCGGATGATACTTATCCATTTCAAAGTAATGATCTATCAGTTCTTGTGATGGAGAAATCACGTTTACCAATCTTCGATGTAACTCAATTACTTTTCCAGTTTCAACGCTAAGAAATGCAACTTCACTTCCGAACGATCCAGGTACCGATAATGTTAATGGAAAAGTTTGAATTGAAGAGCATGTTTGTATTACCTTTTCTAACCATTGCAGATCTCCATAAAGACCTCCTTGCGCTTTTACAGTGATGTGTGGCTCTACTACATCGTTAAGATCGTTACTAGACCAGCGATCACGGAATACCTCTATTTTTTCTTTGTAATCATCTGGAGGGGTAATTCCAATAAAATAGTTCATTATACAGTCACATCCTTTAGCAACCATTACGGAACATTTTCCACTTGCTCTCAACATTCTTATTTCTTCGATTATTCAAACGATCCTGCCTGTTAGTTAAATAATGTGTCACTCCCAAGCAAAATTCACCGATAACTCATGCAAACATAATTAGATATAAAAATAGACCCATTCTTGTAGAATAGGCCTTACCTTATATACCTTATAATCCTCTTACTTTACTATAATCTTGAAGTAATGGGTAGTTTACCAAGTATCGGCTCAACAGAATAAACTTATCTGCGTCCTGAAAAATATCCTGAATCTTTTTCAATCTTTCAAAATGCCGTTTCAGATTCTCAACATGAACGCTTTTTAATTCAGGTGTCATAACTGACCAGATAATGATGAAGCTCTGTATTATAGCAGCCGATACTGTGCTCTATTAGTCTTCCTTCCCCGTCATAGGAGTTACGCAGGCGCTTGAGAACATGCATCCCCGCGGGGATCTCCAGCAGCCGGCACACCTCGGGAGGTGCTGGCTCTACAAAGAAACGGTCCCTGAAGTTTTCCAGCATAATGTCATTCTCCTCCAGTGAGTCGTACAGGGATTGAATATCTGTATTCATTTCTTGTGTACCGCCCGGCAGGGCAGCTGCAGCCAGGAAATGTATAAGATGAATATAAGGCTGACCGTTCAGAATGTAGAGCCTTTCAATCCGCTGACAATACGGACCGAAGCGGTCATATTCTTCCGTTCCTTCATCATTGGAGACTAATCGGGAGTTCAGCACTCTCTTTTCCAGTTTATGACCCTCTTCTACGAGCAGCTCTGTAAACCGCTTTCCCTTAGAGAGCTTCTGATGGGAGGTATTGCGCATCACAATCGTGCCAACACCACTTTTTTTCTGCACATATCCTTCTAGAGACAGCTCTTGAACCGCACCGCGGACCGTCATTTTACTGACGCCGAATTCCTTCTCCAGCTGTGGCTCAGAGGGGATGATGCTTCCGAGAGGATATACTCCATGCAGTATTCGGTCTTTGAGAATTTTTTGAATTTGCTGATATAAAGGACCTTGCTTGCGCTTCAAGGACACTCGCTGTTCACTACCTTTCAACATCTAAGGTATGGTCTGACAGCGCCCGGAGCACCTCACTCTCGCTAAAAAGCGCTGTATCGCCTGGAGTGGTATGGGCCAGCATCGCTGCCGCCACAGCCATATTAATCGTTTGCTGATGCGGGTATTGCTGCAATTCCCCATGGATAATGGCGCTGGCAAATACATCGCCGGCTCCGATTCGGTCATACACCGGGAAAGTCAGTTTGCCGGAAAACACAAACGTACCTTCATGACAGATATAACCTGTCAGGGAATGCGTATGGTCAGCATTAATCTCTCGTTGCGTTCCCGCTGCCGTTCTGACGCCGAAGCGCTCCAATACTTCGGGAATCACTTGCTTTAACTGTGTTATTCTATCATAATCTCCGGCCCCAATGCCAAGAATATAGCGCGCATCCTTCTCATTGATCAGTGCGATGTCCGCAAGTTCGAGTATTTCTTCATAGTGTGGACGAGCTTTGGTATAGCCATCTGTTCCCCATAACGCAGGACGGTAATTGCAATCAAAAACAACCTTCCCCCCAGCACGCTTCACTTCCACAGCAAGTTGTTTCATCTGCTTGCGAACGCCTTCATTCATTGCCAGCGTGATGCCGCATAAATGAAGAACGTCGACTTTGGCCGCAAGAGCTGGCATATCATAGTTACTCGTCGCCGCGGTATTGAAGCTGCTGCCTAGCCTGTCTGTGTAAGTGACTCTGCCGGGACGGGCTCCAAAGCCATTCTCCAGAAAGTACATCCCCAGATACTTGCCGCCACGGCTGATCAGTGAAGTATCTACTCCAAGCTTGCGCAGATAACCGATAGCTGCCTCGCCCACCGGCGTTTCCGGCAAGGTTGTTATAAGCGCCCCGGTATGGCCGTATTTAGCCAGTGCTGCCGTTACATTTACCCCGCTGCCAGAGAAAGAATACTCCAGCCTGCTGCTCTGGATCAGCGTTTCATAGCCCGGAACTTGCAAACGCATCATCACTTCGCCAAAAGCAGCGATCCTAGGCATACCGGTCCACCAGCGATTTCATCATATCGAGTAGTCTGCGAACATCCTGCACGTTCGTACTCCCCGTCTCTGGATCAATAATGGAGGAGTAGACATGCGGGATAACCTGGGGCACACCTGCCTCTAAGGCAATCTCCAATATGGCTCCGAAGTTAGCCAGATCGATTCCACCCGTAGGCTCCAGTGCAAACCCAGCTTCTCCGCAGGCCTTGGCAACTGCTCGGTACTCCTCCTCCAGCTTCAGACCCTGCATGGGATAATATTTGAGCGCATTGCCACCCATGTCACGAACCAGTGCAATCGCAGCATGAACCGGAACAATGGCGTGCGGAGCGGTTCCTGAACTGACAGGCCCCGTGGAAATATCTACATAGCCGGGTTGCCCACATGGAGAAACCAGGCTGTTAATCCAACTGTCCTTAGCTCCCAAGTTCGCACGGGTTGCCCCCACTGCCGGAAAGACCTGATTGATATGGCTTCCCGGATAACTTGCTGCAATCTCCGCAACAACAGCCGCCTGGCGATTGTCTCCGGCTCCGAGCCCGATGGATACGGCATCCTGAATAGCCTGACCATATGCAGTCATGGCAATTGCTGCTTCCTCCGCCGTATCGTAGTTTTTCGAGAGCACACCTATCAGTACATATCCTTCTGCAGCTTCGTATACTTCCTTAGCGTTCCCGATACTGCCAGCCAGTACATTAAGTGCGGCCCTGTTCTTATACAGTCGCTGCTGAATATGACTCATTTACGCTCACCTCCCACAATTTCTTGTATTCTTGTGATAATCACCTGAAGATCATCGCCTTGCAGCGGCCTTGGATCAATATCGAAATAACCCTGCTTAACGCCATAGTCTCGGGTATATACCGCAATTTCACCTTCACGCAGCTGGTCATTCACATCCTTCGCATCCATTCCTGCAACATTGGAATCAACCTGGATGCGTCCACGGTAGATCGCTCTGCCCGCTTCATCTTGCACGATGCGAACTGAAACACCAGGAATCTCAGCGAGCACCTGAAGAGCCTCCAGCGCTTGCTTCTCCCGTTCGCTGTTATCGGTCTTGTTCTGGTATTCCTCCAGCGCCTGAAGCAGCCCGAAGGTAGTCTCTTTACCAACCTTCATACTGCGGCCGATCCCGTGCAGCTGTACCTTCAGCCATTCGGTATATTTCTTTTTACCGGCAACAATCCCGGAGGTCGGACCCTCAATCGCTTTGGATCCGCTGTAAATCGCCAAATCTGAATAATGGACATATTTGGACAGGTCTTCTTCTGCTGCGGCATCAACAATTAGCGGAACCCCTCTGCGCTGTGCTACCTCCCAGGCCTCTTCCACAGAAATCATGTTCTTTTGGACAGCGTGGTGAGATTTGACATAGAGAATTGCCGCAGTATATTCACCGATAGCCTGTTCAATATGTTCCTGCCGGCCTTCATTGGCGTATCCCACTTCCACAACCCGGCCGCCGCCAAGAAATACCATGGTTTCAACAGGTGCTCCATATTGCACGTTATGACCTTTTAGCATAATAATTTCGTTTTTCAATATCGGCTCTTGGTGAAGACGAAGACTGAGCCGCGGATCTCCGCCGGTCACCATGGATGCCACCGACAGGGCTATGCCGCTGGACGCCGAGTTCACAACAACTGCCCCTTCCGAACCAAGCAGGTGTGCAATATATTCTCCCGATTTGTCTACAAGGTCCGCGATTTCTACGTACTGTTGTCCGCCTTGTTTCATGGCCTCCATGACCGAATCCGTTGGTGCGGAAACGCCAAGAATGCTCATTCTACCACTTGCATTTATCACACGCTTCAGTCCATATCTAGCTTGTAATGAGTGATCCATTAGCATAGACTCCTTTAACCTTAATATAGTGCTGTGCCATTCGAACATCGCCTTCCGAGTCCATCAGTTGCTTCTCACCTGCTTCCAGAGCAAACAAAGTCAGGTTCGCCTGCTGTCCCACCCTAATCTGTCCGAGCTCCGGCTTGCCGAGCCATGCTGCTGCGTTGATTGTAACCGCGCGGATGACCTCTTCCAAACTGTAGCCAAGAACGAGAAACTTGGTCAGCACATTCGACATACTGTACACTGGCCCGTTCAGACGGTTGCCGCGGTAAATATCCGTACTGATTGTATTCAGTTCAATGCCAGCCGCTTTGGCCTGTTCTGCAATTCGGAAAGAGAAGCTCGCTGTGCCATGGCCCACATCCAGATGAACTCCACGGGAAGCAGCATCAAGCAGTCCTTGTAGAGGTGTGCCGTCCTCATGGAACAGGTTATTGGACTTGCCATTAAGGTAATGGGTAATTACATCGCTCGGCTGTAATAGCTCCAATACTTCGGAGATTGCAGGCGGAGCGGAACCAATATGAACCATGAGCGGCAGCTTCGTTTCTTCGGACAATATGCGTGCCAGCTTGAGCGGTTCAATGCCGTTGTCTTTGACGACGCTTCCGCTTATGCGTGCCTTCAGACCAACGATAAAATCAGGATAAGCCGCCGCCGCTGCCTGGGCCTTCGCCCGGTCTATCCATTTCAGCTGTGACAGCTCATCTGTCCGTTCGAGCCCGATCCTCGAAATATTCAATAGAGCAAACACCCGCGTATCAGCCTTCAGGCTGGCACTGTACAAGGCACCGATCCGATCTGCACCGCAGCTTCCGGCATCCACGAGCGTGGTTACTCCCTGCTTCACACCAATTTCGTCGATTTCATCGCCATAGGGATCAAGCTCCGGCACGGCATGCACATGCAGATCAATCCATCCGCTAGACACATATAACCCGGAACAGTCTTGACCTCTCTTAGCTTCCACGGCCTGGCCTGACGGTGTAATGTTGGTGATGACTCCGTCCTGAATGGCGATATCCATGATCCGCCCGTCAACAAGCTGCAAATTGCGCAGCACATTCTCTGTGCCCAATCATCCCATCTCCTTCTTCGACCCAGGTATACAGGCAAAATTCAAAATTGGATTCATTTCATGAAACCTGTACCTCCTTCTATTAAAAATAAACCTGACGTGCTACTTTATTCCAAAGATTATAATGTTATAATGTTTATGCTGACTTAAGTATACTCCAGAACAGAACATAAATTTATATTCCAGAATGACTAATTCTAACTTTTTAAATACGGGAGGGACAACTACATGGCTAATCCGGCACTCAAGCCATCCTTGCTCAACCAATTCAGACTCAGCTGGAATCATTTCAAATCAAGACTTCTTCTGAAATATGCGTTTTCCTACATCCTCATATTTCTCATTCCTCTAACAGGGGTTACTATTTTCGTATATGAAAACGCTGTCAAGGGCCTTCGTGTCGAAATTGAACAATCCAATGTCAATCAGCTGAACCAGGTGAAGAACACCATAGATACCCGTATGAACGAGCTTCAGGAAATAGCCGGGCGAATCGCTTATGACAAGTATTTGACCCCATACATGGTGAAGGATCCCTACTACAGCATGGAGGCGGTACAGGCCTTGGCGAATTACAAAGCCAGCAGCAACATTGCCGAGGACCTACTTCTGTATTTCCATAATGACTCCAATATCTATTCTCACCGTGGTCTCGCTGATCTTCATGTCACCTTCGATACGCTCTATCAATTTGAACGCTGGACTCCTGCAGAATTGCGACAGGACTTAAATGAAACCAGACAACCGCTGGTACGTCCCGCGGAGAATGTAACCATAAATTCTCGGACAGATCCAATGCTTGTCATGCTCGTACCCATTAAACCGAATGACCCTTATCCATATGGAACGGTTGTCTATTTAATGAAAGAATCCAAGCTTACTGGCGTTATGGATTCGATTTTGAGTGACTTCACGGGGAGCAGCTATATATTCGGTCCTACTGGAGAGGTGTTGACCGCAAACAGCCACGGCGTCACCCTTCCACGGAACGACCTTGAGAAGATATCCGGACTTGAGCCTGGGATTCATAATCTGAAGCTGGACGGGGAACAACACTCCGTCGTTTCGGTGCAATCAGAAGAAAATGGCTGGACCTATGTGACCACGATGCCAAGCTTCCAATTTTTCAGCCGTGTGGCCCATGTTCAGACCCTGATTTTAATTGTCTTTTGTATTACGGTAATCACTGGAATAGCTGCCGCACTGCTGCTGGCCAAACGGCAGTACCATCCGATCAGGGATCTGATGGAATTCGCCAAGCTGAAAAGCAGCGGCAAGGATGCTCCCAAGGTTCGCAATGAGTGGGAATGGATCCGGCAGACTTTCCATGATTACATTGCCAAAATTGATTTACAGGAGCCTTTCGTCCGCAATCAGTGTATGCTGCTGCTGCTCAAACATGGCAAGCCGGACGACCCTGAGATTGAGCAGATGATCTTCAGTACCGGCTTCAGCCATCCTCAGGGAGAAGGGCTCTATTTCTCAGCTATATTATCCTGGGATGACACCAAGCCGGGCAGCAAGTCCTGGCAGGAACGGCATCTCCTGCAGGAAATCCTCAGCAATGTGTGCTTGCCCACTTCTGGTGCACAGATCTTTGGTGTGGAATTTTCGGTCAAGGACCAATTTGCCCTGATCATTTCGCTTCACGGAGATGCGGACATGCTCGTCCAGACCCGGATGGAGCAGGTTATTGAAGGCATTCAAGCGATCATTCGCGAGCACTCGCAGCTGTCCTTAAGCATCGGTGTCGGTATGGCATACAGCGACCTGAGCCGCCTTAACCAATCGTTTATTGAAGCTGCTGCGGCACTGGAACACCGAATGATCCGTCGCAGCGGACAGGTAACCTACTTTGAGCAGCTTGCAGAGCTGAACCCTTCCGCCACCGAGAGTTTCTGGATTCCGCGCAAATCCATGTTGAAGCTGGAGCAGAGTCTGAAACAGGGCAACGAACCCGTAGCCGTCCAGATGATTGCTGATACCATCGAGATGATCAAAGACGAGCCGCTGCAGGTTCATCTGCTGCGCTGCATCTGCTTCGAACTGCTGAACGCTTTTCTGCGCACGGCCTCCGAACTTGGGATGGACAGTGTGTTTGCCAATATGCCGGAATTGACCTCCTTTGAAACGCTGGAAGAGCTGGAGAACCGCCTGCTCTCTCTGGCCGCTGACATTTGCATGCAGGTCGAGCGGAACACGGAGACTAGCGAATCTTCGTTAATGGATGACATTCTGGCATACGTGGACGAGCAGTTCGCAGACTACACACTCAGCCTGGAACATGTGGCGCTTAAGTTTGCCATTTCAACCTCTTATTTGAGCCGGAGTTTCAAAGAGAAGACTGGCAGCAATTTCTCACAATATATCTGGCAAAAACGTGTGGATGAAGTTATCCGGCTGTTAGAGAATACTAGCGCACCGCTCAAGGAAATTATCGAGCAGGTCGGTTATTTGGATACGCCGAATTTCATCCGCAAGTTCAAAAAAGAAATCGGTCTGACACCAGGGCAATACCGTAAAGAACATGCTTTGAAGGGGACTGTTGTGAAAAGGCCCATTTAATTCCGGGCTTCCTTCTTCCCCTGCAAAGCAATTGAATTACTAAGCAAGTCGGCCCTGCTTACTACCCTTCCCGAAGGACATGCTCTACCAACTCATCCAAAGCAACCGTGGCGAGAGCAATCGCTGTATCCGTTACTCCGTAATAGATATAGAGCAGTCCGTCTTTGACCACATTTCCGGTCGGGAAGATTACATTCGGAATCTGGAATCCAAATTTCTCGTAGTACGTCTCCGGCTCCATAATGTAATGATGGGTCCGGGCAATGATTTTCTCAGGCTGCTCCAAATCCAGCAGCATAGCTCCCACACGGTAGACGATATCTTCATCGACGCCGTGATAGAGCACCAGCCAGCCCTTGTCGGTACGGATAGGAGGCGTCGAGCCCCCGATTTTCCGCGATTCCCAGGACAGGTTTCCGGCGGTAGCGAGCAGCTTGGGCTCTTCCCAGTTCACCAGATCCTCGGAGTAGGTAATCCACATGGCCGCCTTATCCGTACCGTAGTCTCCACCCACATATTCCTCGGGGCGGCGCAGGAGCACGAATTTGCCACCTATTTTTTCAGGAAACAGAATGTTGTCCCGGTCGTTAATATCAAGGGGCGTCGTATCCGCCACAAACTCCCAATCCAGGAGATTATCCGATTTCAGAATGGAGGAGCGGGTCAACCAGTGTCTCTCCTCTTCCCCCCATCCGTCCGGATATTCAGGAATAGAGCGCATGGGGATGCCAGCTCCGGTAGGATAATAGCTCATTGCACAGGGACGCAGGGCGTAGTTCAGATAAAAGGTTCCATCAATTTTGACAATACGGGGGTCCTGCACACTGCCATAAGGAAAACCCAGCATATCGGGGGTCACAATGGGCTCATCCTTCACGTGGGTGAAGTTAACGCCGTCATCGCTCTCCAGCAGCCCCAGATAATTCTTGCATGGAGTCAGGGAGCCTGCGGTGCGCTCAATCATGTAAAATTTGCCGTTATCTATGATGACCGCCGGGTTGAAGACCGTAACCTTGCGCCACTCATAGCCGCCCGGGACGACAATGGGATTGTTCGGGTGTCTCGTTATCTGCATGTCTGTTCCTCCTGGAATTCATGTTCAAGGTATAGTTTACGCATGGGCTTGATTAGTTGGATTTCCAGCGGTCATATGCAGCCTGATTAATTTCAGCCACACGCTCTCCGCCCATTTTCTTAACGGTAGCCACATAATTGTCCCAACTGGTTAGCGGCTCTGCACCGGTGATAAACTTCGCTTCCATCTGCTTCACATAAGTGCTCAAATCCGAATTCAGGTTGCTGATTTCCGTCTGTTCTTCCACGGTCAGGAACAGTGTTGGGAACGGAATCCGAGCGCCTTTATCGAGAAGCTTCTGCTTCGTTTCCTTCTCTACCCAGAGATCAAAGTCTGTCTTCAGCCCTTTACTAATATCATCCATGGACAGGGTCGGAGCAGGAATACCGTAGTTAGGTGTCAGAGTGGCTCGATAATCTTCCATTTCCTTTCCGTCCGGTACAGGCAAGTATTTCTTGACCCGATTTTCTTTGTCGGTGTATTCCCAGAGAATGCCCTCTGGCCCTTTATTGAAGAACATGGCACCTTCGTAGGAATAGAGATAATCCACCCAACGCATGGAGGCTTCCGGCGCCGGGTTGCTCTCCGTAATGGCAAAGGCACCCGTTGTAATGCCTCTGTTCTTCGCAATCGCCGGAGCATCAACCGATTCGCTACGGACAGGTGCAAACATCGGATCTGCCGTCGAAGGCTCTCCGCCTTTGGACATGTAGGCATGCCAGTCGGAGAAGAGGGCGACCTGGTTGTTCTGTGCCTTAGCCTTCTTTTGCTCTGCCGTCTGCGAGAAGCTCTCATGATCCAGTAGCTCTTCGGACCACAGACGATTCATATAAGTCAAATATTCCTTATAACCTTCTTCAAGCGGTGTATAGTGCACCTTATCGTTATCATCCACGTATATTTCTTCTTCATAAATACCGAAGGCGCCAAGCAGCCAGGTGCGAATATCACGGAGGTTGGCAGCAGGTGTTGTCACCGAAGATATCGGAATTTCATCAGCGATACCGTTACCGTTCGGATCCTCCTCCTTCACACGCTTCAGGTAGGTATACAGCTCTTCTGTCGTTTCGGGAAGCTTGTCGATATTTAATGCTTTCAGGAAGTCCCCGTTGTACCACATTGGGTTGCGATACCAATGCTGACTTAGTTCTACTACCGGCAAAGAGTAGATATGCCCGTCCGGTGCTGTAATGGATTTCCGGACATCCGGGTTCTCATCCAGCAAGGCCTTGAAGTTCGGAGCGTATTCTTCAATCAGATCCTCCAGTGGAACGAGGATACCCTGCTCTCCATAATTCATCTGCTCCGCAGTAGTCAAACCGGCAGCATAGAGAATATCCGGGTAATCTCCGCTGGCGAGCACCAGATTCTTCTTGGTCTCGAAGCTGTCCTTCGGTGCATTTCTGTATTCCAGCTTAATGCCTGTCTTCTCCTGCATCTGCTGGAGCACTTTCATGTTCTCCCAGTTCTGAATCCCCACATCCGGCGCCATAAGCGTAAGAGTTACGGAGTCATTGACAATCGGGAAACCCTCTTTATTCACAGCAACCGCTCCGGTACTGTTATCTCCTGCTCCTTTGTCAGCATTGCTGCAGCCTGCCAGCAGTGTAAGAACTAAAGCCGAAGACAACAGAAGCTTCCATGGTTTGCGTGTGGTCTGCATGAATAATTCCTCCCTTGTTATATACACATTCTAATGGTTCAACCTTTAACTGAGCCAATCATGACCCCTTGGACAAAGTAACGCTGCAGGAATGGATAGACCGCAACGATCGGCAGCGTGGAGACCACAATGACTCCATATTTGATTAGTGATGCTGTTTCAGCCTTATTGTTCATGGCCGTCGCCACCTCACTATTGATCGAAGCGCCCGTGGTTTCGGCCGACATCTCCTGAAGGACAAGGATCTGGCGCAGAACCATCTGCAGCGGATACTTGGCTTCATCATTCAAATAGATCAGGGACGGGAAATAACTGTTCCAGTGTCCTACTCCATAGAATAGAGCCATAACGGCAATAATGGGTGCCGACAGCGGCAGAATAATGCGAATGAACAGCTTCAGATTCGTACAGCCATCCATGTGAGCCGCTTCCTGCAGTTCTTTTGGGATGGTCGTCTGAAAAAAGGTGCGGGCCACGACAATATTCCAAACTGAAGCAGCCACCGGCAGAATCAATGCCCACATGCTGTTGATGAGTCCGAGGTTCTTGACCAGCAGATACGTCGGCACGAGCCCTCCGCTGAAGAACATCGTAAACAGAATGAGACCCATGAACAGATTACGCCCGACAAAATCAGATCTGCTAAGCGCATATGCGGCTGGCAGAGTAACGGCGAGATTGACCAGAGTCCCTACCACCGTATAAATAATCGTGTTCAAATAACCATTCCATATCTTCGGGTTTTCGAAAACAAGCTTGTAGCCGTCCAATGTCACATTCTTCGGAAACAGCCACATGGCTCCCGAATTGACGTCCTTCGGAGAACTGATGGAAGCACTGAGTATATAGATCAGCGGATAGAGAACAACGAGCAGAGCAAGAACCAAATAAATATAGGTGCAGATCACAAACAGCTTGTCTCCTCTGGATTCTTTCATGGCAGTAACCAAAGACCTCAACTCCTTTCTACCAGAGGCTATTCTCACTGGTACGTTTGGCAATCTGATTGACAGTAACAAGCAAAATAACGTTGATTACCGAGTTAAACAAGCCAACAGCCGTTGAGAAGCTATACTGGGCATCCACCAAACCGGCGCGGTAGACATAGGTGGAGATTACATCGGAGGCTTCCATATTGAGTGAATTCTGCAGCAGCAGAATTTTCTCGAAACCAAGGCCCAGTATATTACCCATATTTAAGATCAGCATAATTGTAATCGTGGGCACAATTGTCGGTAGATTGATATGCAGCATCCGTTTAATCCGGCTCGCTCCATCCATAATGGCCGCTTCATGCAGCTGGGGATCTACGCCAGACAGAGCCGCGAGATAAATAATCGTACCCCACCCGGTACTCTGCCAGACTCCCGAGAAAACATAAATCGTCTTAAACCAGGCTGGGTCCGTCAGAAATTGTGCAGGTTGAAAGCCCAGGAATTCGATGAACCGGACGATCATTCCACTGGAAGGCGACAGAAAGGTAATGATCATCCCCGCCATAACAACGACGGAAATGAAATGCGGAGCATAGGTTACCGTCTGAACCGATTTCTTGAACGGACCGTTCCGAACCTCATTAAAGGCTAGCGCCAGAATAATCGGAAGTGGAAACCCGATCGCAAGTTCATAGAAGCTGATGCTGAACGTGTTCCAGAGCAGATCCCAAAAGAAATAAGAATTGAAGAATCGTTCAAAATGGTCAAAGCCAACCCATTCACTGCCTGTAATTCCTTTTGAAGGTACGAAATTCTTGAAAGCAATCTGAATGCCGTACATCGGGCCGTAATGAAAAACGAGGAAATACAACAACGCGGGAAGCATGAACAAATAAAGCTCCCAATTTTTCCAAATTCTTTTGCCAAGGGATTTGTTCTTTAATGAAGGTTTTACGGATACTGCAGCATGACTCACCTTCATTCTCCCACTCCTCTCTATGGTTTTTTTCGTTACATAAAATAAATTTGTATCCGCTTTGCATGTAGCTGACCTCTCTTATGCTAGCGCTTACAATTCAAATTGTAGTGAACCCTAGCTGACACCGTAAATATGTAGGTTGTGCATTGTCATCTTAGAAAGCGCGTATAACCGTGCTGCAGCGGTACTTTCGGGCTTGCCGTGATGTAAATAACCACTGATAAATGATGGCGATAATGTGTGAATTATGAACCTCCCTTTAAGCTGCAAAAGTTACATATTGTGATCAACGGGCAAGTATGCAAACATTTGCTACGAATGCCAAGGCTACCACACGGACTGATGATATCAGAAGGTTTCTATTATGAGCCGTGCAACCTTAACCTAACTATGTAGGAGGAGTTTTGACTATGAATCTGCCACCTTCCATTACCGAGTACTTGAATGAAGCCGACGAACGGCTTGCCCATCATCCCAAATTGCAAAAGCTGTTCCGCAACTGCTTCCCCAATACACTTGAGACGACAACCAAGCTGCTTGAAGACGGCACCACTTTTGTATTTACTGGCGATATTCCAGCCATGTGGTTGCGCGATTCTACGGAGCAGGTGCGCCACTACATCCCGTTTGCCAAAAATGACTCTGAGCTTCAGCGGATTCTTCGCGGCCTCATAGCCCGGCAGATGTTCTATGTGAATATCGACCCGTACACGAATGCATTTAATGAAACAGCAAGCGACAAGCATTACCGGGCTACGGATGATTGCAATTTAAACCCATGGATGTGGGAGCGCAAATACGAGCTGGATTCCCTCTGTTTTGTCGTTCAGCTGGCCTATATGTACTGGAAAGAAGCGGAGCAAACCGATATCTTCGATACCGATTGCTACCAAGCACTCAGCTCCATTGTGAACGTTATTGAAACGGAGCAGTACCACGGAGAGAAGTCGTCCTACCATTTTATACGGCAGACGCTTCAGGATACGGAGACGTTGTACAATAACGGACGTGGCATGCCTGTCAACTACACCGGCATGAGCTGGTCGGGCTTCCGCCCGAGTGATGACAGCTGCGAATTCGGCTACAACATCCCCTCCAACATGTTCGCTGTGGTGATTCTTGAGTATATCCGCGAGATCGCCAGCGTTATCTATAAGGACGAAAGACTGGCTGCCCGAGCAGCGAAGCTGCGCAAGGAAATTGACTTCGGCATCCGGACGTACGGGATTGTGAATCATCCGAAATACGGTCGAATCTACGCCTATGAAACGGATGGATTCGGGAACTATTCACTGATGGATGATGCTGGCACACCGGGATTACTATCTATTCCTTATATTGGTTATGTAGGGGTGGAGGATGAAATATATCAAAACACCCGCCGATTTGCCCTCAGTTTCGATAACCCCTTCTACTTCGAAGGTAAACATGCCAAAGGCATTGGCAGTCCGCATACGCCAGGAGGTTATGTGTGGCATATGGCACTGTCTATGCAGGCGCTAACAGCAGATAACGATGAGGAAATGAAAGAATTAATCGATATGCTGATCAGGACTGATGCAGATACCGGGTATATGCACGAAGGCTTTCACCCGGATGATCCCTCCGACTTTTCACGTGAATGGTTCGCCTGGTCTAACAGCCTTTTTGCTACGCTGATCGGCAAAGCGATGGACAAGGGAATTATTTAAGCCCACTAAGATATACACTCTTTTAGAGACAGCTACAGCGAGAATTATCGTATTCCAACAAAAAACCTCTGCACCGTCCTGTTTATAGGGAAGGCCGTAGCAGGTTTTTCGTTTTTTGTAGGTTTCCTCACTATTCTATATTTAGTAGCTAATCCGAGTCCGATCGATTTTGACATTAGACACGCTGTCGCTTGCCTCATAATACGTGCTTCAACGCCAGCGTAAATGATTCACAGACAATACAGGAGCACCAATGTCTCAAGGTGATCCTGTTGAAAAAATTCTCATGTTATTTAATTTCTGAACTCATTCTATTATCCCGGTGAGCATTAGTACGTTCGTTCTTGACAATGATAATCGTTATCAATAATGTGAATATAGGAAATACATTGATTAATTAACTTCAAAATTTGATCACATACTACTATTGAAGTGAGGTCGCACTGTGAACATAAACATCAATCTACTAGCAGAACACTTTGCACAAATTCCTTTTCAAGTAGAAGGAGTATACCGATATGGTAATACATCTGGAGTGCCCTACGCAGATTATACAGATTCTTTCCCGGGATTTGTGTTCCCCTTGACAGGGAAAATACAATTTCATTTTAATGGAATGCCTTATATTTTTACGCCAGGGAAAATTGTTCATGGGGGGGCGAAAATGAAACTAGAACAAACAATGTTTGGTGACACTTACTGGGAGTATATTCTTGTGTTATACCGGATACATGACTCAAAATTAAAAGAGTCGTCCTTTTCTCATCAACATTTTGAATTGCCAACCGGAGATTCCACCCGTCTAACCGAATTAATTATACGCCTTTGGCATGTGTATAATCAGCAAGGTGGAATTTCGATGTTTCAGACAGAAATGTTGTTTCGTGAAGCACTAAATGAAGCATTATTATGTGCGGATAACAGGCAAACTAGCAGTGAATCACATGCCTTATTCCAAAGTGTATCGAAATTCATACATGAACACTATTATCAAGGTCTTACAATATCATCGCTCGCAGAGCATTATGACGTTAATCGAAATCGCCTTTCTTATGTGTTTAGAAGACATTCTGGTATGGGGCCCGCAGAATATGTACTGAAATACCGCATTAACATTGCGCAAAAAATGTTATTTACAAGTGATGTCTCAGTACAGCAGATTGCAGAATCTGTTGGAATTACAGACCCCTTTTATTTTAGTAGAGTGTTCAAGAAACAATTTGGTCTTTCTCCAACCGAGTATAGGCAGAGATTCACCAATAATCCATGTTAGTTTCAACAGGCATCCATTTTAAACTGAAAATAAAAATTATATGCTAATAGCAAGCCAGGAAAACAAGATGTCTGGAATATTGCGTATGTAAAAACGTAAATGTCTGATCATCCCAAAGTGATATGTTACGGACCCCAGGTGGTGAATCGCCAATTTCAGTGTTTGCATTCTTGTGAAGCAAAGTACATAAAAATAAGGAGTGATTATTATCCATTATAAAGTTATTAAACTGAGTGAGGAACTATCTACAATTCATGATCAATGGACTCCAAAATTCATTGGTGAAATGAATGACTATCAAATTAAGCTTGTAAAGATTGCCGGAGAATTCGATTGGCATGTTCATGAAGAAACAGATAAGGTATTTTTCGTGATCGAAGGGGAAATGATCATTGATTTTCGTGATAGTCAAGTGAAGATTTACAAGGATGAGATGATTGTTATCCCGAAAGGAATAGAGATCAAGCCATCCGCCATAAAAGAATGTCATATCATGTTGATGGAGCCAAAAGCTTAGCAAATGCCGAGTATACAGCCGTCAAAGGTCTTTGAACCTCATGGTTTGTTTGTGGCAAGAACATCAGTGAGCTGATTCAGAACATTCATTTACCTAAGAAAGGAGCTGGTAGCAGAAGCTCCTTTCTATTTTTTTCAACTCTTTGGTTATTAGCCGTTATTCCCAGTACTTTTTTATTGAGCTACCTTTAAGTGTTATCTCAAAGCCACTTCAATTCAGTGTATTGGTGATTATGAGCCGCCGTTAAAGCCTCGCAAACGTGATGTAATCGATTGGGACAGGCTCTGCCGATTCAATTCGAAGCGCTTGGTTGATCTGTCCCCGGTGATATTGCCCATGTAAGATAACCTGTGACAGAATGTCCCGGACGGACGTTTGAAACAGAACCCCGCTCTGGTTCGCGTAGTCGAGCATCTCATCCAACTGGGATTCATCAATTCCTTCTATATAGACGCGATATTGCTTGGCGTTTTCTTCGAACATCGACCGAATCACCGAGAGGTCTTCAGCCTCCTCCCACAACGAATATTGCCCGCTGCCCTTGCCATGCAATCGGGATAGCCAGACACGTTCTGCAACCGCGACATGCCTAACCAGCTTTAACAGGTCTTTGTTCCTCGTCTCACTTTTCTGAAGCGCGTCCAAGATTCGTTCGTCGGCCCAGTAAAGATGCTCCATCATAGCCTTAATTGTCTTCATTTCGACAACCCTCTCTTCTTCTCATCACTTTAAATTCACCAATTACCTTCTAATCAACTACATTCGACAAACGCTCATTTTCTTATTGTGCAATTGAACAATACAATCGTTCATCTCATAGTTTGGCATATTTTAACAGAATAAAAAAGGTTGAAATGATTCAAGAATTCAATTATATTTGACATATCAACTATTGACTAGTCAAATATTGATGCATCAACTATTAGATAAAGGGAGAGAAATGATTATGAAACCATCTCAAAAAACAAACGATTTTAATGAAATTATATACGGACGCCGCTCGATTAAGACTTATGATCCATCCGTCAAGATTACCAGAGAAGAAATGACTCAAATGATCAACGAAGCGAGCACTGCTCCTTCCTCCATTAACATGCAGCCTTGGCGTTTCCTTGTTGTGGATACACCAGAGGGAAAAGACAAACTCGTGCCACTGTCCCGCTTCAACAAAGAAAAAGTAGCTCAAGCGTCAGCTGTTATTGCGGTGTTTGCGGACAAAAACAACTTCGATTATGCCGAAAACATTTATGGAAAAGCCGTTGAACTCGGATTAATGCCACAGGATGTGAAGGACTTTCAGTTGAATGCATTCAAACCGATCTATAACAGCATGTCTGATGCTGAAATGAACGATGTCATTATGCTTGACTCCGGTCTGGTTTCCATGCAATTGATGCTGGTTGCCCGTGCGCATGGATATGACACCAATCCAATTGGTGGATATGAAAAAGATCAAATTGCCGAAGTGTTTGGATTGGATAAAGAACGTTATGTACCCGTCATGCTGCTGACCATCGGTAGAGCTGCGAGCGAGGGATATACGTCCTACCGCCTGCCAGCAGAAGAAACGACATTCTGGGCTTAATTCAAATAAGCTGCATGCCATAATGCGATCAGCCATCACATTGTGATATAGTTGCCTTTAGCTGCTGAATGTCTTGGAAGAGATGTGCCTTGGTTACCAGGCTGCTTTTCCAAGATATTCGGCACCATTCAAGGAGGGGCACACATGAATTGTTCATTGGAGCAAGAAAACCTATTAATTCTACTTAAAAATATAAGCAATCAGCTGAAACCCAAATTTGAACGTTGTACGGGGATCAGTTCCTCACGATATGTTCTGCTGTATCATCTCTATATTCATGAAGAGGTGACTCAAAGCCATTTGCAAAAAGCCATTCACATCGACAGTGCTGCCATTACACGCCATTTGAAGCAGCTGGAAGCAGATGGTCTCGTATCAAGAAGACGAAATCCCATTGACCAAAGAGAAACCTTCGTTCGGTTAACTGAACAAGGACTCACACATATAGCCAACTTCAAACAGGATCGTAACGAGTTCGTTCATCAGATGCTGCTTGATTTCAATGAGGAAGAAGTTGCCATGATGACAGACATGCTCGCACGTATGCAATTCAATATGAAAGATATGTAACATTTAATGGAAACGGTCTGGAACTGCCGAGGTTGGTCAATCTTATGGAGATCTTTACGTCCTATTAACGTAACGATTTTTATAGACCGTTTTCATCTGTTCTTCTTCACATTAAATTCTTGGATTTTTTTAACCACTGCAGTACCTTACTTGCCTTTTCTTGTATCAAATCCGGATCATGCGTCTTTTCCAATTGAGGAAAGGATTCAACATATCTAGTTAAGTATTCACTAACAGACCAACGGACTGCCCAATTGCTATCTGTGGAACATGGAATCCACTTGGATACTTCTGACTTATTCGTATTTTGTAACAATCCGTGCGCATACCAACCGCGCACTCCTCCCTCGCTTTCCTCGCTTAATCGTTTCCAATAGCGCCTTCTCTCATATTCGTCTTCTGGTTTAGCTAAGGCGTAGACTGCTATTTTCCTTATTACATCGGATTCATCTTCAGCATACTTCCATAATTCTTGTCGAGTTACGATTTGTTGTTGAACAAGTTTGGATAAAGCTAACCCCCTTTCAATATCATTTAAAGATTCTATAGAATGGTCATCGCCAGCAATACGGACACTCGATACACATTGGTTTGCTTTTTTCAGGTTGACCTGCATTTCTAAACTATGAATTACATTACCTACATTTATTCTTGGTGCATTATTTTTGTAATCTTCTATTGGATCAGCATTCTCAATCAATTTACTACGTAAGTTTTTTGTATTTAATTCTGGATATTTAGAAAATAAGTACGCAGCAATACCCGTTACGAGCGTTGCTGCACCGGAAGTTCCCCAATAATATGATACCTGTTCTTCTCTCTGCTTGGACTCACAGAAAGGAAGCGTTAGATATACTCTTGGAGCTAGAATATCTGGCCTGAAATGTCCATCTCCATTCTTGCCAAACGGCTCATCGGGATAAGGCAAATGCAGGTGACTCTCCGCCTTCCCACGATCATTGAAACCGCCCACAGTGAAATATTCGATAGGCGGCATAATGTTTCCCAATCTGGTATTGCCGTTTGAACAGATGACCATCAAACCTCTTTGGACTGCAGAATTTAAAGCTTGAACTGTTGAATTCTTATGAGTTTTCTGTAGGAGTACAGGATTATCCGAAGCATGCCAACCTGTGCATAAAATTATTTTGATATTCCAGTTTGGCTGTTTCAGGACCCAATCCATTCCATATTTTAAACGCTCACCTTCACCTTCTCTGAAAGCACCATGGTCAAGCACAATGAAGTTTGCAGCAGGAGAAAGACCTACATGTGTTTTTCCTTCTAAAAAGAAAGGTTTATGAGCCAGGGTTAATATGGTCATCAAGCCATGTTCACCAACTTCCTCATCTAGCTCACCTGAAGATTGGAATGCAATATTATTGCAATTTATAGTTAGATCATTTTCGACAGTTACGTACTTAATTCGGTCACCCAAGTGGCGAATCGTATGATGGGGCTTCATTTTATCAATGATTACTACTCCAATATTATGGCCGGAATTATGAAAATCCGGTGGTTCCATAAATCCTAACCTTGCCCATGTCGGATCAGGAAATGCCATCGTTGTTATCCCCCTATATCTTCTAACAGCGATTGTATAACAGAAAAGACTCCCTAAGGAGTCCCTTCTTTCAATGCTTAAGCCTAACAATATATTTGTTATCACTCTGGTCCATAAGATCAACTACACTACTTCTCCATTGGGAGCGGTGTAAAGAGCAGGTTAACTGGCAGGTTGCTTCCTGGCGCTGCTGAGAAAAGAATCGTTACACTCTCCGAAGAGGATCCTGTTCGGTAAAGTACGCTTTGTTCACTGGACGTGTTGATCGATATGCTACCATCGACAATTTGTACAACTTGACCGTTCACAAGTGCTACTCCAAAGTACTTTCCTCCACGTGGGTTAAACGAAATCAGTGTACGCGGAGCCACATTGCTTAACGTGATTTTGTATAACACCCCAAAGTTACCTGCATTGGATGCATCCGTGTAAGCCATTGGATCCGTTCCAACCAAATTCGGGTCGCTTGCATTATCTCCAAGGGGTAAGCGTGCAGGCGTTGCTCCCACTTGCTGGTCGTACGTTATAACACGAGTTGCATTCGGGTATGTGCCACGGTTGTGCACACCGTCACGATCAAGCACAGGCAGCGTTGGTAACGCTTCGAACGGGTCTTTATTTTCTTCGACCAGAATAACGTTATAATCCAGAGAATAATCGCTGAATGCATCCGAATAGAGTGAAATCACTTGTCCTTCTTTCATCGGAGTTTTATTAAGTTCGGTCAAAATCAGTTTACTTTCCCCAGGTTCAAAATATTCTTTCTTTTGATCCGCTCCAGTCTGTATAGACCTGAACCATTTATCAATAGACAATTTACCAGCCACAGTAGCAAACGGAGTCGGTCCTGCGAAGCCCATATTTTGCTGCTCGAATACTGCCGGATATGGGTTGTTATTTGTTGCAATAACATACATTTTTACTCTTTTGCCTGTATTGTTCACATGGTGAATCATGAAGCGCGTCTGCCCCGAAGAAGACTCTTGGTACACAATGCCTTCCGTATTAACTGTTTCCGGACTGTTGCTGCGAATCAGCAGACTTGCTTCATCCCTATACGTATAAGGCACTTTCTCCATGGAAGTCACTTCGCCACCATTGAAGGTGAATTTCTGTCCAACCGGTGTGAAAAGTAAATTAAAATCCGAGAAATTATATAACGTTTCATTGGTTATGTTAATGACTTTGGAATACGTATCAGTAGCCCCATGGTTATCAGTGACGGTCAAGGTCACCGTTTTGGGTCCAGGTTCAAAGAATGCGAGCGGATTGTTATCCCAAGCCGTTTTCTCAATCTTGCCTTCATCATCTGTACTTTGATCCAAATACGTTATTTTTTCGCCCATTTTATATTGGTCCTTGTCCGTTGTGAACATGGCTACAGGTGGAAGATTAGGCTGCAAAATTTGAATGGTAACCGAATAGGGATCACTCCACTGGCCGTTTGAATCCTGAACTTGATATGAAATGGTATATGTACCCGCTTGATCAAACGAATCCTGACGACCTGTCCAGCGTTCGCTCGTGATCTCCAGACCGTTTGGCGAACTATAGGAAGTCACATAATCCACTGGATCTCCCGCAAAAATTTCCTTTTGGGAAATCACAAAGCTTGCAACAGGTTTCTTATGTAGATTGAGCACAACGGTTTTCGCCGACTGATTCACTTTGTAGGAAATGTTCAGCGCTTGAGTAATGGAAGTTAACGGCACCATAAACGTATTTTTTTGCTGATACGCAGGTCCTTTCATCGTTCTGGATTCACCATTAACGGTATAAACCTTGCTGTTTGTTTTGAATCGGAGCTCATTGTCACCACTGATAATAATGGTCTCCTTGGTTTTGTTATCGTATTTAACTCCGTATCCCACACGATCCACCAGTGCACGAATCGCAACATAGGATACACCGTTTTTGACAGTCATTGGCTGGCCTGCAAGATACGATTTTCCATCCTGCTCCATTTTATTGCTGTTCATGTACAATATAAGGTCTCCACCTGATGTAACAGCAGTGGAATCTCCTGTTGCAGGTTGTTGCTCGACTTGAGCTGGAGTAGCTGGAGTAGCTGGCGTCTTGTCATCCTCGGCAGTTCCCTCCTGGATTGCAGAACCCTCCTCGGATTCATTCGTTGTTGCTGCTTTATCAGTAGTATCCGGATCATTTTCTGCCGCCGGTGTTGTCTCCACGACTGCTGATTTGGAGGCTTCTGTGTCTTCTTCAGCAGATTCAGCTTTTGATGATGCTGTGCTGCTTTTTATTTCCACTACATTCTCGGTATGCTGCTGCTCTTCCTTAATGACCTCTACGGATTCTACTTTGGCAGGCGTTACAACTGCTACATCCCCTTGATCCACGGGTTGTGCGCTCGCCGAACCGACTGTAAATGCTTGAAGTACAGCTACAGCGGTAAATATGGACATATTCCTCTTCAGATTCATTCTTCGTTTCTTCCCCTTTCGTTTCCTAGCAAATTTGATTCTATTAAAAGTCATACTATTAAACGCTCGAATACGGAAAAAGTTACTAAATAAATTGAATATTATGGATTTGGTGCAGCTATTTTCAATGGGGATGCTATTCATATAACAAGATTATTGAGTCATCTCTAGCTCAGACACTATCCTTTCGTTAGGTTAGAAGTAAATCAAAAACAGCTGATCCTATTGATCAGCTGCTTTGATTCGGTTTACTAGTGTTAGACTTTCAACCTCTACTGCTAAACCGTTTAATCGCTTCCTCGGTCACCGGCTGGAAGAGGTTAATGAGATTGCCGTCGGGATCACGGAACAATATCGCACGGTTCCCCCACGGCATCGTGGTCGGTTCCTTCACCCAATCATCAACAATGGGCTTCAAGCGTTCGTATTCAGCATCGACATCGTGAACACGGAACTCGAGGATGACACTGCGATTATCGGCAGCCACTGCAGAACCAATACCGAACAGTGGTACCGTCTCGGAGTGACCTATAGCCAGAGTGCACGAAGGCAGAACGAGTTCGGCAAAGACTGGCGCGGAACGTTCCGCTGTTATACCCATGACTTCCTCATAGAACTCGACAAGACGATCCACGTCGTCAGTAATCACACGTACAGAAGCAAAATTCATAAAAGTACATCCTTTCTCTTCTAAAAGATAAATACCATATCATCTTTGGGTTAGAATAAGCTTTCCATCCTACTGGTTTACTTCATGAATCATAAAAGAACGCTACTGACCACGGTATGTCAGTAGCGTTTACACCTCATAACTTCTTAGATCTTTAAATTCTTAAATCATTCAAACAGATTCAGATTTCATGTATTAAAAAAGGCAGACTGCCATTCCGCAGACTGCCCGTGTTTTTAGAGTTAACGTTATCGTTTCTTAATCATGGTACATGGCATAAATTACCCGCTTATATGGGTATGATCGGCTTGGTCCCGGAAAGCCCGGTAGCTCAGTAAACCTACCAGGAGTGCTAGAATGGTCAGTCCGGCCGCGAACAAATAGAGATTCACAATCCCGATGTATTCGGCAAGTCCAGCCATGCCCAGTAGCGAAATACAAAATACGAGATGCATAAGTGAAGCTTGAGCAGATAACACCTTGGGCAGCAGCTGTTTGTCTACACTATGCTGAATCAATGTGCGGCGGTTAATCACGGAGAGTTCCGCGAAGGGCCCCATTAACATGACTAAAATAAGAGCGACAAAAGGCTGCGTGTTAAGTGCATAAAGCGCGGTCAGCACGCCATATCCAGCCATTCCAATCATCATCACTATTACATAACGGTTACCGATGGTCCGTGCCAGTGCCAGTACCAGCAAACCACCACCTATGGTCCCTGCGAAATAAGCGGCATTAATAAATCCCCACCATTCTTCGCCTTGACCAAGTGCAACTTGTACAAAAGCAAGGGTAAATGCACCTACCCAAATGGATGCCCCGAGCATGTCGATAATGTCCATAAAGGTTAGAACCCTCAGACGAGGCTTTTCCCATATCATTTTCCAGCCTTCAGTTAACGTATGCCATTTGGATATGCCAATTTCCGGTATGGCATTAGAAGAAAGTGCATCTAATTCCTTTTCTACTACATCCGATCTCACGGGTTCTTTGACACCCAGCGTAAATACCGCGGCCAGACCGTAAATAACAGCGGTGAGCAATAAAGTGGGGCTAGCTCCCATAAATGCAACGATGATACCGCTTAGTCCCCAGCCTGCAAATTGCACGATCTGGTCGCTGACGCTAAGCAGTCCGTTGGCTTTAAGCAGACCTTGCTCACGCAATACCAAACGTGGAACAAGTGCATTACGAGCCGGAGTTGTCCATCCATCGAGAAAAGACATCACGAATACTAGCAAAAATACTATAACAAGTGATGAAGCCTCTCCGTTAAACTGCAAATAAACCGCCAGGCCAATAAATAACAAAAATTGTCCCACTTGCGACATTAGTAGAAGGTTGGACAACTTGAAACGATTAATCAGTAATGGCGCAATCAAGCTGCTCAACATTTGGGCTCCGCTGCGCATTAGCGGCATCAGTGCTGCCGACACAAGAGAGTCAGTTCGATCAAGGACCAGCACTGTAAGTGCCATGATGTAAAGCACGTCTGCTGCATTCGCAGCAGTTTGGGTTGTCCATAGAAAATAAAATGGACGGGTTAAATCAGATGACTTCATCGAAGCTTATTCTCCATTTCTCCATAAGTTACTTCATAAAACAATATAATCGATATTACAATCAAAATAAGATTACGGCACTTAAAACCGTTTTACAACAAAAATCAATACAAAAAATATAGATAGTAGCAGCAAATCACCGTATAGGTGGTACACCTTATACCAATACATAGAGGTCACCCTCCTATCTAACTAGTCCTGTCAAAACAAAAAAAGCCGCAAAATAGCGACTTCCAACACATTGCTAAGATGCGATCAGAAAAGGACCGTTAATTAAAGACGACATGGATATCTTCTGGATATCCATATGATACTCTTACAAACTGTGTATACAACGATAACGGTACAGTGAGACAAGTTAATTGCATTCCAGAAGCAATGTGAAGCTAACAAAAAAAAGGCGAGCCCTTAAGCTCGCCAACATGTGACTTTCAAGCACTAGATGATTTGAATAACTTCTACTGTACCAACATCCCATCATTGAAAATGAACATACCCGCAACCGAGAATATCAGCTATACATTCGTTTCTAAGCCGTGCATGTTTAGTAAATCGTTGGAACCATTCCTCCATCCATACGAATCGGTGAACCTTTAAACGGTGCTGCATAAGGGCTGCATACGAATGTAGTAAGTCTACCGATCTCGCTCGGTCTGATGAAACGCTGCAGCTCGGATTGCGGAAGATTCGCAGCCATGAATGTTTTTTCTTTTTCCTCAAAAGTCATGTTCTCATCCTGATAAACGCTCTCGATAATCTGTTGTACATTCTCCGAAAGTGTTGGTCCAGGCATGATTGTATTGACCGTTACTTCCGTTCCCGCTGTCAGTTTGGACAGACTCTTCGATAACGAGAGCAGCATGGATTTAGTAACGGCATATTGCGGCATATGACCTGGCATCACGGCTTCTTCACTCGCTATGAAGACGATTCGGCCAAATCCGCTGTTCAGCATAGCCGGCATATAAAATTTGGTCAGAGCATTTGCGGAAAGCACATTGGTCTGAATGTATTTTTCCCACACGGCGTCATCTACATCGTAATAAGACATGATCTCATAAATCCCGGTGTTATTTACCAAGATATCAACCTGCGGGAATTTTGCAAACAATGCTTCGCGCTCAGCAACAATAACGATATCAGCTGCCGCATTTTGAGGCGAAGTATTCGGATACGCCAACTTGATTTCTCTGACAACACGTTCAACATCTTCATGTTTCCGTCCATTAATCAGTACGTTGACCCCTTCTTTAGCCAACTCGTTGGCAATTGCTTTGCCTATTCCTTTCGTGGAACCTGTTATCAACGCTGTTTTGTTATTTAAACCCATATCCATGATGCATTTCTCCTCTGTTCTGGTTGATTAATGAATATTCATTCTTTCTGAAGGCATATCTACTGCACGGATCTAATGATACGCTCCACAATTCGATGTGTAACTAGCAGAGAGCGACAACAAACTAGCAGATCACGCCTTTCTCGAATGATACGTACCAGAAAACAAACCAGGAGATCTGGGGAACTGAATCCACTTGTTTACAGATCAAAGGTACACATCAAAAAACCGTTGATCTTGAGATCAACGGTTCAAAAAATAATAATTTGTTTCGCATAACTGTTATGTTCTTTGAGAATCTATTAAACACCCTTCATAACCGAATCACTATGGATTTCATTTGTGAATGGCGTTCTGATCTTTGACATCACAAGTTGTCTCTCAGTATATCGGAGTGCCGGTCGTCTGTTGTTTTTGACCAATCAGGAGAAAACGGCATAGCGCAAAGCCTGCCACAGCGTACGCGCCGATCATGCCAACAATGCCGATCCATCCAAAATGGCTGTACAGGTATCCCCCACCAGTTCCACTAACACTGGAACCAACATAATAAAAGAATAAATACAGGGCATTTGCCTGCGACTTATGATGGGCCGCAACAAGACCGACCCAGCTGCTGGCGATGGAATGTCCACCAAAGAAGCCGAAGGCGAACAAACCGAGACCCACAATTTTGATCCACAATGCCGGATGCACGGTGCAGATAGCACCCGCCAGAATGATCGCAATGGTAATGCTAAGTACATGGGACCGTCCATAACGGTCGGCAAGCCTGCCCATCCAGGTACTGCTGACTGTGCCCATAAGATACACAACGAAAAGACTTCCTACCAAGGATTGGCTGAGATGATACGGAGCACCGGTCAGTTCAAAACCGATGTAATTAAACAGCGTAACAAAGCCCCCCATTAGCAAAAAGCCCAGCCCATACAAACTGAGGAGCCGCGGATTTCGGCATTGTGACCATAGAAGAGACAGCGCCTTGGTTAATCCCGGAGAAGTCTTGATAAAATTCCGTGAGGGCGGAATGACCAACCAGAAAACAACAGCTGCACACAGGCCAAGCACACCGATATATCCAATGGCTGCTCGCCAACTGAACCAGTCCGTGATAACTCCACTTATAAACCGCCCAGCCAGACCCCCGATGGAGTTGCCACTGATGTACAGCCCCATGGCGTACCCCAAACTAACAGGTTCAATTTCTTCCGACAAATACGTCATCGCCGTGGCAGGCAGACCCGCAAGTGCCACGCCTTGCAGGACGCGGAGCAGCAACAAATCTGTATATCCCTGGCTGAATGCGCTCAGAATAGCGATGATCGAAGATAGCACCAAGGATGCCGTCATGATAAATCGCCGCCCAAGGGCATCAGACAACGTGCCGATAAACAACATGGTGATAGCCATGGCCACCGTTGAAACGGAAAGCGTCAGGCTCGATTGTGCCGGAGTAATGTCAAATGCCTCACTAATCTCCGGCATAAGAGGTTGGAGACTGTATAACAACGCAAACGTAACGAATCCTGCGGCAAACAACGCAAGGCTAATGTTTCGAAACGTCTTGGTTCCCTGCTGAATCATTGAAATTCCAACTTTCTCGGCAGGAAAGCTCCTGATCGGCAGCTGCCTGATCGCTTGCTCGAAGCCTTCCGGGATTCGTTATTTAATGAATAATTTGCGCTCCATATGCGTCAGAAACTCATATCCGTCTGGCGTTACGACAACCGTATCTTCGATTTGAAAGCCACCTGCGCCAAGCTCGTAATAAGGGACTTCCACGCAAAGTACCATACCAGGCTCCAGTATGTGCTGGTCACCCGGGGAAATGGTCAAGTCGTCATACAGCTCGAGGCCGATCGCATGGCCCACATGCTGTCTCCGGTAATGAGGGATGCCTTCCTGCTGTACGCGGGATACAGCCGCATGAAATATATCCGATGCTCTGACACCAGGTCGTACGGTTTCTAAGGCAGTTTCCCAACCGCTCTTCACCGCATGAAAATGTTTTTTCATCCAAGCCGTTGGTTCACCAGCAACGACGGTGCGGCCCGTATCCCCCCAGTACCCGTCCAACTGCATGCATAGATCGAAGCGGATCTGGTCACCCTGCTCGATCGTGTGGAAATAATTCTCGATCAGCGGCAGGGCACTGCGCGGTCCTGCTCCCACGGCTGTCATCGCTGGTGTACCGCCCGCACGCATCACAGCGATCCGGTAATGATCGGCGAGTTCCTTCTCGTGCATGCCTGCCGCTATCAGATGAATCAGCTCCTGCTCGATTCGTTCATTGACCTCTGCCGCGTGGCGCAGCCGTTCGATTTCGAATGGTGTTTTGACTAGCCGGATATGCCTGAACAATTTATAAGCAGGTACAACAGCACCATCTGGCAGTGCGTCCTGTACCTGTGCCATAATATCCGGCGCAATCCGCATTTCGTCGATACCAATAGGCTGGTTCTCGATGCCGAGGTGTTTCAACGCAGCAAACAGGGCATCTGCTGCCCCTTGGTGAATCACGGTCGTTTGCAGCAAGGAATAGAACAGATCGATGTCTGCGGTGGATGGTTTGCCTTCAATCGTTCCCTCAACGAAGAAATCGCTATAAGCAAAAATGTCAACGTTGGTGATACCAAACTGAGCAACGACGCCCAGACGATTCGTCGGAATGACGATGCACGGCCTTGCAGAACGGTCAGCGGGTAGTATGGCATAGATCTGCATCGTCCAATTGCTGGCACGCAATTGCGATCCGATGACATAATGGATGTTTTCCGGCGTCGTTGCGATAAGGGCTTGTAGTCCCTTCGCTTTCATTACTTCATCTGCACGGTCCCTGTTTAAGCCTGAAGCTTCGGATGGTTGCTGTAGTTCCATGTTCTCAATTCCTTCCATTTATTTTTTTCTGCTACCAAACCATCCTTCGAGCCCCGGAATAGAGTGAAGCACCAGCTTGATGGCCAAGAATAGTGCCAAGGCTCCAACAATCAATACGACAGATACGGCTGCGATCGTTGGATCCTGCCACTTCTCCATATAGAGGAATAGCTGGATTGGCAGTGTATAGCTGTCCTGACGAAGAAGCAGCAATGCAGCTTCGACTTGATCAAACGTAAATACAAAGGCGATCGATCCAGACAACAACATAGCGAATTTGAGCTGAGGCAGCGTAATGGTAAAAAAGATCCGCCAAGGGCTTGCCCCCAGATCCGCCGCAGCTTCCCGATGGACGGGCTTCAGGTTGGCCAGTGCACTACCCACGATGGTGAGTACAAACGGGAGTACAATGACGGCTTCGCCTAATACAAGTCCAAACAATCCACCTGCGATGTGCATTTTGGAGAACAGAATCAGATATGCAATACCCAATGTGATTTTGGGCATAACCATGGGCGATACAAAGAAAGCTCGCAGCAACCCCGTACCCGGAAAAGGATACTGCACGATGGCTACCGCAGCGAGCGTGCCCGTCACCATTGCCAAAATGACAGCTCCTGCTGAAGCAATCAAGCTGTTTTTGAAAGCATCAAGAAACTGGGTTTGTTCCTTCAGGTTGGCGTACCATTCTAAGGTGAACCCTTGAGGCGGAAATTTGCTTGCTGAACCCGAGCCTATGGAAGTGAATGCAATCATTAATAGTGGAAGCAGCAAGTATATGGCGACCGCTCCAACGAACACCGTGAGAAGCCATTTTGTCACACGTCCCGATTTAACCACGTGCACGTCCTCCTTCCCGGGAACGGCGGAACATAAGCCACTCCGCTCCTTTGTTGACCAGCAACGATACCACGACGGACGACACCAGCAGGAATAAGCTAGCCACTGCCGCCATCGGCCAGTTGGTGTCCAGTGTTCGCTGGTAGATGAAGACCGGCAGCGTCATTACCCTTCCCCCGCCGATTAGCTGAGGGGTCGTGAATGCCGTCAGGCACAAGGTAAATACGATTTGGATTCCGCTTGCAATACCTCTGGCCGACAACGGCAATGTTATGGTAAAAAAGGTCCGCCAGCTTCCGGCTCCGAGATCATGTGCAGCTGCTTTGAGTGAAGCATCACTCTGGGAGAGCACATTCAGAATCGGAAAGACCATAAAGGGCAGGAAGATGTGTACAAGCGCAATGACTACGCCAGTCTCGTTGTTCATCATATTGAAGCCTTCCTCGGTCATGCCCAGATGAATGAACAGCCAATTCATGAAACCCTGCTTGGACAGAAGCAGCTGCCAGCCATAGGAACGCACGACCGCGCTCACGAGCAGAGGCAGAAACGTAAGCAGCAGCAAAAACTGCTTCCATCCCGGCTTCTTCAAGCCCGCGATGCAATATGCGAGCGGATAAGCGAGCAGCAAACTCCACGCGGTTACCTTGAACGCAATGCGGAACGTATTTCCAATCAGTTTCCAATAATATGGGTCCGTCAGAAAAGCCCGGTATGTGCCCCAGTCCCAGCCGCGAACCAGTTTGCCATTGTCGTATATGTCGAAACTGTATCTTCCGAATATCAGCAACCCGCCGAGATACACGATGCCCATCAACAACAGCGCAGGCAAAAGCAGAAGCAATTGGGTCGTCCATTTGCGATTGCCGGACGAGTATATATTGACGACCTTGTCGGTAATCCGGCTCATGATGCCGCACCCGTGCCTGAATCTGCGAGCAGGAGAGCATCGTCTGGATCAAAACCCAGCTGGACTGATTCGCCCGGGGAATATCGCGTTCCTCCACGTTGATGCGGTACACTCGCCTGAATGCGAAGATGATCCAGCGTTTCGATGACATATCGGATACTTGCCCCGCCATATACACTCTCAATAACGCGACCGTGCAATTGGTTTGCACAATGGGCCGCCTCTTCCCCTAGACGAATATACTCGTAACGGATGGATAAGGAATGTTTCGCCCCTGGCCGGAATGAAGCAGGTTCTTCATTGCTTCCGGCGAGCAGCGAATGTCCCAGAATGCTTACACGTATTCCATTTGAATCCGGCTCGACAACCGAAACCTCCAAAAGGTTGGTATCCCCGATGAACTTGGCTACAAAGCTGTCGGCAGGTCTTTCATATATTTCATCCGGCGTTGCGTATTGAAGCAGCCGACCTGCACGCATAACGCCGATGCGGTCAGACATGTTCATCGCTTCACTCTGATCGTGTGTGACGAAGATGAAGGTACCGCCGAATTCCCGCTGGATGCGTTTCAACTCCCGCTGCATATCAAGACGCAGCTGCATGTCCAGCGCGGAGAGCGGTTCATCCAGCAGCAGCACTTCCGGTTTGTTGATTAATGCTCTCGCAATCGCTACACGCTGTGCCTGTCCGCCAGATAGCTGAGACACGGCCCTTCTGCTGTAGTCTCCAAGTTGTACGAGTTCCAGCATCTCATGGACCTGGCGTTTGATTTCTGCTTTTGGGGTCTTTTTCACCTTGAGTCCATAAGCGATGTTGTTGAATACATCCATATGCGGAAACAGTGCCAACTGCTGGAAAATCATATTGCTGTTCCGGCCGTATGCAGGAACACCCGTGACATCTTGCCCACCGAGCAGAATGATTCCGTCGTCGGGTTGTTCGAGCCCACCCAGCATTCGAAGCAGCGTTGTTTTGCCGCAACCGCTCGGACCGAGAAGGGAGACGAACTCTCCCTTGTTGACCTGAAGCGTGACTTGATCGACGGCAGCCCGTCCGTCATAGATTTTTGTAACATGCTTTGCCTCAATCGAGACGGATTGGTGCTCATTGCTCATCTTGGATCCTCCTATTCCTGCCTGGTAATCATCTCGTCTATGTTCCAGGCGACCATGTTATTGAAGATTGGTTTTCACGAGACGATCCCACAGGTCCTTCCATGCGGAGCTGTTCCGAGCGAGTACGTCCCAATCTGGATTGATGCCATTGCTCTGGGTCTCAACAGAGAACGATGGATCATCCTTGTATTTATCCGGTACAGCAGCGGCTGTGCTGGTCACGGGTGTGCCGGTTGCTTCGGCGTAACGTGTCAGCGCGTCTGCACTCAGCAGCTCATTGATAATTTCGTTGGCCACACGTGTTTGTTCCGGCGTCGAACCTTTCACGACCTGGAGCGAGTACGGAAACGAGATTGCCCCTTCTTTCGGATAGGCTACCGCCAGCGGTGAACCGCCATCAATCCAGGTTTGAGCGACTTGCGCACTGAATGGTGCAATGAGGGCATCACCGGATTCGAGCAATGCTTTTAACTGGTCGTTGGATGTAACGAGCGTGCCGACTTGATCACTGTGGTCAGCCCAATATTGAAATGCAGGTTCAGGATTGTCGTAGGATGCGCCGATCTCTTCTCCTTTGGTTGCAATCAGAGGTGAAATATAGGAATAGAACATGTAATCCCATAATGCCGTTTTGCCTTTGAATTGCTCGTTATCCCACAGATCATTCCAACTGGTTGGCGGCGTAGTTACCAGATCTTTGTTGTAAACCAGGCCGAAGCTGGATACGCCCCATACGATGCCTTTGTTGTCAGGCTGGTGAAATTGTTCAGGAATGTCCTTGATGTTTGTTACGATGCTGGTATCCAGGGGCTCCCACATGTCATCGTTTACGCCTTTGGCTGTGGCATCTGCATTAAAGTAACCGAAGTTGACGACCGGATTGTTCGGATCAGCTTGTTTGCCTGCTACCATTTTGGGATACATGATCGCATTGGAGGATTCCTCGAAAGTAACTTCAACGTTAGGGTGTTCCTTGACATATTCCGCAACCACTTCTTTAGGTACGACGTCCTGATTGGAGCCTGCCCAGATAAACATGGTCAGCTTGATTTTGTCACCGCTGCTATCCGAAGTGCCCCCATTCTCTGAAGCGGTTCCCGAGCTGCTCGCTCCGCCGCAGGCTGAAAGAATAAGTGAAGCAGTCAGCGTTAATGAGGCCAAGCTTAAAAAACGTTTGCGTTTTGATTTAAACATACGAATTCCCCCATAAGATTAGTTGGTTTAATACCCATACACCTTCACATTTTGTAGGCTTACATACGACCTGTTCCCTGCAGTCCGATGCTGTTCCTTAATCCGCTCACGGTGGAGGCAATTTCCTCTGTTGTCACGGACAGTCCATCCACATGCCTTTGTTCCAATATATCCATCGTACGGCGCTTCAGGTAATCCCGAAGAGCAAGCGGATATTCCTTTAACGCTTGTCCCAACGTCAGCTGCATCTCATCGCTCCAGATGGCTTCGAATTGGTCTCTGGTTGGACCATAACTGAAATCTTCCACATTGATCTGCATAGTCGCCCGCAGTGATTGCGTTTCGGACTCGTTAACATTCGTGCCCTTCACGACGACGCCATAAAGTTCCCGTGCTTTTGCGATGGAAAGCAAACCACTTCTAACGTCTGCGAGCACGGACTGGACATTTCGATTTAAAGGATCTCCATATCCTCCTCCTCCTTGGGACAGGAAGGTCACCGTATCCCCAGGCTGCAGCAGCAGTTCGTCGATTCGGCCAAGGTCTCTCTCTTCGGGAAGCCCCTCATTCAGAATAGCCTCTCCATGCGTTCCAACATCGCCGCCCATTCTGCCCCAAGGCTGAAATTCCATGCGCTCCATGTTGCGTGCCGTCATGACCGTGTCTGGTGTGACGATTCTAACCCGCAAGGCGATCCCGCTTCCGCCGCGATATTCCCCGGCGCCAGCGGAGTCTTCGCGAAGCCCGTAATGTTCAATGAGAACTGGCATCTCGGCCTCCACCGTTTCTACCGGAATGTTGCGCAGATGACCAACGGCGAAATCCATGCCGTCAATGCCGTCTTTCATTGGTCTTGCTCCGGAACCACCGCAGATTGGCTGGATGACCCCAACCTTTTTCTTTCCGTCATTTGCATCCGTCATCGCCATCATGACGATACAGGCTTGGCCTGCTCCGGCCGCAGGCACTTTACTGGCCTCGGCTTTGCTAAGAGCACCCGTAATCACGTCCATCAGACGGATAAACGTAGCTGCTCGTGCGCCGACAGCGGCCATCGGTTCCGGATTCAACACCGAGGCTGGTGGCGCATAATTGCTCACCATACGGATCATGCCGGAGTTCCATGGAATTGTCGGGTCCAGGGTGCGGAAATAGCGAATCAACGCAGGTACTAGCATATAGTGGCCTTGCTGATTATGCGTCGGAATATTAAACGAAGCCCGGACCTGAGGGTCGGTGCCGCTGAAATCGAGATGAATGTTGCTATCTTCGATTGTCATTTTGCAGCGTAAACGGATTGGATATCCTCCGGGTCCCTTTTCGAGATAATCCCAGAAATCGTAAGCTCCATCCGGAATTTCACGAACGATGGCACGAGCCTTCATTTCGGCATATTCAAGCAATTGCTCGATGCCCTGCTCAATCCGTTCCGCGCCATAACGCGCGATCAGTTCGGCAAGCCGCTGTTCACCCCGATTTAAAGCAGCCATCAGTGCCTTGAGGTCCCCAAGGTTTTGCTCTGGAATCCGGCTGTTATCCAGAAACATTCGCATAACCTGCTCGTTTAACACGCCTGCTTCATATAACTTGACAGGGGCGATTCGTATGCCTTCCATATGAATATCGTATGCACTTGGAGAGACACTTCCAGGTACCTTACCGCCAACATCGGATGAGTGAACGAAACACATCCCGTAGGCAATGATGCGCCCCTCGTGGAAGTAAGGTTTGATGAGATGAATGTCGGGAAGATGGGTTACCATGCCTTGGGTCACATAAGGATCATTGCAGATGACCAAGTCTCCTTCCTGCCAATCCTCAATGCTGCGTATCGTTGCTTCTGCTGGAATACCGAGCGAAAGGTTATACCCTGTTTCCAGCGGTGAACCAAACGTCTCTCCGGAAGGAGACAACAGATAAGTACCAAAATCACCGGTCTCTTTTACAAAAGCGGTAAATCCCGTTCGCAGAACGACGTTTGCCATCTCTTCGACCGCCGCTTGGATTCGATTGTTGAAAATTTCCAGAAATACCTTGTCTGCGATCATTCCGCCGCCTCCCCGATCAGATTGCCATGCGCATCCCTTCTTACGTTATAACCTGGAGGAACAAAAATGGTCGTATCGTATTCCTCCACAATGACTGGACCCGGAATACTTGCTTCCAGCGGGATCTGTTCCCTAGTCAGCACTTTCGCCGTTCTACGCGCATGATCGAACGTTATCGTTCGTTCCTCTGCTCCTCCGCCATGACTGACTTGGGCATACGAATCCACGCTTCCATGGCTTGGTACGATGCCGACAATTGTCGCCCTCAGGCTGATGAACATCACTTCGGATTCTGGCTGGCTGATTCCGAACACATTATGGTAGAACGCATGGAACTTCTCCTTGGCCTGTTCAGGATCGGCTATTTCCTCCTGCGTTAGTGCAATCTCCAGATCAAAGGCCTGTCCTTCGTATCGCATATCGGCACTATAGAGACAGTAGACGCTCTCGAGTTCAACACCGCCACGTGCCTCTACCTCTACCCAGCTTCGCCCCTGCTGCTCCAGATCTGCATAAAAGGAGGCCAATTCTCCACTTACTAATGCATGGCTGCTCTTGTGCAGCGATAGGACAAAGTCATTTCGGAGATTTGCCACCGTGCAGCCCATGGCACAAAGTGTTCCAGGAGCAGGTGGCACAAGTACACGCCGGATCCCGACTTCCCGGGCCATTAGAAACGCATGCATTGGTCCCGCTCCTCCGTAAGCCAGCAGTGTGAAATCACGCGGATCAACACCCTTACGAGCCATTAGAGGCGAAAATTGGGCGTACATATTCGCTGTGGCCACATCCAGAACCGCCTGTGCGGTCTGTGATGCGTCAAGTCCCAGCTTCGTGCCGACCGTATTCAGTGCACGTTCTGCGAGCTCTGGATGGAGTCTCATCTGACCACCAAGGAAACGATCTGCCTGTAAAATACCAAGCTGCAGGTAAGCATCCGTCGTTGTCGGTTCCTCGCCACCTCGGCCGTAACATGCAGGTCCGGGATAGGCTCCGGCGCTGCGTGGACCAACCTTGAGTACACCGACGCTGTCGAGCCATGCAACCGATCCACCTCCTGCGCCAATCGCCGTAACGTCAACTGCCGGCAAAATGACAGGAAAATCACCGACTTTGTTTTCGGTTGAATACGCTGGCTCCTTGTCAATTAAAGCCACATCCACACTTGTGCCGCCCATGTCGAACGTGATGACTTGATCAATGCCGGCCTTCCTGGCAATATGCGTCGCTGCAATGACACCTGAAGCCGGACCCGAGAGCAGGGTGCGAACAGGTTCACTCGCAGCACTTGCCGCTGTCATGATGCCACCGTTGGACATCGTGGAGAGCAGATTTGCTTTTAAACCGTACTGGTGAATACCTTCCTGCAGCCTGACAAAGTACGAACCCATGCGTTCACCCACATATGCATTCATGGCCGTTGCGAGTGTCCGTTCGAATTCACGCTGCTGCGGCCAGATGGCACTACTGCGGCAAATGAACAACTGCGGATGCCGTTCCCTGATGAGCTCTTCAGCTTCCTTCTCATGAGCAGGGTTAGCGTAAGAGTGCATAAAGCTGATCGCCAGTGCGGTAATGCCTTCGTCCACCAATTCGTCAACCGCCTGCACCAGCTGATCTTTGTTGAGTGGTTGCAGTATGTCTCCACTAGCTAGAGCGCGTTCTTCAATTTCTTTGACGAGATATCTCGGTACGAGCGCCTCCGTTTTATCACCGTACAGGTTCGTCGTATCCTCCAGGCGAAGTCTTCGAATTTCGAGAATGTCCCGAAAGCCCTGGGTTACGATCAGCCCGGTTACAGCTCCATTGCGTTCGATCAACGTGTTCACACCAAGCGTCGTGCCATGCACGAACATATCGATATCGCCAATGTCCACACCTTGTTCCTGAAGCTGATCCAATGCATTAAAAATAGCCCGTTCTGGCGCTTCTGCGATAGATGGCGTTTTCAGTGCAGCCACCATCCTGCCTTGCCGATCCGTCACCAGTGCGTCCGTGAACGTGCCTCCGATGTCGATACCCAAGCGATAGTTTTTGTCCACAAGTTCATCTCCCTTTTTAACGCGCTTCCTCGATGTTTAATATCTGGTTTTTTATAGCAAAATAACGTTTGACGTCTTCAATCATCTGATTGATGTGATTGACCATCGCGGCTTCGGCTTCTTCCGGGGAACGTGATATAATGGCATCCAGGATCTGGCGATGATCCACCACCAATTCACTCCCTACAGTGCGCCGAATATACGCAGTCTCCAGAAAGTCTCTGCTGGTGTCCCATACCAATTCCACGGCATGGCGCAAAAACTGGTTCTGGGCTGCAAAGGCGAGCAACCGGTGGAATTCCCGATCTTCCTCATAAGGTATGATATTTTGCTCCAATTTCCGCTGCTGCTCCTGAATGGATTGTTCGAGGAGATGGATATATTCTTTTGTGGCATGCTCCGCTGCCAACGAAGCAATCTCCCGTTCAAGCGCTTTGCGTGCAACGAGAATGTCAAGAAGTGCCTTTTCCCCTGAATGATTCAGCGTCTGCATCAGGCGTGAGTTAGCATTTTTCTGCTGCAGCTCCCGTTCAATTAACTTCAGCCGTTCTGAACCCGCTTCTGTCAAAATACGGCCTTTCCTGCCTTCCAGCGCCGTATATCCTTCAACGTCCATCTCCATTAGCCGTCTGCCTATAGTTGCCTGGCTTAATCCGTATTTTTTGCCTAACGTATGAACGAGCGTACTTGCACCGATAGGAGCAGTTGCATCCTGAAGCTGCTTGAGCAGGTCGTACTCCAATTCCAATTCATATAACTCTGGAGCCACATGTTCCCCTCCTATATATGTAAGTTTCACTTCCTTGTTACTCACTGATGATTAACGTAATAAACAGAAGTATAACTTCTATCGAACATAATATCAATCATTCGCACCAAAATAGTATGAATTAACTTTATAGAATGTGGTATATCTAGGGTTTCTTATTGGTGATGTTTTTCTTATGGGTTTTTTTCATTCAAAGAATGAATCAATCAGTAAATGCAATCAAATAGTTATCTAATTTCAACCCAAAAAGACTAGCTTACAGAGCCAGCCTTTTTAGATCTTCCCCTCCATTTCTATCCCCAAACTTGTAGTTCTAATAATTAAATAGAATGCTGAAGGCCCTGTCTATCAGCATACAGGCAGCAAATAGAAAAATGGCCATTTCCGTCGATTAGACAGAAACGACCATTATGACGCAACCAGAGCTCTTCTGCCTTCAGCTCGCTTTCGCGAGTTTCGTGCCACGTACTGATGATATCGCATATACGATCAGTGAAATCCAGATCAACGCGAACCCAACAAGGAGAACCGGCGATACGGATTCCTTAAATACAAATATGCTTAGGAACAGCATGATGGTTGGCCCGATGTATTGTACGAATCCGAGTGTGGACAGCGACATCCGTGCAGCAGCACGCGCAAAAAATAACAACGGCAGCGCCGTTACCACGCCAGAAAGAAGCAGTCCGATGAACATAGACGAAGACAGCGTCCATGCAGTCGATTCTCCTACGACCGCCAAATAGATCCAATAGCCTAGCGCGATGGGAAGGACTACAGCCGTCTCCGACAGTAAGCCTACAGAAGCGTCTTGCACCGTCTTTTTCTTCGCAAGTCCATACAAGCCAAACGATGCAGCCAGCGAGATCGCGACCCACGGAAAACGACCATAGTCGATGGCGATAATAAGTACTGCGGCACCAGCGATAGCAATGGCGAGCCACTGCCCGCGGTTTGGCTTCTCATGAAGGAAAACAACGGCTAGCAGTACGTTTAGCAGTGGGTTCAGATAGTAACCAAGACTTGTCTCAACAACGTGCCCATTGTTGACCGCCCAGATGAAAATAAGCCAATTCACTGCAATCAACAGTCCACTTGTAGCGAGCGATAACAGCTGTGAACGATTAGCAGCAATCCGCTTCATATCACCCCAGCGGCGCTGGACAGCCACGAGAATACCCATGAAGACAAACGACCAGACGACACGGTGGGACAGAATCTCGCCTGCTGGCACATCGTTGAACAATTTCCAATAGAGTGGGAGAACCCCCCACATGATATAAGCAATTATAGCGTTGACTAACCCGTTGTTCATGAATCCAATTCTCCTCTTCTCTCTCTGATGTCTGAACGGATTATACGCCTTGATCCTAACCTAAGTAAAGGAAATAATCTGACATGCAGCAAGCCACGCTCATGACCATCCCTCCTGGTATTTTGCAAAGAAGATATCAAAAAGCAACATTTCATGTTAGCCCGCTGCTCACATGAAATGTTGCTGAGTCACTAATAATAGGATAAGTGAAAAAATACAGCTTGTTATTGCAATGATGATCTGAAAACAAGTGAATGAGATTTTTTCCAGAACATTTCTTCTCTTCTTTTTTTGATTAAAATACGAGTAAATTAACACAGTAATCACAACAGGCAAATATTGATGAAGGTCCGGTCCTTCCCTACTCGGCAATATTTTATGTATATAACCACCTATAGTCTCGTCAATGATCATAAAACTATATATAACTCCGATGATCGCAGAAATAAGAAACGAAAAGGCTACCTGAACTAGACCTTTATTATGAGTGATAAGACCCAGTTTTCGGTGTAAGTCTTTTATCATAAACGATTACTAACCTCCTCCATTTAGTTGATCTCCCTATACTTTACCACACCCTTCCAATTCATGCTGGTTTGGGCAGCAGCAGTAGAGTATAGTGGAAATAGTTAAAAAAATATTCCAGGAGGCTACAGCCATGTCACAGGATATCTGGATTAACCTGCCGGTCAAAGACGTTGAGAAATCTACTTCCTTTTTCAACGAGATTGGATTCCATGCGGTTAGCGTTGGTAATGAAAGAGCCAAGCTTACCATTGGCCAAACCACAATTCTGCTGTTCCCGGATGCAGCGTTTGAGAAATTTACAGGTTCAACCATCACAGATACTTCCCATAGCGCAGAAGTCATATTCTCAATTGGTGCTGATAGCAGAGAAGAAATCGATGCTTTTATTCAGAAAGTTGAAGTTGCCGGAGGAAGTATCTTTGGCAAACCAAGTGAAAATGAAGGCTGGATGTATGGCGCAGGATTTGCAGACCTGGACGGTCACCGATGGAACCTGCTATACATGGATGAGAGCAAAATGCCGAAACGCTAATTGAAAAACGCCGGTAGCCTTATTAAGGTTACCGGCGTTTTAGTTATACCTCTTCACTCTTACCCTCTTGCCTCTTACTGATTACTCATGACATGGAGATAAAAGTTCAGATCGTTCTCGAGGTGCTTTTTCATCAACTCTTCAGCTTTCTCGCCTTCTCTGGACTTGATTGCATTATAAATTTCTTCATGCTCATCAATCAGATGAGGACGATTATAGATGACAACGGTTTTCCTGAACAGATAAATAATAGCCTGCATCCGGTCTATAATATCGATCATAAGCGGGTTATTACTCGCTTTTACAATGTCATTATGGAAGCTTTCATTCGCGGACATAATCTCATCTTTGGTCCCCGATCTCCCGATTTCCACATACTTGTAAAGTTCCTCAATCTCGTTGTCTTTTAGGAAATTCGCCGCGCATTTAGCTGAATACCCTTCCAACAATATCCGAACATTGAACAAATTTCGTAAGTCCTTTTCCGTTGGCTTAACCACTTTCTTTTGAACAATTAATCCTTCGTTCTCCAGTTTTCGTATGGAATCCCTTATGGGCGTTCTGCTAACACCAAGCTCTGCAGCTAGTTTCTCTTCAACGATCTTTGTACCGCTAGGAAGCTCACCGTTTAAGATCTTGTCACGGAGAATTTCGTAACACTGATGATACGCCGGTCGTGAGCTATTATTGTCATGCACTAACTTCACCTCAGTTTCATTTCTCATCATAAATATAGTACCAAATTATGTTCATAAAATCATTCCAATAAACGATGCCAAGTAATAAAAGTATACGACAATTCATAAATTGTATACAATTTTATATTTTAGTGTATACAGTTTTAATTTTTTAGTATACAATGAAAACGCAAACAACGATGTAAGCGGTTGCTGAATCAATCATTTTATTTTCAATAACTCAAGTTCACTTCAACGTTGTTTGATTCTAATCTGTGTACAGAACTCAATTCATAGGCATATAAGCCTTTCTTAGAAAAGTTATTAGGAGGAAAACATCATGGCAAAAAAAGTTGGTTTTATTGGACTCGGCATCATGGGGAAACCGATGGCTCTAAACCTCAGAAAAAAAGGACACGAACTAACCGTTAATGATCTGAATCAGGAAGCGGTACAAATATTGGTAGAATCCGGTGCAATCTCTGCCTCCTCACCTAGAGAAGTCGCTGAAAACTGTGAAATCATCATCACGATGCTCCCTGCATCCCAACATGTGCAAGCTGTAGTTTTGGGTGAACAGGGCATTTTATCCGGAGCCAAAGAAGGCTCGATTATTATTGATATGAGTTCCATCACTCCTGCTGTTTCCATTGCTCTTGCTGAAGAAGCAGCGAAAAAAGGCGTCGGCTTTTTGGATGCACCCGTTAGCGGCGGAGAACCTAAAGCCATTGATGGTACGTTAGCCATTATGGTGGGCGGTAAAGAAAGCGTATTCGAACAAGCCAAGTCTGTGTTGTTTGACATGGGAACGGCTGTCACCTTGGTTGGAGATAGCGGATGCGGAGTTACAGCGAAGCTCGCGAACCAAATCATCGTTAACTTGAATATTGCTGCGATGTCCGAAGCCCTTGTCCTGGCTGCCAAAGCGGGCATCGATATTGAGAAAATGTATCAGGCAATCCGAGGCGGATTAGCAAGCAGTGCTGTTCTGGATGCCAAAGTACCGCTCATTCTGGACAGGAACTTTGCCCCAGGAGGTACGATTGCTATCAATATGAAAGATATTACGAATGTCATGGATACAGCTCACGAGATTGGAGTACCTCTTCCCCTTTCCAGTCACCTGTTGGAGATATTCCATGCCCTAAAAGTTGACGGGAAATTAATGGACGATCACGGCGGGATCGTACAATACTATGAAAAATTAGCAAATGTCGAAGTTAGGGGTCTTGGCCATGAAAACGAATAATCGGTCTGTTGAAGAAGTATTCAGCAACATTCCTTCTGTGGATACCGGCCTTGTTCATGAAATGATCGCTAAAGAGCTTCAACGCTTTAATCACAAAATTATCGTGTTGGATGATGATCCAACTGGTGTTCAAACAGTACATGGTGTATCGGTCTATACGGATTGGTCGTTGGAAAGCATCGACAGAGGTTTTAAGGAAGAGAATTCGATGTTCTTTGTTCTCACCAACTCACGCGGATTTACTGCTGCAGAAACGAAAAAAGCACACCAGGACATTGCTGCAAATATCGTGGCAGCTGCCAAGAAAAACAACCGCGAGTTCACCATTATTAGTCGTGGAGATTCCACACTCAGAGGTCACTACCCGCTGGAAACGGAAGTACTGAAGGATACCGTGGAAGCACAATCAGATATCCGATTTGACGGTGAGATCATCCTTCCTTTCTTCAAAGAAGGCGGACGCTTCACGATCGATAATGTTCACTACGTTCAATATGATATGGAACTGGTTCCTGCTGGAGAAACCGAATTCGCCAAGGACCGCACCTTTGGTTATACCAAATCCCATTTAGGTGAGTGGGCTGAGGAAAAATCGAATGGTCAGTATAAAGCCGAACACATGACGTACATTTCGCTTGAAAGTCTGCGTGCCATGAACTTGGATCTGATTGAGCAGCAGCTGTTGAACGTTGAGGATTTTAACAAAGTTATTGTGAATGCGGTTGACTATGCCGATGTACAGATCTTCACTATTGCTTTAATTCGAGCCATCAACCAAGGTAAACACTTTATGTTTAGAAGTGCTGCTGCCCTTACGAAGGTTATGGGAGGCGTTAGTGACAAAAGTCTGCTCACTCGTGAAGAGATGATGAGTGATCATACAAACCATGGCGGATTAGTCATCATCGGATCTCATGTTAAGAAAACAACGGAACAGTTTGAAGAACTGAAGAAGTCCGGTGCAGTAGAATTTGTTGAATTTAATGTTCACCTTGTTCTGGAGCCCGAACAATTCGAGAACGAGCTTAATAGAGTTGTGGAGACTACCAACCAATTCATTCTTCAAGGTAGAAATGTGGCTGTCTATACCCGAAGAGAACGCTTGGATCTTGGAGAAGACCGAAAAGAAGAGGAATTAAAACTTTCCGTGAAGATTTCGGATGCTGTCACGAGTATTGTCAAACGTTTGAAAGTAAGACCATCCTATATCATTGCTAAAGGAGGGATTACCTCGAGCGATATCGGAACGAATGGCCTTGAAGTAAAACGAGCGACCGTTGCTGGACAGATTCGTCCAGGTATCCCCGTGTGGACAACTGGCAGTGAAAGTAAATTCCCGGGGATTTCCTATGTCATCTTCCCTGGTAACGTCGGTACCAAAACGGATTTGAGAGAAGTCGTTGAGATGTTGAGTTCGTAATCATTCTAATAAATTTAATATGACCAGATCTGTAAGGAGTAACACGGATAACGAAGTAATACCAGAATCAATCGTGCACTCCTTACAATAGGGTCTTCTTAATCAAGCCAATAAAGAAAAGAGGACAAATACATGCCAATTATCTCTGTTACCATTGGGGTCATTTTACTGCTCATATTAATGATGGCTTTTAAGTTAAACGCTTTCATATCGCTCATTATTGTATCACTGGCCGTTGGCGTACTGGAAGGAATGACACCGATTCAGGCTGTCGAATCCATCGAATCGGGTCTGGGCGGAACGTTAGGACATTTAACGATGATTATTATTTTCGGAGGTATCCTGGGTAAACTAATGACCGATTCCGGTGGTGCGCAGCGTATTGCGACAACCATGATAGGTGCCTTCGGTCAAAAACGGACTCAGCTAGCGGCAGTTATTACGGCGGCTATTGTTGGAATCGCTTTATTCTTTGAAACAGGTGTAGTGGTATTAATTCCATTGGTATTTACCATCGCGAGAGCTGCACGTGTGCCAGTTCTGTATCTGGGAATGCCCGTTATTGCAGCGCTGATCACCATGCACGGATTCGTCCCTCCGCATCCTGGACCGACAGCGGTGGCTAACGTTTTTGGAGCCAATATCGGATTAACGATGATCCTGGGTATAATTATTGCGATCCCTGCCTTTATCCTTGCGGGTCCTGTTTACACCAAGCTGTTTAAAAAAGAAGCACTGCAGATCGATATCCCTAAAGGTCTATTTAATCCGAAGGAATTCAAAGAAGAAGAACTTCCTAAATTCGGAATCAGTCTTTTTACAGCTCTTCTACCGGTCATTTTGATCGCACTTCAAACCGTTGTTGAGATTTTTGCTCCTGATTCAGCAATTTCGCCAGTAACGGACTTTATCGGTAATGCAAATGTGGCTCTGCTAATTTCAGTTATCGTGGCTATCTTTACTTTCGGGTTAAATCTGGGCAAGAAAATGCCTGAGATTATGACCTCACTGAGCGAATCTGTAAGCGGAATCGGAATGATCCTTTTAATCATTGCTGGTGGTGGTGCGTTTAAGCAAGTTTTGATCGACAGTCATATTGACCAATATATTTCTGATCTTATGTCAGGCTCGAGCCTCTCTCCACTCCTGTTAACCTGGCTGATCGCAGCAATCTTAAGAATTGCTGTCGGTTCTGCAACCGTAGCCGGTATGACAGCAGCTGGTATAGCTGCACCTCTGGTTGCTGCAACGGGCGTAAGTCCCGAACTGATGGTTCTCGCAGCGGGTGCCGGTAGCGTTACCTTCTCTCATGTCAATGATGCGGGATTCTGGATCTACAAGGAGTACTTCAATCTTAGTATCGGTAAAACGATAAAAACCTGGTCGGTCATGGTAACAATAATCTCACTTGTGGGACTTGCTGGTGTTCTGATTATGGATATGTTTATGTAAACCGTCAATAGGTAACGAAGTAATAAAGGCACGTTCTTATCAGAACGATGCCTTTATTTTTTTGATCCAAGATTGATATGCTATGTGCCTGAAATCTGTATTTTTGTCCTCAAGCTTTTCAACACAAGGTATGATGATAACTATTCGCCCATTTTCCATTCTTGAATATATTGTAGGAATTCGAAATGGAAGGACGGATTGGCATATGAATCGAACTGATCGTGAAGCAATCCTTTTTAATTCTAATGTTGGGGGTGGTTCGTACGATATTTGGCTTTATCACGTTTCAACAGGTCGGACCATGAAGTTAACCCAGAATCTTGGTGAAGAATTTTCAATTCCATATTGGTCCCCAGATCTTCAGCATATCGCCTTTATCGGCAAGAATAATATGGTGATGGTATTGAATCTAAACAGCAGAACATGGGCACAGATTGATCAAATCGAACCTTACACTTTACTGAGCTGGTCACCGGATAGTCATTACTTGACTTATGTAAAGAATGATCGAATTGTAATCTACAATATCTACGCCCATACCAGCGGCTCGATCGTTCAATATGGAGTCACCGATGTTCAATGGTTTCCCTCTGGAGAAGCTTTCCTGTATGCAGCACCGGATGAAGCAGGCATCACTCAATTATATAAGATCAACCGGGATGGCATGAACAAACAGCAATTAACTCATAATACGGAGGGGCCTCTCCACAATGTCAGAATATCTCCTAATGGAGAGTTTGCTCTATATACATCCCCAGGGGCCAGCATTTCCTTAATCACTACCGTGAATTTATCAACAGGAGTGAGCTACCAACTCCAAGGTGGACCTCAGGCCAAGAACTATTTTCCCGAATGGTCTCCAGACTCTACGACAGTCGCATACAGTGCTACAGATATTGTGAATAATCAATACGTCTCACTCATCCAGACTGACAGCCGAGTTGGCGGACAGCAAAAAACATGGGCCGTCTCCACCTGTTTCTCTACCCCGCTCAGTTGGTCTCCGGACGGGAAACGACTTGCATACTTATCAGGATGCAGCAATCAAGAACAAGCAGATGAAATTTGGGTTATTGATTTAGATCACCCTAATCATCCGACCAAAATTGTTGAAGCCAAATGGATAACATCTATAGCCTGGTCACCACAATTCCATGAACATGATTCCTATAAATTATACCTAAACCAGGTATACAAGGTATCCTTCTATTATCCGCGAACCTGGCGCAAAGTGACCGAAGAACGGTTCGAAGGATCGGACGGATTTTTTCAAATATCGGCCATATCTTCAGAAGAGGAACTTCACGCAGTATGCAGAGCGGAAGCCTTCCATGTCCTGCAACCCTATGGAACCAATCCTCGAATCTTCCCTGCTTTGGTTCAAGCACAGGAAGCCTGTTTCATATTTCCTTCTGAAGACCAACCCATAGAAATGAGAAATCAGGCTGCACTTATTGTCAAATACCCTACTCCTGTTGCGATTCAAGGAAGTACGTATTCCTATTTCATCTTGTGGGCCGATCAAGATCACTTAATCTCACTGGTAAAGACTTTTAGTTTTATTTAATTGAACAAGAAAAGCCGCCTTGAAAAAGGCGGCTGTTTTCTGTGAGGTATGGTGATATGATCTACCTTGTGTACCTTTCAATATCGTTTATCTCCGAATGCGACTCTCTTCGATAATGATCTTCGTACTGACGAACATCATTCTTCAACTTTACTACGAATCCCCATCCCATTAAGGCCAGTAAAGTACAGTAATCAAGGCATAAGCGAAACTGAATAAATTCATGAAAAAATTAATAAAAATTGCGGCCAGCATGAATCCCAAAATCCATAATACCCATTTTGTGCTCTTTTTCAACCAACTTCCTCCTTGAAGTGATTCCTTATTTTCCCTTCTATGTATCATAGTACATACGAAGGTAATTATAAATAGTTTCCAATCAAGGATTCGAAGATTCACAACTAGATATTAGCGATTTATGAGGTTAAACCATGCTTCGAGTCCAGCTACTACTTCCTCCAATTGCTGTTCCTCACTGATTGCTGCTGCATGATCTCCTTTCTGTTCCCCATATGAACCAAACTGTCCATGATTACCGCCTTTGATGCTTACATATGTCGTGCTTTGCGGAAGATTTATTTTGGATTCTTCCCATCGTTCGAAATTCAGCACTCCATCATCTGTACCAGTGATCTGTAATGCGGACAAGTCCGACTCCTTCAGGCTTCCACTCTCGTCGGCGTAGGATGCTAAGTAAAAGACCCCTTCCAGCGTGTCTGTGTGCTCGGCAGCATACCGTGATGCAAAGACGCCTCCCAGCGAGTGACCACCAATTACAAAGGTTTCATCTGGATGTTCCTCAATAAAAGAATCCGCCTTGTTTTCCCCAAACATGGCCAAATTTAAAGGCATATCGGCAATATAAACTCTATGTCCTTCTTCTGCCAATTTTCTGGCAAACGGAGCATAACTGGTTGGTTCCACTAGACCTCCCGGATAGAAAATGATGTTGGGTTCCACGATCCCTGTACCCTCCGGTTCAAAGCGATAGCCATTTTTGATCTTATTGATGCTAACCTGACTATCCGGGTTCATGGCTGCTTCGGCTCTTTCCGACGGACTATACGTGACGGATTGGAGATAAACGAAAAGTCCAATCACAACTATAATTACGGATAGACAAGACCAAATGAGTACCTTTTTCCACTTGTTACTGCGTTTTGCTGTTCTCAACTTCATTCCACCTTTATTCATAACTCGTTTTCGTTTCATATAAATTATACTTACCGGTAAGTATAATTACAAGTTGATTTTGCTTATGAACGAGGTTTGTCATAAAATATTCAAGGAGGAGAGTGTGCAATGCCAGATAAATCACCCAAACGTTTACCCGGAAGACCCAAGCAAGCGGATACCCAAATTTCCGTACAGCAAACGATCATTTTAACGGCTTCCAAATTGTTCATGGAATACGGCTACGAAACTGTCACGCTCCAACAAATTGGAAAACGATGCAATGTGTCCAAGCCGACCATATACTATCACTTTGCTAGCAAGCCTGAACTTTTTAAGGTAGCTATGATAACCATGTTCCAGAATGTACGCCGAGTAACTTCAGAATTTCTTGATCATGCTGAACATCTGGAGGATGGACTTATACAGTTGGCCGAGGCCAGACTGGCGAACCCGCATGCAGAGGTTGAAACCATGATTAGAGAAGCCGAACCTTTTCTTGAGAAAAATCAAATTCAGGAAATCAGAGAAGCCGAGGCTCGCATTCATGAGGTATTGGCGACCCATTTCCAATTGGCCATGGACCAGCAAACTCTCCGCGAAGACGATCCCATGTTCTTAGCTGAGACTTTTTCGACCCTGATGTTAATGGGGAATCGGGAGAACACCCCCCAAAAGTATGAATCTAATCTTGCACTGGGCCAAAGGTTAGTAGGTATCTTTCTGAGAGGTACGAAATCAACTTGAATTACTGTTTCTCTAGTGTAGATATGTTTTTTTGATTTCCTGAGGGAACTATTGCAGATCAGTTCTTGAACTGCCTTATTAGATTGTTACCCGCAGTCGAGCTTAATGCTTGGCTGCGGTTTTACATATTGTGTTGTAGTAAAACAACGAACAATATAATTACCTACTTTATGCTGTAGGTGATTTTCGATTAAACAATTATTTGTGTAATACGTTTTTTTTCAGGTATAGCTATTCGTACACGTTCTTATTCCTGCATCAGAACTGGGCTCTGGTCCCTATATATAAAAAAAAGCCGCTAAATGGTATTAGCGACTTTTCGAAGTACAATGTTTTAGGACTCGTATCACTACATGTTGAGATCGGACTGAACCTCTTGAGTATGGTCAGGTACCTTTCTAACCAGTACGAAGTAAGTGATAATAGCAACAATACTCGTCCCTAACAAAGTAAGGCCCAATGGAACAGCCGTGTCTTCACCGGCAACCCCTACCAACGGAGCGACCAACGCGCCAAGCAAGAAGGGAACAACCCCAAGCAATGCTGCGGCACTTCCGGCACTTTTGGCTTGACTCTCCATGGCAAGTGGAAATGCTGCTGTTGACGTAATACCTATAGAGCATACAAAGAAAAACAGCGGTATAACCAGAGCAAAAAGAGGACCATGAGCCAGAGTAACCATCAAGGCAGCAATACTTGCCACTAGCGCAAGCCAAAGTCCCGATAATAGGAGTGTCTGCTCAGAGATTCGCTGTGCCAACCGGCCTACAAGTTGAGAGCCGATGATCAGGCTGATCCCGTTGGAAGCAAATAATATAGCAAAAACCGTCGGCGTGACTCCATATATATTTTGATAGATAAAAGGTGTGCCTGCTACATATGCAAAAACCCCAGCCGTCATAATTCCCTGTGCCAGCATATAACCTACGAACTTCCGGTCACGTAGAAGCTGTCCATAGTTACGTATCTGAAGTTTGAAGTTGGGAGCAACACGTCGTTCCGGCGGGTTCGTCTCTTTCAGACGCCATTTGGTCATTGCCCATAAGAAAACTCCCAGAACGGAGAGTGAGATGAACACACCAATCCATGTCGTAAATGAAAGAACGCCACTGCCTGCGATCGGTGCTGCCAAAGGCCCCAAATTCCCTACGAGCAGTAATAAGGAGAAGAACTTGGTAAGCTCATGTCCACTGTAAAGGTCGCGAGCTATCGCGCGGGAAATAACGATCCCTGCTGAAGCCGAGAAACCTTGAGTGAAGCGAAACAAAATCAACAGACCAATATTCGGAGCGTAGGCGCACGCCAATGAACAGATGATATAGGCAGCCATGGAGATCAGTAACGGTGTACGTCTTCCATAAGCATCGCTCAGTGGTCCCATGACCAGTTGTCCCGCACCCAGCCCTAGTAAGCAAGCAGTAAGACTGAACTGAACAAGTGAAGCGTTCGTATTGAACGTTGCTGCAATCTCAGGGAATGCTGGTAAATACATGTCGATCGTGAAGGGGCCTAATGTTGAAAATAAACCCAACAATAAGGCCAAGCCTGCAACATTCCATTTGTTGCTTTTAATCATTAATCCATACCTCTCTCTAAAAATTACTTTAAGCCTTTAGACAGTATAGCTCTTAGAGTTAACTTTAGGTCAAGTTATATTTAAACGTTCATGATTCATGCGTTGTAAGAAATGTTATTAGTTAGCCACGCTTCATTCACGAAGTAGTAGAACGATTGCAACATAAAAAAACGAAAAAGCCGCCAAAACACTCGGCAGCTTCGTTGCTTCTATTTCAATATAACGTTGGGACCGGAGAACAATTGTAGGAAGCAATTTCACGTAATCCAATCGAGTACTGATTCCATCTCCCACCAAAAAATCTGTAGCCATAGGCTCTCGATTCACTGACCGCTGTCAAGAAAAACCAGAAGCTGTCTCCATTCCTAAGCCACATATACGTGAAACGATTAATGCAATTTTGAAGTCCCAAGGGATTAGCGGGAACGGGATATATGGGCTGTGGGTATGCCATATTTACAGATTCACTCCTTATAGGTAATTGACCTATCACCATTTTATGCCAAGCGTTACGATTTGGGTTGGGTGTGAGCCCAGGAGATCAGCTGTTACACAGCAGAATTTACATTGATTTTGACTCTTAACTCTGCAAGATTTTTTTGCCCAGGATGTTTTTTCAATCCTCTCCCTCACTTAACATAGCTAGAGGACTAAACGCTTCATAATGAATGTGAGACTTACCTACTCCCCACTCTGTTAAGATCCGATATATGGACTCCATAAATGGAATCGAGCCACAGAAGTAAAAGTCAGCATGTTTTGAAGGAACTACGGTTTGCAGCCACTTCAAATCAACTCTTCCTTCTAAATCGAAATTATGAGCTTCCCAATCATGCGGAGTTGGTGAAGAATAACATATCACTGATTTCACGTTGTGGTGACTCTTCTCTATCTCAAGCAGATACTCCTTAAAGGCATGTGTCTCGCTGTTGGCAGTGGCGTGAATGAAGGTCACTTGACGATCCGGTTGTTCTTTGACAATCGTATTCAGCATGCTCAAAACCGGCGTGATTCCGATACCCCCACTGATAAAGACAAGAGGTTCATCTGTGGTTGTAATAATAAAGTCACCCGCTGGAGCGGAGAATTCTAAAGTATCACCTGCTTGAACATGTTCATGCAAGAAATTAGATACCAGTCCTTCCGGATCCTCATGGCTTGCATCCTCGCGTTTTACTGTAATTCGGTAGTGATCGCTGCTTGGCGCATCAGACAGGCTATAGTGACGAATATGAGTATACGTTTCACCAGGTATGTTTGCTTTTATCGTCAAATACTGACCGGCTTTGTAATTGGCGATGCTTTGTCCGTCTTGAGGCTTTAGATACAACGAGGTAACCTCTTCTGTTTCTTTTACCTTTTTGTCTACAACGAAGGTACGATAATCCGCCCAACCTCCCATCTGATGCTCTGTCTCATCATAGAGTTCTTTCTCGATACGAATGAACGCATCGGCTATGAAGGTATAAGCTTTCCCCCACGCTTCTATGATTTCATCCGTGGCAGCGTCACCCAAGACATCCTGAACTGCTTCTAGCAACGTTTCGCCTACGACTGCATACTGCTCGGGTTTAACTCCAATAGCTCGATGCTTTTCTGTGATTCGCCGGATAACTGAAGTCAATGCATCCAGGTTGGTGATGTGTTCGCCAGCTGCATAAACGACATAACCTAATGCTTCCTGCTGAATCCCTCTTTTTTGATTCGTTTGATTAAAAATGTTGTTCAGTTCTGGGGCTTTCCTAAATAAGAGCTCATAAAATCGTTTCCCTATTTGTCCACTATGCTCCTTCAATACAGGAGCTGTTGATTTGACGATTTCTATTGTTTTTGAATCAAGCATATGTCGTACCATTCCTTCAAATGAGATTTTATGTTAAACGGTTAAAGCTTCTCCAAACAAAAGGATGGGTATACTCGACTGACAATCCATCAGCTTAGCTTTCATCCTTAAAATGAAAATGTTCACGATGAATCTCGTCCATCCCAACCAACTTACCACTCTTTTTATGAAAATAGGCGAAGTTTATATTTAACGGCATTCGAAGTACTTGATAATTGCGATCTCTTGGTAGAGCATTAACTTCATTCATAGCTAATTCCCGTGTAGTGTAGCTACCTATTGGAAAAAAATTAGGAAAAATTGCTGTTCCATCAGCAACGAAAATTCCCCATACATAAATCACTCGTCACATCCTACACCCCCTTTGCTTTCATATCATAAGCACAAAATTCTGTTTTCCTAAGTAAAAAAAGGTTTAGGCATAAGTAAAATAAGTGCACGTTCCCTCCTTCTCCATTCTCCTCTCAGCTTCAAAAGTAAAAAAACGAACGCGTTCTCGTCAATAACTTTGATATCGCGTTATCCCTTTCTAGATTACAATATTTTCAAGAATAGATTTGCTGAAATATTGCTAATAAGGGGGAAAAGAAATGAACAAGAAAAGCAAATTGGTCATGTTGTCATTATGCATCTCATCCTTATTACTGGCCGCGTGCACGAGTGATGGCAGTGCCGGGAAAAGTCCAACGAACACAGACTCAGAAACCAACGAGGCTGGAACTGTAACCATTCACACGGTAACCTCTGAATACACTTCGGCGAAATATCCCAAAGGTGACGATATCACCAATAATGTGTGGATCAGGAGATACAAAGAGAAACTTAATATCGATGTAAAAACAGACTGGGTTAGTGATGAATACGATACCAAACTGAATTTGGCCATATCATCGAACGATCTACCTGACGTCTTTCGGGTGAATCCTTCACAATTACGGCAATTAGTCGAAGCAGATATGGTCATGGATCTTACAGAAGCATTTGATCAGCATGCCTCCGACCGCCTCAAAGGTTATATGAAAGCGGATGCAGACAGTTTCGAATCAGGTAAAAAGGATGGCCAACTGTACGGGATACCTCAAATGCACTGGGGTTTAATTGAGCAACCGGATTTCGTCTGGATCAGGAATGATTGGAAGGAAGAACTGGGCCTCGAAGATCCAAAATCAGTGGAAGACATCAAGAACATCGCACTGAAATTTATGGAAAAGCACGGTGGTTATGGCCTGGCGGTAGATCAATCGCTGGATTATCTGAACCTGCTCGCCATCGCATGGAACGCCCATCCGGATATTTGGATTGAGGATAGCAGCGGAGAACTCGTATATGGCTCAATTCAACCGGAGATGAAAGCAGCACTGGCTGAATGGGCCGAATGGTATAAGCTCGGCATCATTGATCCGGAATTCGCGATCAAAGACTTTAATGCCATGAATGCCGATATTGTTGCCGGCAAAGTGGGCATGCAGCCTTACTATCAATGGTGGGGTTATAACCCTGGCGTTGATACGGTAGCCAATTTGGGCAAGGACGCCATCTTTTATCCGTATATCATCCCTACAATCGACGGTAAAGAAGCAAAACAATCGATCTCTTTCGCAAACGGTAACTATATTGTCATGAAAAAGGGATTTGAACATGCAGAAGAAGTCATTAAAATCCTGAACGACTACGCTTATGTCGTAGATGAGGGCCAGGGCAAGGAATCCAAAGAAACGTTATCCGCCTTACTGGACAACGATATCGCTCACGTGGTTGGAGCTTTCCGTGTACTTAATCCGAACTCCGACTATGAGCAGTTTGAGGCGGTATCCGCTGCGCTTCAGTCCAAGGACACCAGTGGGCTCACCACTTCGGGAATGTGGCAAAAATATAACAATAGTGTTGAATTTATGGAAAATGCAACGCCAGGAGCAGTCGGTGACTATTTGCAGCAAGGGGCTCCTAAGAATGCTTATGGTCTTGCCAAAAAAGTGCTCGATAGCGGGAACTATGTCAAGACAGGACTTTGGGGAGTAACCCCAGAAGCGCTGGCGAGCTACGGCACAACTCTGGATGATATCCTGACCGAAGGATTCACCAAGATCATCATGGGGACGGAAAGTATCGATCATTTCGATGTGATTGTTCAGAACTGGAGAGCTGCCGGCGGGGATGAAGCAACCCGGGCAGTCAATGAAGCTTACGGAAAATAAATAGGTTATGCAGCGGGGATGAGGAATTGTAACTTCTCTCCCCTTTTATTTTGCCGGGGTTTCGATTCCATTACCGTGAACGGAGGAAAATGAATGCTGAGAAAATTAAAGCAGCAGAGTCCCTACCATTTAATGTTGATACCTAGCTTAATTTTGGTTTTCATCTTTAGTTACATCCCATTCTACGGACTTGTTATTGCCTTTCAGAAATACAATCCGGGGCTGGGGTTCAATTCTCCATGGGTAGGATGGGACAATTTCTCGCACGTGTTTAATCAGCCGAATTTCGTTAGGACGATCTGGAACACGCTGTATATGTCTGTCTTCAAGATCATTGGCGGCATTATCGTGCCTGTTATCTTCGCCTTACTGCTTAACGAGGTCGTAAGAAGTGCAGTCAAACGCACGTTTCAAACCCTTGTTTATATCCCCAACTTCCTCTCTTGGGTCATCATGGCTGGAATTATGCTCGATATTCTTAGCGCCGACGGCATCGTGAATTCGTTTTTAGGGGTATTCGGGATAGAGAAAATCTCATTTCTAGGCACACCATCCATTTTTCCATGGACCATGATTATAAGTGATATCTGGAAGGGCTTTGGTTTTGGTACCGTTGTTTATCTGGCAGCCCTAACGAGTATTGATCCCGGGCTATATGAAGCCGCTGTGATTGATGGAGCCAAACGGTGGAAGCAGACCATATATATTACTTTGCCGCTTCTTATGCCCACCATTGTGCTGATGACCGTATTGTCGCTTGGAAATGTACTTAATGCCGGTTTTGATCAAATTTATAACCTGTACTCCCCTGTCGTCTATCAAACAGGCGATATTATTGATACCTACGTGTATCGTTTAGGGATTCAACAGGCGCAATATTCCATCGGTACCGCTGTCGGATTATTCAAATCCATCATTTCCACCATACTGATGGCCCTATCATATTTCCTGGCGTATAGGGTAGCAGGCTATCGCATCTTCTAAGGAGGACGATCACTATGATCAACGATAATAGTATAGGTAGACGTCTGTTTCATATCATAAACTACACCATATTGATGATCATCTCTCTACTATGCATTCTGCCATTTATCAACCTGCTGGCCGTTTCATTTAGCAGCAGTGCGGCAGTGTCTGCAGGCAGTGTTACATTCTGGCCCGTAGAATTTACGACAAAAGCGTATGAATTTGCATTATCCGGCGGGGCATTCTATTCTTCCCTATGGGTAGCCGTCAAACGTACCCTGCTTGGAACCCTCGTTAATCTTGTCCTGATTGTGCTTACAGCGTATCCGCTCTCGAAAGCGAAGCAAAAATTGATGGGACGTAACGTATATATGGGATTTTTCATCGTGACCATGCTTTTTAACGGAGGATTAATCCCTACATATCTCGTGGTGGTCAAAATGGGACTAGTCGATTCGATCTGGTCATTGATATTACCTGGCGCTCTACCAGTCTTCAGTATGGTCATTCTCATGAACTTCATCAGGGGGTTGCCAGAAGAGATTGAAGAATCCGCGATTATCGATGGTGCAGGTCCTTTACAAGTTCTTGTCCGTATTTTACTCCCCCTTCTTAAACCTGCTCTCGCAACTGTCGGGTTGTTTAGTATCGTTGCCCATTGGAATTCATGGTTCGACGGAATTATCTACATGAACAATCCGGCCAATTACCCTTTACAGAGTTATCTGCAGACGCTCCTGCAGAGTTTTGAGCAAATCATGCTGAAATCAGGCTCCGATTACACTCAGCTGCTCTCCATGATGAATGCCAGAACCGGGCGCGCAGCCCAGATGTTTTTGGGTGCCATTCCGATTTTGCTCGTTTATCCGTTTCTGCAGAAGTATTTTACAAAAGGTTTGGTACTCGGTAGTGTTAAAGGGTAACGTAAGAGGCTTGCAGGATGACCTGCAAGCCTCTATTTTTTTACTCAGGTACATTCGCAATAGCAGGCAGCAGGATGGAAAAAATCGTACCTTCTCCCACCTTACTCTCTACCCGAACTCCATAGGGTTTGCCAAAATGCAGTTGAATGCGCCGCTGCACATTATGAAGACCGATTCCATTGGAACCATTGCCCGGATCAACCCTTCCTTCCATAAAACTCCGAATGGCATGATGTTCCATACCGACACCATTATCGCAAACTTCTATCGATATATTATCGCCCCGCGCCTGAATACGAATCGTGATTACACCGTCTTCTTCGATTTCGGCTAGACCGTGAAAGATGGCATTTTCAATAATGGGCTGTAGAATCATCTTGGGCATAAGATAATCCAGCAGCTCATTTTCAATCTCATACCTCATCTGAATAGACCCGTAATATCTGACGTTCTGTATGGTTGCGTAATTCATGATATTATCCACTTCCTCACGAATGGTTACCAGGGTTCCATCCGACTTGGTCGCATAACGAAGCATCGAAATGAGTGCATCTGTCATTTCCACGATTTTATCTGCTTGCTGCATGGATGCAATCCATTTTACGGATCCAAGTGTATTGTACAGAAAGTGAGGGTTGATCTGGTCATGAAGTGCTCGCATCTCAGCGGCGGCTTTCTCTATTTCTTCTTTTTGCATTCGCTCAACCATACGTTTCAGTTCATGCGACATCTTATTGAAGCGGACCGACAAATGTCCGATCTCGTCCCGAGATCGAACCTCTTCAACCTGTTCAAACTGCCCTTTTTCAACCAGCGCAATATTTCGTAAAAGTTTCTTAATGGGACGCGTGATCACATGCGAGAGAAAAATCGAAATAATGGCAGCAAACAGGGACATGACGATAGCCAGCATGATGAGATTACGACCTAGTATTTTCCCATCCGCAGTCAGCTCATCCAAAGGCATATATAAATAAGTGGTCCACTTTTGCTGACTTAGCGGGCTGGTAACGACAATATTCAATGATTCTACTGGACGAACGTTGTCACGGAACAAGGTCCCAATCAGCTGGTCATTTACGTTGTATACAATTTTGTCATCCTCATCGACGATCATAAATCTGGAGCGAAGCCCTTCCTGCAAGTTGCGATTAACGATCTCTATAAACCTAATATCGATGCTGACAACGATCACTCCAAGCAGTTTCCCATTGGTCACATCATGAATCTTGCGTGCGTGTGATACCGCGAGAATTTTATTTTCCAATTGCTTATCAATCCTGGTGGTCAACGTAATCGTTCGATCATTGGAATGCATAAACTTTTTAAACCATAATTCGTTCGCCATCTTGAAGTTGGGGTCTATGGGCTGGTGTGGACTAACGAACAGATCCTGTCCTCCGTTCAAGTTATAGAGGTAAATGGAAAATACGCGATCCTTCATCATGATGTAATTCATTAGAAGATTATAGGCCGCAATCTCATTCTGCTCATTACCATCCCGCAGGAAATCCTGTATCGGGAAGCTTCCATCATGTGTCGCAGACAAACTGTCGTTAAGTCCATTGCTGGCAAGCAGCGAGATTTTCTCGATTTCCTTGAGAAATTCGTCAATACGAATATTGGTCTGCTTGGCCAGATCGCTCAGCAGCTTGGTATAATTCTGTGCCAACAAGCGTTCAGAAGAGTAATATGAATTGATGGTCATCACGAATACCGGAAGGATAATCACTGTCATACAAATCACCAAAATTTTGTACTTGATACGGAAGAGCCCTGCACGCTTCATATGCTGCACCTCTATTCACGGGATAGCCTGGACTCCAGCTCTAGCTCACGGTATTCCTCTGGGGTTACACCTACTACCTTTTTGAAAATCTTGCTGAAATACGTGTAATTGTGGTATCCCACCGCATCTGCGATCTCATATACTTTTAATTCGCGGCTAAATAAATAAGTCTTGGCATGTTCGATTCGAACCCGTGTCAAGTAGGAGATAAAGTTCTCTCCTTTCTCCTGCTTAAACAATCTGCTAAGATACGACGGGTTCACATTGATCTGACCAGCTACGCTTTGCAAGGAAATGTCCTCGGCATAATACTTGTCAATGATTTGAATGGCCAGATCTGCGTAGGTAAGCTCTTGCATGATTTGGGAATCGGCTTGGAAGCAATAGGCGATATGAGTCAGCATTTCCTGATGAATGTCCTCCCAATATTCTCCTCTTAGAACCCTTTCATAGGGCGACTCTTCTTTTAAATAAGGCTTGCTGCCTCGTGTATCGCGTGTCATATGGGAGTGAAACATTTCCATCACCGTGATATATTGCTTACGAATACTGTTCTCATCTCCCTGCTTTGCTTCCAGATCCAATCGCACCATTTCAAGAAACTTCTCCGCCTCTTTGACGTCCTTGCTTACCCACAACTTATGAATGTCTTTTTGTTGCTGCGGACTCAGTATCCCATTTATTTCGTATCGTGCCGGAGCTTGAGCCAGATTCTCGTAAAACAATACCTGGTTGCTGCCTGTGAAAAAACTCTCCCTTAGTGCAGATTCTGCCTCCTGACATGCCTTCCTAAGAAAGCGAAACCCGGAAACCGATGTACTTACACCAGCCGTTAGCGATAGATTCATAAAATCCTTGATCGAGGATAGTAGCTTATTGCACAGTTTATTAATGTCGACCTGGTTAGACCCACTGCCAGAAGGGAGATTGATGATAACCCAATATTCGGATGAACTTTCAACTAAAATTTCCTTGTTCCACTTGGATGGAATGATCTCTTCCATAATATTCACGATCGAAAAGCGGAGCAGCTTCTCTCCTTTCTCGATATATTTCCTCTTCACTTGCTCGTAATAGTTCACGACAAATTTGATGACCACAAGCCTGTCAGACCGTATGCGAAAATGCAGTTCTTCGGCTTTGGTAATCATATCTTTTTCACTTATGAATCCGCTTACAATATCCTGGAAGAAACTATCCTTGAGATGTCTCAAACTCTTCGAATAATCATGCTGCACAAATGGTACGTTTGTTAGACTGTGCTGTTCGCTTTGCAGTTTCTGCCTTATCTTCGTAAGGAGTTCAATCAGGGATGTTTCTGTAATTTCACTTTTGATCAAGTAGTCCACAGCACCCAGCTTTAAAGCTTCCTTCACATAATGGAGTTCATCAAAATTACTCAGAATGACATACTTGCAATTTTTCAGTACTATAGATGCTTCTTTTATGAGCTTCAGACCATCCATAATGGGCATCTTGATATCCGTAATGATCAGATCGGGAGAAGCTTCGATTGCTAGCTCCAAGCCTTCCTTACCGTTTCCTGCTTCACCGATAACACAAAAGTCAAACTCCTCCCAGTTCAGCATGGAACGAATTCCAACGCGCATTAACAATTCGTCGTCCACAATCATCAGTTTATACATGAGAACCCCCAGTTTACGTTATTTCGTGATGAACCCTATTCTATTGATTTTGCTGAAAAATGTGAAAGACCTGGAGCTTTTTAGCTATTTTACCATTGCAAAGTGAACGAGCCTATCTCCTTCAGAACTAAAATTCTAGTCCATATGTAAATCCCGGAGCTTGTCTACTATCCAAACCCAATTGGCCCAATAAACTTTATGCAAATTGGCTCTGTTGTATCATCCAATTTGGCTCATAATTTGATGTAATTCGATATTTACAATTTTGAGGAGTGAAATGAATGTTTCATGGATTAGCTGCTTTTCCCCTGACCCCTATGAATGAACATCAAATTAACGAAAGAGAATTGGTGAAACTAATCGAGCGATTGGTTACTGCCGGAGTCTCCTCTATCGGAGCTCTAGGATCAACAGGAAACTATGCTTACTTGAACCGCTCGGAACGTTTACGAGTCTTGCAACTTGCTGTCGGTGCTGCGGATAGCGTTCCTGTGATGACAAGCATTAGTGCAATACGCACCGCAGATGTGCTTCAGTTAGCAGAAGATGCGCAACGAGCAGGCGCTCAAGCTGTCCTGCTTGCTCCAGTTTCGTATCAGACATTGACGGAGGAAGAAGTCTACTCCTTGTATGAACACGTTACTGCGTCGCTCTCTGTTCCACTATGTGTGTATGACAATCCAATTACTACACATTTTCATTTTACGGATGAACTGCATGCACGAATTGCGGGACTCCCCCTTGTAAAATCCATCAAAATTCCGGGCGTTCCAAGTGATCCAGAAAAAGCATCGGAACGGGTGAACAAACTTCGTGAACTTGTTCCATCCCATGTTACGATCGGAGTAAGCGGAGATCCATTTGCAGTTACAGGCCTAAATGCAGGTTGTGAGGTATGGTACTCCGTATTGGGTGGCTTATTTCCCAAGCTATGCTTGAGAATGACTCAGTTCGCTCTGGAAGGCCGTGCTGTGGAGGCAGATTATTACTCGGTACTGCTCGAACCGATCTGGAAGCTATTCCGGCAATATGGAAGTCTTCGTGTCGCTGCTGCAGCTGCAGAAATTATTGGTCTGACTTCAGGTCCTGGCCTCCCTCTTCCCTTACAGCCACTTCACCCCATAGTAAGAGATCTGTTGAAGCCCCTACTTGCGGAGATTGAATCCTTGGAAAATTCTTTCTAAAAGCTCCCCGGTAAACAAGACAATGGAGCACCTGCCGACTGACAAGCTGCTCCATTACGGCTTTCTTTTCTTATCAAATGAAAAGATATTCAATACGCTTGAAACAAGCTATTCCTCAATTCTTCCATAAAGTAATAAAGCCGATTGGATATCGGCTATACTAATCCAGCGACCCATGGGGATAACAGCAAACTGACATCACTGGTATTAATAACATCACCAACCGCAAAACCTGTAAGATTTTGAACTCTGAAATTGATTGGAATAGCGTCATCTACAGTCCCAGTTCCTGTAGTACGGCCACCTATAGATGAACCGTTAATTTGGTTATAAACAGCTAAGTAATAAACTATATTACCTGAAAGAGTAACTGGTGCAGTTAGTGGCAATATAAACAGGCCTGGTGTTATAGTTGTTGCTACCGTAGTGACACCAATGACACTCGCTGTTGTGCCAGTGACTGGCTCCAACACGGCCATCTGAAAGGTACCTGTATTTGTACCCATTTGTGTAACAAACGCTGCAAGTCTACTGATCGTAGAGTCTTGACCATCAAAAGCAAGTGCCCCAATGGCCTGATTATTTCCGCTCCCAGCATTAAATGGAATTAACATATCGATGTCTCCTATTTTGAGAGTTTCAATAAATGGCGAATCGATGCCAGCAATTCCAGTCGCCCCAGTCACACCCGTTACTCCCGTTGAACCTGTAGCGCCCGTTGCTCCCGTTAAACCTGTGACACCTGTGGCT
>NZ_NPBR01000002.1:0-364077 GCF_002276415.1 Paenibacillus sp. 7523-1 | reverse complement strand
ACCAGTAGCACCTGTTGCTCCTTGCGCACCCGCTGCACCCGCGCCTCCGGTTGCTCCCGTTGAACTTGTTGCACCTGTTGCTCCAGTGACTCCTTGCGCACCCGCTGCACCTACGCCTCCGGTTGCTCCCGTTAAACCTGTGGCGCCTGTTGTTCCGGTGACTCCTTGCGCACCCGCTGCACCAATGCTTCCGGTTGCTCCAGTTATGCCTTTAGCTCCTGTTGCTCCGGTAACTCCCGTCACACCCACTGGACCGACACTCCCGGCTGCTCCTTGATCTCCTTTTATTCCTCTATATCCACGTGGTCCTCTCCAACCTCTACATACTCTTTTGCACTTTCTGCTCTTCTTTTTCTTATTATATTTCTTAGAATAAGCATCCCTACTACAGGAAGGTTTATGATCTTGTGGAGGTTCATGATTTTGAATCTGGCTATAACAGGGTTTTGTCTTCTTCAATTTCTTCTTCGTTGAAGAGCGATGGCTGGCCTTTTTCGGTTGCTGACGCAAAGCGTTTTCTTTTATGCGAGTAATCTGATTGAGATCCAATGAAAAGGTCAACTTCAACACACCTCCTTATGCCTAAGATATGCGGTGGTTGAAAACTGGGACTAGGTAAACTCATCAATAAATAGCCTATCGTCATAAAGAAAAATGCTCATATTAACCAAATCCCAACAGCAAGCGAGGCCAAATATAAGAAAACCTCAAAAGGCAATACTATGTATAACCGGGATCACCTTAAGTCTACACTCCATGAATTTAACTCGAGTTAGCTCCCTCCACGCTTTTCGAGCAAACGATTATTTTGTTAGTCTACAAATACCTTGATATATTTATATCAAGAGATATACGTCAAATATATAAAAATCGGAGTTCAAGTTTGTGAGGTGAAGCACGTGTATACCATTAGTGAAATGCAATCTATATTGAATATCAATGCTTCGACTCTCAGATACTACGAAAAAGAGGGGATTCTCCCCGAAATTGAACGTAATGATGGTGGAAGACGAGTATACAGGGAAGAACATCTACTGCTGATGAAATTTCTCCTCTGCTTAAAGGAAACGGGAATGAGCATTGAAGATCTGAAAGCCTATATGAACTTAGGCTATCATGTGGAGACCATGCTTGAAGACCGAAGAGATATTTTAATCAAACACAAAAAAAGCGTAGAACACCAGATCGCCCAAATCCAATCCAATCTGGAACGCATCAATCAGAAAATTGGATTCTATGATGACTTGATTTCGAAGAAGAACCTTCCTGAGTGAGGATGCTTGACTTAAAGTTAACTTTAAGATGTATGTTATGTACACATCACATAAAGGAGAATTACACATGCACTCAAACATAACTTATCGTCGTACTCCTCAGGAGCCCATTACATCAAGTTTCGGAAAACATTCCACAGCAAAAGAAACGCTCCAAGAAATCAATCTAAACAATAAAGTGTGTATTGTAACTGGTGGATACTCTGGCATTGGACTGGAGACCACACGTGCTTTGGCAGAAGCCGGTGCTACAGTTATTGTGCCTGCACGAACCATAGAGAAGGCTCGTACGGCTCTAGCCGATATCCCTCGTGTTGAAATAGAAGTGCTTGATCTCATGGACCCCGCTTCCATAGATGCTTTTGCCAAGCGCTTCCTGGATTCACAACGCCAACTTGATATTCTTATTAACAATGCTGGTATTATGGTTCCTCCTCTGACCCGGGATTTCCGTGGGTATGAATCCCAAATCGCTACGAATCATCTAGGACATTTCCAGCTCACTGCACGTTTGTGGCCTGCCCTTAAACAATCAGGAAGCGCTAGAGTGGTATCGGTCTCCTCATCAGGCATTGTGTTTGGCGGAGTTAACTTTGAAGACCCAAATTTCGAACAAGAGCAATATGAGAAATGGAGAGCTTACGGACAGTCCAAATCTGCAAACTCCCTTTTTGCCGTTTCATTAGATAAATTTGGGTATGATTATGGCATTCGGTCATTCGCTGTACATCCTGGAGCAATCTATACCGATTTGTCACGCTTTTTGTCCGAGGAAGAATTGAATAATTTGGACTTTGGCATGGATCTCAAGACAGAAGAGCAAGGAGCAGCAACGAGTGTATGGTGTGCCACAAGTCCGACTCTGGAAGATCAAGGCGGGGTTTACTGTTTAGATGTGAACATTGCCAGAGCTGTACCTACGGTGCAAGATATGCCGGGTGTACTGCCTTGGGCCATTGACTCTGATTCAGCAGAACGATTGTGGCAGCTTAGCGAGAGTTTAACCGGTGTAAAGTTTGATCTCTAGCCTAACCGGAAGTTTACGAAACGGCACCTTTAATCATCATATTCAATTTGGATACGTCCACTCTAAGCCATAAATTTTATACAAAGCCGCTCCAATGATGGAGCGGCTTCACTTATCTATAATGATACTGACCACCTACACTTGCCAAGCCCTGCAACACCCATGCTATAGTTAATCCAAAAAAAGAGGGAGACTTCATGAGTTTTCAACAATTAAACACCATCATCCCCGTATTTAAGAAAATTGAAATGTTTCATGATCCTTGTCAGATCGTGCCCGATCCAGGCTATGAGAAACTAATCATCATTCGGAAGGGTTATCTGCTCATCATAACAAACACAGGTGAATCCAAACCGGTATCGCACGGTTACGCTTGCCACTCCTCAAAAGGTCCTGTTACCTTACAGCTGCCATCAGGTCGTCAAGCCGAATATGTCGTTATCACTTATGGAATTGTTCCGGTAAATACTTCATGGAATTGGGACGGGCCGCTGCGCCTTCTAAGTGGGATCAAGGTGCAGTATATGGTTGACGCCTTGCTTCAGCTTCAAACCTCTCCGGCGTCCGATGAGGATGAGGATGAAAGTCATGCAAGCAGATTCCGCAGCCGCATGATGCTTGAACGTATCCTTTATTTTTTCATGTATGAAAGCAGGATTAGTGATGATCTGCATTCAGCGGATGCACGCATCGAGAAGTCTGTGCAGTACATTGAAGAGCATTACATGCTGAGATTGACGCTGACCATGCTTGCAGAACGAGCCAGTCTCAGTCCCGGACATTTCAGTGTGCGTTTCAAGGAACGCATGGGCATGACTGTCAGCCATTATCTCAAGCAATTGCGTATCGAAAAAGCAAAGGAGCTATTCGAGCTGGATCGCATGTCTCCAAAGCAAGCGGCACAGAGCGTCGGCTTTGCCGATTATTTTCATTTTAGCCGTACGTTTAAGAATGTGACCGGCAAGAGCCCTGTCGAATATATACGAGATTTGAAAAGAATCTAATAATACGACATGCTTCATCATGGATTTATACATGTTGCTGTTTGAAATGACATGATACTATCTGATAGAGAATAATTATCATTATCATTTCAAGGAGGAACATATGGTACACCATCGCATGAAACATTTGATCTCCCTCAGTCTGATCCTTGTGGTTATGCTGAGTCTGGCTGCCTGCGGGCAAGCTGGCAATACAAAGAATACTTCGGCACAAACGGAAGGCGCAGCTGGGAACAGCACGACCAATGTCTCTGCCGACAGTGGTACTGCATCCGGCGGAATCACTGTGACAGACGCCCGGGGTGAACTGCAGCTGGACAAAGCACCTGAACGAATCGTGGCCATGGACTTCAGCTTCACCGACATGCTTGTCTCATTGGGCGTGCAGCCAGTAGGCATCGCGGATGACGGCACACCTGAGCTGTTCATGGATTCGGTGAAGGACAAGCTTGGTGACTACCTGTCTGTAGGCTCCCGCTACGAACCGAACATCGAACTGATCAGCTCCGTGCAGCCGGATTTGATCATCGTAGACATCAATAAACACGGCGCAGCAATTCCACAGCTCGAGAAAATTGCTCCGCTATTGGTGCTGGACGATTTTCAGGCGGATTATGATCAGATGCTGAAGAACTTCAATATCCTTGCAACAGCGGTTGGCAAGGAACAAGAAGGCTCAGAGCGTCTAGCTGAGCATGAGCAATTCGTTCAAGACATCAAAGCCAAGCTAACAGGCAAGGACCTGACCATTCTGCCCGCTGTCGTCAATCCCACTGGCTTCTTCGGACACTCTGACCATTCCTATACTGGCTCAATCGTGAAATTTCTCGGTTTCACAGATCCATTGCAGAACGAAAAGTCATACCCTGAGTTAACGCTTGAGAACTTGTCCGAGCTTAACCCGCAAGTACTCTTCCTCATGCCGACTGCTGAAGTCACGATTGCGAACGAGTGGGAGAAAAATCCGCTGTGGAACAGTCTGGATGCGGTATCCTCCAAACAAATATATACCGTCGAGCGCCGCAATTGGTCACTCTCCCGCGGTCTGCTCGGATCGGAGCAAATTATGGCTGATATGACAGCCAATCTGGAGAAATGATCAAGGTGAGAATCGGATTTATACCGAAGAGTAGGCAGAACCATTCGATGGTTCTGCTGCTTCTTTTTTTCTCCGCTGTCATGCTGCTTATTCTTAGTTTTCTGCTCAGTCTCAAAGTCGGTATGGCACGGATCAGCTGGCATACGATCTTCGAGGCCCTCTTCTCCGGAACAGGTGACTCGAAGGAGCATCTCTACATACGCACACTTCGGCTGCCACGCGCGGTGCTGGCATGTATGATTGGAGCACAGTTAGCTTTGGCAGGTCTGCTAACTCAGATTGTGACCAAAAATCCGCTCGCTTCACCGCATGTATTCGGCATCAATGCCGGAGCATCGCTGGCCGTCGTCACAGGAATGCTCCTCTTTCCTGCAGCCAGTCTACTGTCCTCCATCGGGCTGGCTTTTGCAGGAGCCATGCTTGGTGCTCTGGCGATCTGGATGCTTTCGGGCCAAGGAGCGCAGCAGCACGTTATGCTTGCTCTGGCAGGCATTGCTATACACTTTCTGTTTGCTTCGCTTACCGAGGGAGCTATGATTCTGAACCAGTACAATACAGAGAGTATGATTTTCTGGCTGGCCGGATCGGTCAATCATGCCAGTTGGCAGCATATTCAACTGTTGGCACCTTTGCTGGGCATCGTGCTGCTGCTAGTCGTCCTGCTACTACCTTCTCTGCGTACGTTGGCATTGGACGATGAAGTTGCTATCGGATTAGGGACCCGACTCAAAGGTGTGCGTGCATTTGCCATGATCCTCGTTGTGCTTTTGGCCGGATCAGCTGTGGCAATCTGCGGCCCAATCGGCTTCGTCTGCCTGATCGTACCGCATGTCGCCCGTGCAATGCTTGGTTCCGGCTCTTCGCCTGGCGTTCTTCTGACACTTGCGATGCTGCTTGGCAGCATCCTACTACTGCTTGCCGACGTGATGAGCCGGTTGATTTCCTTCCCGTTCGATTCCCCGGTAGGCATTGTCATGGCAGTTATCGGGGCTCCCGTCTTTATCTATCTCGCTCGCAGGCAAGGAGGGAAAGGCTGATGAGCAATAACTGGATTCTCGGTTCAGGCATCATTCTGTTATTCCTGCTTGCCCTTGTTTCGATTGCTGCCGGAGCTGTCCCCATTGCACCAATAGACATAATCAGCGGGCTGACTGACCCTAATAGCCGATCCTATTTCATCGTACATGAAGTAAGACTGCCGCGTACACTGGTCGCCATTGCAGCTGGAAGCGGCCTGGCTGTAGCCGGAGCCATTCTGCAAACCATCCTGCGCAATCATTTGGCCAGCCCGGATGTAATTGGTATAACACAAGGCGCAAGCTTTGCCGCAGTCTCGGTCATTTTTCTGTTTCCGGCAGCAACAGCAAGCATTTTGCCTGCTGCTGCATTTGGCGGAGCACTATTGTCCCTGGCTATTCTTATCCTGATCAGCCGCAGACTGACACTTGCACCCGCAACACTTGCACTCGTTGGTGTCGCCGTAGGTTCTGTATTTCAAGCGGGTGTGCAGTACTATATCGTTACCTATCCTACCAATGTCAACATGGCGCTGCTCTGGATGTCGGGCAGTCTCTGGGGAAGAGGTTGGGAGCAATTACGACCACTTGCACCACTCCTCCTTCTGATACTGACGATTGCCATCGGCAACGCCAAAAAACTGAATATTCTGGAAGTCGGTGATGCAATAAGCATCTCACTTGGACTTCTTGTGCGCCGGGAGCGGTTATGGTTGCTCTTACTTTCCGTCTGTCTAACAGGCGCTTCCGTATCGGCGGTAGGGGCCATCGGATTCATTGGCCTGCTAGCCCCACATATAGCCCGAACGCTTGTCGGTACACAGAACCAGTGGCGCCTGCCCATGGCTGCTGTGATTGGCGCCATACTGATTGTTCTAGGCGATATAGTGGGCCGGATCCTCATTATTCCGCGCGAAGTGCCTGCAGGAATCGTGACGTCCGTGATTGGAGCACCGTACTTCATATATTTACTCCAGAGAGCAAGGCGAATAGGCAGGCATTAATGCCTGCTGGTTTGAGACGTATGTAAACACCAGGAAGCGAGCCGTGTACTGCTAACACGAGCTCGCTTCTTTTTTGTTTTATGGTAAGTTCAACAGGTTTCTGCCCTGTTTATTTTAATACACTGGTGAACTCCTTGATTTTTTCAGAGATTTCTTGGGGATGGGAACGATACAAGTAATGTCCCGCATCCATTAGGACCATTTCTGCATGAGTAGAATCCTTTATTTGCTTCTCATGTTCGGGAACCCATTGATCCGTTGCAGCGTTATTCGCTTGAACAAAGAGGAGAACAGGTAAGTTTTGAGGGAACGATAGCTTCTCGGCTTCAGTAAAGTTGGTATACATGTGCTCTGCCTCGTTCAACTGCGTGTTGTTATACATGTTTTTACGTATGAAGATGTCTATTTGCTCTTTGGTTTGTTGATCATATGGCAGTCCTTCATAAGGGTCCGTGCTTAATTTTAACTGTATGCGGTGGAAGCCCAGGTTACGAAACCATTTAATCGGAGTTGTCACCGATGAATCAATGGTCTGTTCTTCTTTCAGCGTTGGAACACTGCTATCCAGCCCGATAAATGCTCTCACCTCATCCGGATATTGGTTCACATAATCCAGACTATAGATCCCTGATATGGAATGCCCCATGAGAATGTACCGGTCAATATGGAGGCTTTGTAATGCTTCATGAATTTCACTTACGATATTTGCAGTGCTGCGCTCCTTCTCGGTCTGATCGCTCAATCCGTAACCAAAAGGCTCTACGACGACGACTTTGTAAAATGGTGATAGTTCTGTAATGAGCGGTTTAAAATCAAGCGCAGGTGCCGCAGTTCCATAACCGGGTAACAGGACGACCGTCTCTTCGCCTTTCCCCTGAATCGAAACATTCATCTGTTTCCCGTCCACAGATACAAGCTGACCGTAGGGTTCCGTTCTTTTTTGTTCTGAATAACTGCTAACCTTGTTAAATGTATACACGCTGGCTACAAAAAGCAGGATGGCTATAACGATTGCAGCGATGATTTTAAGTAAAATATGTAACACTTTCTTGAATAATGTACGATTCCTTACTTCCTTTGCTGCTTGTAGTGTCAATCTCTTTCAGCTCCTCTTGTCATCTGTACATTGACTTTCCGGTCCACTGATGCAAGTCTAACCAACCAAGTTGTCCTCTGAATGAATACAATATGAACGGAGTATGAACAACATAAAATGCAAAGAGATGAAGTTCCTAAACTCTTTCCAGACGTAAAAAATCAGCCCATGTAATTAAAAAAAGCCGCTAAATAGCGACTTTTAGTCAGGAAATGTTCAATTGTTAAATCCCTTTGTACTCAAGTAACTCTGAAAAAAAGGACATGACTTTGAAGCTCCTAAACTCCTAAGCTCTTATAAGTCCAGTGTCTTGTTTTTAGCTGCATTCCAAGCAATGAAAAATTCACGGACACATCTGTATCGTTGATCACGATCCTGACTAACCGCTCGTAAAGCGACTTCATATAGCGATCTGTTTGCTTCCCATTTTGCAAATGAATGATCCATCTCACCACCCAGCAGCCCGAATGCAATGGCTCCCATGGTAAACACATTCGTTCTCGCATCAATAGACGCCCCCCGTGTGAACTCTTCCGGTGCCTTTGAGCGTGCTGCTCCCCAAAAGTTCTCTCCCATGTCATTGACAGAAGGAGCCGCTCTATAGAAGTCAATATCACAGATCTTCGTTTCATCCGTTGTAAAATCATACAGAATACTACCGTCATAAAAATCAACAGCAACGTATCCTTTGGACTCCACGTGTTGATGAAACTCAAATATCTTATCCAGTGAATGCAGCCTTTGCTCAACAGATAGCTGTTTATATTTATAAAAGGGCGATTCCGGATGACTATGTTTCGCTTCACCTGCAAATAACCAGTGTGAATGCAGGCATTCGCCAGTAAACCATTCAAAAATGGCAGCATACCCATTTCTCGTTTCAAAATGATCTATAAGTTCAATGAGATTAGGATGGGCCAAAGTATTGTACAGTGGCATGGCACTCCTTAGCCTGGAAATTGCATCTCCGGGATTACCCGAAAAATCCATGGGTCTGCAACCCGCATATTTAACAAATCGCTTCTTGCCGTTAATCTCAACTCCAAAACTGATGTTACCCGAGTCCTGCTGGTCAAACACGCTAAAGACGGTACCAAGCGATTGCAGCCATGTGAAATCATGGTCTTCTTGAAGTTCGAATGATACACGATTCATCTTGAATGGAATCGATTTTTGACCCATACTATCGTCCCCTCACCATTTGGGGGATTCACGCCGTTTATAGGGCTACTTAAACGTGTTCCCCCCATTTTGATCTGCCCTGTTATCGTATAAATGTCTTCTCATAAGACATCACTCCTCTCATATCCTGTACCACTATTATCCATATTAATGCAAATTTAGCAAACCTCCATCGGGTGAGGAACTCCTCGTATTTTACTGAATCATTGAGAATCGAAAAAAGTCGCTTAAATAGCGACTTATTGTTCTAATGCTCTTATTTAACTATCCAGATAATTGAATTGGATTGCTCTTCATGCATGTTGATTAATACTGAAACACCGCCGGGAATTGTTGTACAATTCCCATTGTCATCATGTCCGCCATCTCTAACGCCTGTTGTTGAATGGAATCACTTATTGCAACATTTCTTACGTAATCTTTCGCTATCCGAGTTGCCACCTCTTCCGTGAGGAGACGTAAATGTTCATGCATCATTCGTTGCCATTCGATTTGAGACCAGTATGGATTAATTTGTGCCAGAAAGGCTGCTATTGCATCTGCATTCGCATACCACCGTTTCTGAGCATCTTCTGCAGCTGTCGTGTTACCTGATTTCAAGTTACTAACAAGTTCAGCCGCAATGGTTAAATGTTCTCTGAACAACGTTTCAAATCGCTTGGCAATAGCCGTCCCGTACAACGGTTCAAGCAACATGGCGAAATCACTTGGATTGCGTAAAAGTCTTGCAGTTGTTGGCTGGACATCCTCAAGCCCATCGACGATACTGTTTACGGTTAATCTCGTCCAGAACACATGCTGTTCCCATAATGATCTGAGCTTCCTGTTTAGTTCGACACTGGCTGGCGTCCAGCTCAAATGATCTGATTTTCGATAGACAGGATAATAATACGTTGGAACATAATTCATCACGATCCGTCAGCTCCTTTTCTACAACAATATATAGGCAATAGCCTTCAATGGTGCATTCTAATGAGCAAAGTTGATACTTTTGTCATTCCTAATTATTGATGAAAAAAATAAAAAACCAATGGACGAGTTAACGTCCACTGGTTTACATCTTCTAATCGTTTACACGGATTCTTCCCATATCTCGGGTTCAACATGTACATGTACAGTATACACGTCGTGTTCTCGGAGCAATTCGTCTTCAACATCGGTGCATATATCGTGTGCTTGCTGTAGGTCCAGGTCAGAACGAACCGTAATAACGACGTCTACAACCGCATTATTTCCGTAGCTTCTCGCTCTTACATCTTTCACTGTCTCTACCCCATCAATCGTAGCAATGGTTTTTCTGTACTCCCGAATAAGCTCCACATCAAAGCCGTCTGTTAAATGGTGTGTAGCCTCTTTGAAAATGTCCCATGCTGTTTTACAAATGAGGAAACCTACGATGACTGCTGTTACCGGGTCAAGCCAAGGCAGACCAAACTGCGAGCCTACAATTCCAATGACGGTACCGGCACTTACCCAAGCATCGGATATATTATCACGAGCTGCTGCCATAACAGCCTGGCTTTTGATTTTGGTAGCAAGTCGTTTATTAAACCGATAGACCAAGTACATCACAACTGCACAGAAAATGCCTGTATATGCGGCAATCAGATCCGGCGATTCATTTTCCCCTTGAAAAACGGAACCAATGGCTTCAAATAAAACTTGTAAACCAACAGCCATCATGATGAACGAAGCAACTAACGATGCAACGGTCTCCGCTCTCCAGTGACCATATGTATGATCCTTGTCTGCTGGACGTTGAGCAAGCCTGAGTCCAATAAGGACGGCGATCGAGGCCACAATATCGGTTGCGTTATTCAAACCATCTGCTTTGAGCGCTTCCGAGCCTGCGATGGAACCAATAACCAGTTTTAATGCAGTCAGGCATATATAAGCAATGATGCTAATAATGGCTCCTAGTTCACCCATTTTTAGATTGTCGTACTTCAGTTGATCCACGAATAAAATCCTCCTGCAATCCCCAGTCTTCTAGCACGTTTTTGATAGTATCATCGAGAGATTATGTGGGTCTAGAGAAACGTTTTGGGCACAGTGAAACATAATCTGAACGCGGCAAGACTGTTACAACAAACTAAAAGAATTGGAGCGGGTAAACTTTTCCCGTGTATAGAACTACAATTAGAAAAAGCGAGCCGTCTGCTCGCTTTTTCTACAATCCTGCATCTCATCCCGTTTTTTTGTTCTTCACGTATCTAGTTCATATCGTGAGTCTTCATCTTGGCCAATTCCTTATTTCTCTTTAGTAGTCAATTCTTCAAGGCCGGAATCAGAGTACTCCACTCTTCCCCATTAACGGTTCCCTCGAATTGGTACACTGGCTGGTAATAACCTTTTGAATCGTAGGTATAAGTCAGCTCATAACTCTTTACAATCAAATTGTCGCCTTTTTGCAGATCATTATACATGTAGAAATTCCCTCTGAGAACTTCTTCATACGCTTGCGCCGGACTGCTCACATCAACGGTACGAATATATTTATTTTTATTCATGGAATAGAACAAATCCTGTGGAATAAGACCCTCTGCCGCAGGAACAATGATGATCATCCCATGATCAAAGTCTCGCTGTTCTGTTGACATTTCGGAGTTGGTCATATGCAAATCCCATCGAACGGTATCTTCATTTTGTGTACTAAATTCAGCTTCCTTAGGCAGTAATCCATGCTGACTTAGCCACTTACCGTAGGTGGTTCCTTTTTCTTCCAGAACCTCCACCTGCATTGAGTTCGTCGCATACTGATTAGGTGCCAACGACCAATTACCGCTATTCACGTTGTAATTAAAGGTGTAATCGGTCCCTCCGCTGTCATACAGACTCCAGATCCGGTTGAATCCGTCAATGGAGATGTGACCTCTCTGCTGCAGTTGAAAATGATCACTCAGTAATGAAACCATCTGCTTGGCATACTCCATGTTATGAATCTCAAAGCTTCGATATAGTGCTACGGGTTCAGCGTGGTCGGGCAGTTTCGTGTCTAGCGTCACATTGACCTCATTCATTTTCTGCGATGTGGCTGGACGAATGGCAAGGTTCCCGAGCTCTTGGCTGGAATACATGATGAGGGCCCCTGTAAATAACAGTACAAAGGTCAAAGGAATGCAGAACGCACGAAACATAGCTTTGAGGGATATTCTCTTTTGCTGCCTGATATCAAGGATTGCACTCATCAACCCGTATCCCGCTAAACTGCCGAGCGTATTGTGCAATATGTCATCCAGTTCAAAAATTCCTCTGCCCGTCACCATCTGGAATGTTTCTATACCTATTGTGATCATCAGCGATATGATGAATATCGACTTGAAGCCACGTGTCTTCATTCCCAGAAGCGGAAGCAGGAAGCCTAGCGGTGCGAACATCAACATATTGAAAATAATAAGCTGGAATTCGCTCAGGGACCATTGATTCCATGCACTTACATAGCCGCTGAACAACTCCAGGTTTACCCATCCGTCAAAATTAGCCCCTCTGCTAAATGTTGTTAACATCATGACCATGATCAGCCAGCCCATCAACGAAAATGAGGCTATAAACTGCCATAATTTTATGATGCGTTTTCCACCTCTTTTTCTGTACAACCTATACGCCATAAACACGATTCCCAAGGCCATGAGACCGACTATTAATGCAACACCCATGACAGGCAATAGTTTCTGTATCACTTGAATGAAATCCATCTGTAACTCCTCCCATAATCATTGGCTATACTGAGCAGCCATTTATGGTTCAAGTATACCGACAATGGAAAAAAGCTCCTATCTATCAAGCTTTCATGAATCTTTCAATCGTGTAAGATTGTGCTTGATATCCAAACAAAATAAAACAAAAAAGGAGAGCCGCCTGTATAATTACAAGCAGCTCTCCTTCTATTTTAAATCGTTTTTTAGTGATCCAGAAATACAAGCTGGATGAAGAACAATACCGCAAACACGTAGAATACCGGATGAACATCCTTACCTTTACCACGAAGCAGCTTCAGAACGGGATAGAAGATGAATCCTACGCCAATACCTGTCGCAATACTGTGCGTTAGTGGAGTAAGGATGATAATCAGGAAAGCAGGAAATGTTTCTTCGAGATCCTTCCAGTTGATTTTGCTGATAACACTGATCATGAAGTACCCGACAATAATCAATGCCGGAGAAGTAATTGCCGGAATACCGGATATTACACTTACAATAGGTGTGAAGAACAGCGTAAGCGCAAGCAGCACACTTACCGTTACTGCCGCCAGTCCCGTTCTTCCTCCCGCAGCTACCCCTGTGCTGGACTCGATATAAGCCGATGTTGGGCTGGTTCCGAGCAAGGCGCCGGTGGTTGTTCCTACGGCATCTGCCAAGAGTGCACCGCGTGAGCGAGGGAATTTCCCGTCCTTCAGGAGTCCTGCCTGTTCTGCAACACCAAGCATCGTTCCCGTTGTATCAAACAGCGTGATTAACAGGAAGGTGAAGATGATCGTATACAAGCCATTCGAGAATACACCTGCCAAATCCAGTTGGAAAGCCGTTGCTGTAAGTCCTTCCGGCATGGATACGATTGATTCAGGCATTTGAAATAGTCCCATCATCCAGGCTAGAATCGCTGTAACCACCATTCCGATGAACAGATAACCTTTTACATTGTAAGCCATTAACACAACCGTAATAATCAACCCAATAATCGTCAGGTAGGTCATTGGCTCTGCCAAGTTCCCGATGGTAATCAAATTCGATTCCGAATCGGCAATAATTCCCGCATTTTGCAAGCCTACTGTCGTAATAAACAGACCGATCCCTGCTGTAATCGCATGCTTAAGACTCGCCGGAATGGCATCAAGCAGCATGTAGCGGAAAGAAGTAAGTGATAAAACAATAAATAAAAGCCCTGCGATAAATACTGCGCCCAGTGCAACCTGCCAAGACACACCATATCCCGCAACTACACTATAGGCAAAGAATGCATTCAGACCCATACCCGGCGCGATAACGATCGGATAGTTGGACCAAATCCCCATAATCAGCGTTGCCACAATGCTCGCCAGTACCGTTGCAATGAATACCCCGTTGAACTCCATCCCCGTGCTGCTGAGTATTCCCGGGTTTACGATCACTATGTATACCATCGTGAAGAATGTCGTGATCCCTGCGATGATTTCTGTTGAAACACTCGTGCCTCTTTCTTTCAGTTTGAACCAGTTGTTCATGGTAAAGCCAGCCTCCAACTTTCAAATTATTTCTGGATTAGATAAAAACAAAAAAATCCTAATCTTCGTATAGGATTGTAAATTTATCGCTCCTATATTCGTCATTAGGATTGAACAGCTAAGCTTAGAGACCCAAAAAGTGATCCTCATATCTGTTATAACCTGATGTCCATTTCGTATTTTAATCAAAGTAACACGCATTGTCAACGAATCAACCGATTTGTTCACACTTAATTACGAACTATATAGATAGATTGGAATTAATTCATTCGTTTTTCCGGTAGGGATACATTCCCTTATGGGTCATCCGAAAATCGGAAATGCATAATAAAAAAACACGGTACCTATTACGGTACCGCAGTTTAATGATCAACCAATCTATTCGATATGCTTCATGTACTCTTTGAATTCCTCGGCAATTTCTTTGAATTTTGTATGATGCAGGTAATGTGAACCTTCCATCGGTATGAGTTTGCCCTGTGCAGATCGTTTGGCTTGCTCCTCATGCAGCGGAACCCACTGCGGATTGTTTTCATTATTCGATTGAACAAAGAGAAGCACTGGCAGATCAGGAGGGTAAGTGAGTTGTTCTCCATTTTTGAAATTGGAACCAAGATGCCTTAGCTCATCCATCATCGTTGGATTGGACGCAACTTGATTCGAAATCAAGTCCATCTGCTCTTTGGTATGTTCATCGAAATCAAGGGACGCATAAGGATCTGCACTCACTGCTTTAATGAATCTCATCCAACCTGAATCCTGAAGGAACTGCATCAATCCCAGAGGCAATTGCACATCCATGCCGGGTTGATTGGGAACACTGCTGTCAATGCCGACAAAAGCAAGAACTTCATCCGGATACGTGTTCACATAGGATACTCCATAAAGTCCCGTGATTGAATGCCCCATCAGAATATAACGGTCAATACCAAGCTGCTGAACAGCTTCGTGATATTCGCTGATGATATTCTCCGTTGTTCTCTCCTTCTCTGTTTCGTCACTCAACCCATAACCGAAAGGCTCAATGGCTACGACTCTGTAATCGGGAGACAATTCATCAATCAACAATTTGAAATCAAGCACTGGCGATGGAGTTCCTTGTCCCGGAAGCAGAACAATCGTCTGCTCACCCTCTCCTTGAATATACGCATTCATCTTTTTCCCATCCACATGGACATACTGGCCATACGGTTCGATTTTCTTTTTCTCCAATCCGTTACTGATGGCATTCACCACAAATACGATGCCCATGAACAGTATAAGTCCACCGGCGATACCTCCGATTATTTTCAACCATAAGTTTCGTTTCTTACGGCTTCTCGTTCCCGTTGTTTGTATTTCCACCGTTTTTGCCACGTTCATCTTCTCCTGTCTTCGCTTCTGAAGCGTCGCCTTGGCGACATAGTTGAAGTGTAACCAAGCAAGATGTCTACTTCGTGACGGCAGTATGAACTGAATATGAACAAGTCAAAATCAAGTGATGTCATTGTTAAATCAACGCAACTGGAGAATAGATTCACAACCCTTAGGCCAGGTTTTGTCCCTCGTTATGAAGCGCTAAGCTAGATTCTCTCAATTTCCCTGGGACATAACAAAGGGGCTAGCGGAAAATTACCTTCTAACCCCTTTGCACTATCATCATTGTTCTACTTACTTAGCAAGGTATCTGCCTTCTTCGCAGCTTCGGCTATTGCTGCCTCTGCCGTAACGGAGGAATCAACAACCGCACGAAGGATCTCATCCTTAATCATCTCACCAATCTCAGGATAAACCTTCTGCATCGGACGAGGACCTGCATATTCCAGTTGGTCCACCGCTACTTTGAACAGCGGCTTTTCTTCATAGAGCTTCTTCATTTCATCACTTTCCACCGCGCTGATTCGGCTAGGTAAATATCCCGTGAAGGAGCTCGCATAGATCGTTTGCTCTTTCGAGGTCATCCACTTGATAAACTTCCACGCCGCTTCCTGCTTTTCGGGGGACAGGCCAGAGGTCATCACCAGGTTGGCACCACCCGTTGGTACACCAAACGTATCATTCGCAGGCATAAATGTTGTTCCAAGTTCAAAGCCCTGCTCTTCTGCAACCTTCATATTATTGGTCAAGTCTGCAGTGGAAGCGAACAGCATCGCTGAACGCTGATTGTGGAAATCGGTCTTGGCTTGCGTACCCGCATCATCCGTCGTACCGATGCTCATGATGCCTTCATCCTTCATCTTCAGCCACAACTTCACAGGTGCAATTCCCGTTTCATTATTGAATGCTGCACTTTTCCCATCCTCACTAATCATCGTTCCTCCGCTCTGTCTCACAAAAGCTTCATAGAACCAAATATCGACAGGCATCGAGATGCCATAGCGCTGATCCTTAATCGTTAGCTTGCGTGCATAATCTTCAAATTCAGTCCAATTCTTCGGTCCTGCAGGATCAAGTCCTGCCTCCTCCAGCATCGTACGGTTGAAGTACAGGATAGGTGTACTGCGTAAATAAGGCAGAGCATACAGCTTGTCATTCACGTAGGAATTCCCCATCAGACCTGGAATGAAATCATCCATATCAAGCTGATCCTTCTCTACAAAAGAAGTCAACTCCTGTGTCATGCCGGATTCGGCAAATACACCAACCGAAGCAATTTCATTTTGCCATACTTCGGGAGCATTGCCCGCTGCAAAAGCTGCCTGTGCCTTGGAATGCTGATCTGCATACGATCCCTGATATTCGGCCTTCACAATCACTTCATCCTGGGATTCATTAAACATTTTCACCAGGTTCTCATTGTTCTCGGCAATCTTGTCCCCCCATGAATACCAATATGTAATCTCGACCGGTTTACTCGCCGCACCATTCGAATTCCCAGAAGCAGCAGCATTATCAGTTGAAACTGCGGAATTGGAATCACCACAACCAGCTAAAGCAAGTGCAAGCGTTCCTGCCAACAAAAGCGAACCAAATTTTTTCATGAATAAACCCTCCCATAAATTAAGAATTGAATTATTTCACACCGGAATATACGAATGCTTTAATAATTTGCCGTTGTCCAAATAAGAAAACAATTAGAATCGGAACGACCAAAATCATGTTTCCAGCCATCAAAATGTGCCATGCCGCTCCTCCGTCCACCTCGCGAAGCTTGGAAATCCCAATCGGAAGTGTTCTGGCTGCATCCGAGGTGGTCATCACAAGCGGCCAAAAATAATCGTTCCAGTGTGCAATAAAACTGAATAATGCGAAGGTTACCAGCGTCGGACGGGCCATCGGCACCATAATCCTAAGGATGATCTTCCATTCAGGTGTCTGATCAAGCCGTGCGGCTTCAATAAGTTCTTCCTGTACCTGCTTGAATGACTGCCTGAGCATGAAGATCCCAAACGCGCTTGAAGCGAAGGGCAGAATAAGTGCCAGCAAATTGTTAATGAGTCCCCACTTGCTGAGTAACAAATACACGGGCAAAAAGATGAGCTGACCTGGAATCATTAAAGTGACCATCGTAATTCCAAATAACAGCTTGTCTCCTTTGAAGGAGTATCTGGCAAACGCATAGGCAGCCAATATAATGGTCGTAAATTGAAGAAGAAGGATACTGATGGATACGACAACACTGTTCATTAAATATTTCAAGAAAGGTCCCGATTCCCATGCCGCCTGGAAATTGCTCCACATCACCTTGGAGGGGATCCATTGGGGTGGAAAGATCACGGTCTCCGGATACGACTTCAATGATGTTGAGATCATCCATAGAAAAGGGATAGCAAAAATCGCAACCAGGACGATCGTGGCCGTGACGTTCAGAGTACGCAGAATTGACTTTCTTGCCATGATATTGCCTTGCTCCTTTCTATTGGTAGTGAACCTTGCGGCTTAGCAGCTTGAAGTAGACTAATGTAAGCAAACCAACGACAACAAGCAGGATAACTCCAGCTGCCGAAGCGTAACCGATCTTGAAGTAGCGGAATCCATATTCGTAGATATAAAAGACGAGCGTGTTCGTTGAATTGATTGGACCTCCATTAGTCATGATGGCTATGGTTTCGAATACCTGGAACGAACTGATCAGATTAATGATAATTAGGAAAAAAAGGGTCGGTGAGAGCATTGGCAACGTAATCTTGTAGAACTTCCGCCACCAACTGGCCTCGTCCAGAGCTGAAGCTTCATACACATCCTTTGGAATGCTTTGAAGTCCAGCGATGAAGATGAGCGCGTTATAACCCACGCCCTTCCAGACCGAAACAAGGACAAGTGACAGTAATGAACTGTCAGGACTGCTGAGCCATTCCAGCTTGGGCAAGCCAACCATGTCCAGCAAACCGTTAAGCAAACCGAATTTGGGATCCATCAGCCACATCCACACCAGGGATACAGATACAAGAGAAACAATATGTGGACTAAATAGCGCACCCTGAACAAACCCATACCATGCGCCTTCCCGATTCAGCCATATGGCTAGCAGTAGTGAAATCACAATGGATAAGGATACGGAAAGAAGCGTATAGTTCAAGGAATTGCTCAGGACCTGAAGAAACGCACTATCCTTAAATAACTCGGCAAAGTTGTTGAAGCCTACAAACTCCTTGACCGGATTAATGAAGTCCCAGTTGTAAAAACTGAGGAAAATCATATAGAAGATCGGATAGATGAAAAAGATCGAAAATATCACGATAGAGGGAGCCACCATGACATAGGGACGAAATCTGGACCAAACGGTCATGAATATTTCCCTCCCAGGACAATGAGCTCTCTCTCTGCGGATCTCTCATGCTGACGAGCACGGACTCCGTTCCGATCGAAGTAGTACAGGTCCTGCATGGAGACCGTGATGTTCACCTCGGAAGCTGACTCCAGCGGCTTCAAAAAACTCTTCACAGACACAAGTCCAAGCGCGGAATCCAGTTGATAGATGATTTCTGCACCTAGTGTCTCACGTGTCATGATCCGGCCCGGGAAATGAACAAGTCCGGACTGCGCGCGGTTCTCAAGTGTCATTGTTGCTTTCTCCGGCCTGAAACCAACCTGCCCAATATTATCATGCAGCTGCCCATTCAAGTATGGCAGGATACGTTCACGATCAATCACATTCATCGGCGGTGTACCAATAAACTGGGCTGTGAACACATTATCGGGATCGTCGTAGATTTTCATTGGACCATCTGCTTGTTGAATCAGTCCTTTGTTCATGATGACGATACGATCTCCCATCGACATCGCCTCAACCTGATCATGTGTAACAAAGACAAAGGTTGCGCCTAGCCGTTTGTGAAGCTGAATTAACTCCGTTCGCATTTGATGACGAAGTTTGGCATCGAGATTCGACAATGGCTCGTCCATCAGAAAGACCGCAGGACTCTTCACCATGGCCCGAGCCAAGGCAACCCGCTGGCGCTGACCTCCAGACAGAGCTTGCGGCTTCTTATGCAGGTACTCTGCCAGACCGACAACCTCTGTGATTTCCTTAACGAGGCGCTCGCGTTCGGGCCGGGGGACCTTGCGATTTACGAGTCCGAACTCGATGTTCTCCTTGACTGTCATCATTGGATACAAAGCATAGTTCTGAAATACCATGGCCACATTGCGCTTGCCTGGTTCTACACCATTGACACATTGATCTCCGATCCAAATTTCTCCGCCCGTTTCTTTCTCGAGCCCTGCGATCATGCGTAGTGTCGTCGATTTTCCACAGCCAGATGGGCCGACCAATACCGTAAAGGAACCATCCTCAATGGTCAGATCCAGACCCTCAATGACTTTATCCTGCTTGAAGCTTTTTTCAATCTGCTTCAACACAATTTGTGCCATGAGCTTCCCTCCTCTTTCATTTATTGAGCGGCCGATGCGAATTGAACGGATAAAATAAGGTCACTTTCTTCTCCTAATGCACCAGCGACAGGGCCAAAGCCTGGCATATCACAGCAAAAGCTCTGAATATCATCGAGGAGACCCGCCCCCTGTATCGGATGGTGAGTTATCTCTACCTGCCCCTCATGGACTTCGATAACACGGTATGCCGGAACGTCAAGGCAAGCTGCGGTCTGAACATAGTGCCACTTCCCCTGCTTCACAATGGAGTTTATGTGATTATGTCCGCAGAAATAGACGCCGCCTTCCGGTTGATTATTGAATATGCTCTTCAGTTCATCCTGTGGACGAATGTACAGCTTATCGAGTGTCGAGCGTGCAGTGGTATCAAATACTGGATGGTGCCCGAAGAGAAGTACTTGCCTATCAAGTGAATTGTTAAGCTCTTCTTTGAGCCATGTCAGCTGCTCTTCGTCCAGCTCCCCTCCCCAATCTGCAGGATTCATTTCCTGGGTCGTGTCCAGAAAAATCAGCTTGGCATGAGGCGTGTCAATCGCCCGATAGCGATCTTGACCTGTTAATTTGGAGATTTCATGCTTCGGTATCGAATACGTGTCATGATTGCCAAGCACATGAATGAAGTTCCGTTCACTCCTGGAAAGGAAGGAGAAAATCGATCGGAATTCCTGAGCCGTTCCTTCATGCGTCAAATCCCCAATGGAGATATGAAAGTCCGCCTCTACCTCCAAAAAAGCCTTGAGCATATGTTCATATGCACGAACTCTTGCAGCTTTCATCTCTTCCGTTCCGTGACTCATGCTTGAATAGTGATAATCACCAAGTAACGCTAAACGCATGAACTCCACCTCCATCATTTTTTCGATACGTATTGCTATTTAAGTCCTCTTCACCTTTAACTCCGTTGAATGCTCGTATTGGTTATCCTGCTCCATGATGCATTCGTTGAAAGAAGACCATATATAGTCTGGAAGGATTCCTGTCTCCTGGATATCCTCTCTTGAGGAAATACCTGTAAGCACGAGAGCCGTCTTCATTCCATTCTGCTGACCAAATAAAATGTCTGTTTCCAACCGATCACCTATCATGAGGCAACTGCTTTTGTTCACATTCAAAAGCTGGAGTGCCTTCTCTGCGTAGTAACGGGAAGGTTTACCAATCACGACCGATGCTTTCTGCTGGCTGGCTGCCTCAATCGAGCTTAAAATCGAGCCGGTGTCCGGAATGATGTCTCCCTGGACGGGACAGCAGCTGTCCGGATTCGTTGCCATGAGAACTGCTCCATGACGAACTGCTTTTGCCGCCAGATGAAGCTTATCGTAATGGAACTGCCGATCCATTCCGACTAATACATGCGTTGAATGAGTTGGATCTTCCGTCATAGTGATCCCGATCGCTCGAAGTTCACTCCGCAAAGCCTCTTCACCTACAACCAGTACCCTGGCATCAGGCGCATACTCTGCAAAATACATCCCTGACACGTATCCCGCGGTCAGAATTTCGTCAAGCTCGCATGGTACACCCAGGCTCAGCAGCCTTTTGTAGCATTCCTCCCTGGTATGTACGGGAGTATTCGTTAAGAACAACAGACGCTTGCCTTGTGATCTCAAGCTGCTTATGAAGCTGTTTACGCCAGGAAGGATCATCTGGCTAACATATATCGTTCCGTCTAGATCGAAGCAATACGCATCGTAATCATACACATTTTCCATAACCTTACCCTTGCCCACTCATACTGAGCTGGACAGCTCCAACACATCCCTGAAGGATTCGAGCTCGTCTGTACAGACCCACACGGACGGGTAATCCTGAAATTTCTTCATGATGGAAGTCTCGTTAATAGTCCAGGCCATCAGTTGAATCCCCAGCTCTTGACATCGATGAATATAATGCTCGGTCACAAAAGCGTAGTGCATGGACAAGAACGTCGCTCCCATCTCTACAGACCAGTCAAGAATAGCCTTCGAACAACCAAAGGTAATCAGACCGATGCGTACCTCACTAGATAATTGTCTGATTCTCTCCAAGGCGTCAAAATCAAATGACGTAATGACGACCTGATCCAGCATGTTGAATTCCTTAATCACTTCAAGTACTTTCTCCTCCAGATGAGGATAGTAGGCACCCATCTGCTTAAGCTCGATATTAAGTCCCATTTTCCCCTTCAAAGCTCGAAGCACCTCTTCAAGAGTTGGTATGTGCTCATCTTGTTTTATGTGGAACGATTGCAGCTCCGAAGCTGAATAATCAGCTACTCTGCCCGTTCCATTCGTCATGCGGTCAACCGTATGATCATGAATGACAACCGGGATACCATCTTTGCTGAGATGTACATCCAGTTCGAGATGTGTGAACCCAAGTTCTACCGCTTTTAAAAAGGATGACAACGTATTTTCAGGATATTTCTTTGGATAGCCTCGATGAGCAACTCCTTGAATAATCATGCTCAATTACCTCCTGTTATTTTTTTGGACAACACAAAAAACCCAGCAGCAAATCACCCTCCTTCAACATCAAGGTTGTATTGATTTACTTACCACCGGGTTTTCTCGTCGTCTCCACCCAAGGATAAATGTATGAAAATTAAGCCCAGAATTTCTCATGGCCTATCGAAACATAATCTGCCCCACTCTTTAGGGCTTGCTGTATCTCTTCCTCATGCCGGATCAGCCCACCAACAATTAACGGCTGTGTGATGCGTTCATTCAGCTCTTCGATGACTCGCGGCATCAGCCCCGGCATCAGTTCAACCTCATCAGGTTTGTAGCTCTTAATCATTCGAACTGCAGTCTCAATGGCTGCTGAATCAATGGCAAATATTCGCTGAATGCTCCGTATGCCTGCTTGCTTGGCCGCAGAAACCGCATTACTCTTCGTTGTCACGATACCATCAACTTTGAACACATCGGCAAGATATTGAATGGCCGAGGCATCTCGTCCAATCCCGGATACCATCTCGGTATGTACATATGCCTGTTTGCCGCTTTGATGCAACCTGTCTATGATGGAGCCAAGATTCGTAATGTTTCCTGTCATCAGAATAACTCGCTTCACATCGCTTGCTATAGCCTGTGCAATCTGTTCATCAACCGTAATGGAGGCGATGATCGGATAGTTCTTCATGATTCAGTCCTCATTCCCTCGTTTGTCATCTTAAATGTTAAAGCTGAAATATTTCTTTTGTTTCATGTTCATGTAAACGGGTTGTTAATTTCACGACTCCACATTCGCCATTCAGAGACAGCCTGAATGCAGTAGTAAAATTGGTTCGGAGCAGCTCAAGTTAACTGAACGCTTTAATAAAAATAGGTCCGTATCGACATAATCGACTACAGACCTATTCTGTCACGATATTCGTTTGTTCTCAGGCCATGTCCTATTCAATTACTCCTTCACCGAACCCAGTGTAATACCGTGAATGAAAAACCGCTGAAGGAACGGATAAACAATAAGTACAGGAAGCATGGCAATGAAAATTTTTGCGGCATTTAGGGTTTGATTAGACAACTCATTCATCCGTTTATATTGATCTTCCGTCATGTTGGACGCGTCGATGACCACAACGAATTGCTGGATTAACGTTTGCAGCGGATAATGATCCTGCCCTGAAGTCAGCACCAATCCATGGAAGAACTCATTCCAATGGTAGACGATGGTGAACAATGTGACCGTAGCCAGTACCGGTACGGCCAGCGGTACATAAATGGTGATTAACATTCGCCAAGGGCCGGCCCCGTCCACAAGCGCAGCCTCGTCCAGTTCCTTGGGCAGATTACGGAAATAGTTCACGATCAGAATGACGTTAAATACCGGCACTCCACCGCCAAGAACAAGTGCCCAGATGGTATCATACAGCCCTATCGCCTTCACCGTCATGTACCATGGAATCAGTCCGCCGTTGAACAGCAGTGTGAACACGAGAATCCACATGAATACATTGCGCATCCGGAATTCGCGTGGGCTTCGTGAGAGCGGATAAGCCATCATCGTGGTCACCACAAACGTGATTGTCGCACCAAGCACAACCCGCTGAATGGAAATCCAGAAGGAATTGAAAAAGGAACGGTCGCCGATAATTTGTTGATATGAATTGAAGTTGAAGCCAACGGGCCATAACCATACTTTTCCGGCTGCCGCCGCTGATTTTTCACTTAGAGACACGGCCAGTGTATACCAGAGAGGCAGTATGCACAGGAATGCAATCAGGAGCAGCACAACCAGAAGCGTGACATCGAACACCCTGGATCGCAGCGTTGTTTCTCTTATCATCTCGCTCGACTCCTTCTCCTTATCAGAATATTCGGTAATTGGCGAACTTCGAAGCCAGCAGATACGAAACGATAATTAGAACAAAACTGACCACCGATTTTAGCAACCCAACTGCGGTTGCAAGTCCATACTGCATGTTTAGCAACCCTTCGCGGTATACCCAAGTATCGATAATGTCACCCGTGGAGTAGAGCAGCGGGTTGTACAGGTTGAAAATCTGATCAAAACCTGCGTTCAGTACATTCCCCAGGCTTAATACTGCCAAAAGCACAATTGTAGTACGCAAGCCAGGCAGCGTCACATGCCAGATTCTCCGCACCCGGGTTGCTCCGTCAATTGAAGCGGCTTCGTACAGGGATGGACTGATGCCCGTAAGTGCAGCCAAGTAGATGATCGTGTTGAAGCCGAACTCCTTCCATACATCACTGCCTACGACAATAAATGGGAACAAGTCTGCACGGGCGAAGAACAACACCGGTTCAATCCCCACGAAGTTCAGTAATCCGTTGACCGGACCCGTGTACGAAAACACGTCGAGCAATATGCCTGACAGGATAACCCAGGACAAAAAGTGCGGAAGGTACACGATCGTTTGAACCCAGCGCTTAACCACCATAAGACGCATTTCATTCAACATGATCGCAAAGACTAACGGCACAATCAGGTTACCCGCAATTTTCATAACGGCAATGTACACGGTATTGAAGAAAATGGTCTTGGTATCGTTCAGGCTAAACATATATTCGAAGTTCTCCAGCCCGATCCAGGTCGATTTCCAAATGCCCTGGCCCGGGTTAAAGTCCTGAAAGGCAATGGCAATCCCGAACATGGGAATGATGCTGATGAACAGCAGCCATACAAATCCGGGCAATAACATAATGTAGTAATGTTTGATGAAACTTCGGTTTCGCATCCGGTGTTCCTCCTCCGCAATCTCCCATCCCTGATCTTCTCAAGAAGAAGCGCCGGATGACTGACCCGGCGCTCTGGACAGCTGCCTACTTGACGTACTCCTTCACTTCCTCAGTGATTTTGTCGCCGCCTTGCTTTTTCCAATCGCTGACAAACGTATCGAACGTATCCAGAGGTGCAGCTCCCATGATGATTTTTAGGAAGGTTTCATCCTCCAGCTTCTTCAAATTGGACCAGCGGCTTTCCATGGTGCGGGTCTGGGAATAGAGAAGGCTATATACCTTGTTGTAGTCCTGCTGCAAGGATGATGATCCGACCAGCAGTGAATAGATACGGCTCCATACGCCAAGGTCAGCCTGAGGATCCCAATACTGGATGTCCATCTTGTCATACGGCTCTTTCTTCACCTTTTTGACGTTCTGAATGTCTGCAGCAAGCAGTTTGTAGCCCGGATCGGTAAAGTCTTCCGGTTTTTTCGTGCCGGCAAGTACTTCCTGCAAAGCTTTCGCTGAAAATTCGCTCTCATCCATATAGGACATCGGTACACGCAGTGGATAGTGACCTACAGGCACAGAGATATCAAATTTCGATTCATCACGAATGAGCAGATTCAGCATTTTGATGACCGCTTCGGGATGTTCATATCCTTTGCGCACGACAACAAATACGGTAGAAGGAGCGCCCATGTGAGCATTAAATTGTCCATCAGCATCCAGCGGCAGCAAGTATGCCTGCCAGTTGGCTTTCGGATCGTTTTTAATCGCATCGGGAAGAGGTCCATATCCCATCCACCATGGTGCGAAGAAAATACCAGCATTACCGTTGACTACAGGCTCGGACGCTGCTTTGCGAATGCCGAGTTCCTTGTCGATTAGCCCATTCGCATACATGTCGCGCAGTTTGGCGAGCGCTTCCTTCGTTTCTGGCAGAATGGAACCGTAGACCGCGTTACCTGCATCGTCTTTTAACCAGTAACCAGGATAAGCCTTATAAGCCCCGAAGATTGGATCAAGTCCGTACGTGTTGTTCGTTGATTCCAGGAAATTGGCATATAACCGGCCGCCGTTCTGCTGCCCTGCAATCCCAATCGTATCGTTCTTGCCGTTGCCGTCTGGGTCTTGTTCCACGAATGCTTTCGCTACGTTCTCCAGTTCCTCCATTGTTTTGGGCGGTTCAAGTCCCAGCTTGTCGAGCCAGTCCTTGCGTATCCACATTTGGTGAACACCATCGGATTGTACTTGTATACTGGGAATAGCGTACATTTTCCCGTCAAATGTAACCGCCTCGGCAGACACACCGTTTGTTTTCTCCATATAACTTTTCATGGCTGGAGAAGCATATCGATTAAAGGTATCGGTCAGGTCTTCCAGCTGGCCTGCCTTCACCATCGCCCGCAGCTGGGTATCCTTGACCACGAGCGCATCGGGTAAATCATTGCTTGAAATCGCGAGGTTTACTTTCTGCTCATAGTTCGTTCCGGAAGCCGCCTGCCAGGTGACTTTTGTATCAATATTCAGATTATCCTTCACATAACGGGAATACTGGTTGTTCTCTGGAGTATCCCCGGCAGGCAAACTTTTGTCTGTCGGATCGACCTCTTTGCCATATCTTAGTGTAATCGTCTGATCGTACTTGCCGAATGGATCTGCCGGCCCTTCTTCAACAACGCCAGGCTTAGTATTATTTTCCGCCGTTTCATTCTCCTTGTTGCCCGTGTCGCTGCAGGCGCTCGTGAATGCGAGCAACAGCATCATTGCCACCATGACCATTTTTTTACCCAAATGGATGCTCCCCCTTAAATGGAATGTCCTTCGCGTCCAGCACCAACAATATAACACGGCCGGAAAACGTTTATGGATAGAGAACCGAACGAAGAACAGGAGGTGAAACGTCTGTTTTTGTTAACGCTTACAATTCATTCATCCTACCTTCTCTCCATTCGTCTACCCTCTTCTTGGTGTACTGCGGTACTCGCTTGGCAGCATGCCCACCTGCTCACGGAAAATCCGGCTGAAGTATTTTTCGTCCGCATACCCCGTATGTTCCGCGATCCAGACAATCGGTTTGGCCGTTTGAGTCAGATAGTCCTTCGCCTTGTCGATCCGAATTTTGCGCAAGTATTCGTTAAACGAATAACCCATCATTTCCTTGAAACATTGATTGAAATAACTCCGGCTGAGGTTGACCCGTCTCGATACATCGCTGGCGAATAGCGGATTCTGCAGCTCGTCATGTACGATTTTGACAGCGGTCATGATACTGCTGCTGACCTCCTTGCGAATATACTGTCCACCCGATAAACGTAGTGCTTCTGCACGAAAGTTCGCCATCCATTCCACCACATCGTTCCATGATGCAAAATGAACAGGTGTCGTCATTTCCGTGCTGACGATGTTTTTAAACGTGCGGTTCCAGTCTTCCGTTACACCGTACAGCAACTGCATCAATCGGGGGACAGGCAATCTCATTTTTTTCAAATCATCTAAAAGTTCAACCATATAAGACTCTTCATGAACCCAGCGAAACGAATGCAACTTGTCCTTAACGCTCACATCGCTTGCTTCAAGGACTGATGACTTGAACCGTTCACGTTCACAGCGCGACTCACCGAACGATTGAGTTTCTTTTCCTTGCTCCCCATAAAATAACGCATCCTTTCCGGATTCCATCATGGCTTCGTCATTGAACCGTTTTCGCCTGTCCGCCTGGATACGGTCATGAATGCGACCAAGCACTTCCTCGAACCGCTCTTTCTCAAGCTGTACTTTGGCAATGTAATCGATGGCGCCCAGACGGAGTGCCTCCTGAATGTATTCAAAATCCTGATGAAGCGTCAGAACCGCAATTGGCAGATCCGGGTATAGCTTACGAGCGGTGCGGATTAACTCGATCCCTGACATGACCGGCATGGCCAGATCGGTAATCAATAGATCGACGTGGTTTTCAGACAAAAATTCAAGCGCCTTCTCTCCGTTTCCCGCTTCACCAACGATCCTCATTTCAAATCTGTCCCAAGGCATGGCGAGCATAAGCCCTTTGCGCACAAGTTGATCGTCATCGACGATGAGTACGTCAATCATGATTTTTCCTCTCCTTCACAGTGAATAGGCAGCTCAATGACAATCCAGGTTCCTTGCCCCGGTTCGCTGGATACGTTCATACTGGCTTGGCCTTCATAATAAGACTCCAACATGCGCTTGACATAATTCATGCCAATCCCCATTCCGACCCGATGACGCTCGGCCTGTTCTTGTTCCAGCAGCGCTTTGATCTTTTCTTCGGAGATTCCCCTCCCGTTGTCTCTGATCGAAATTTCAAGCCGGTTGTTGTGCCTGCTTACTTCAACTTCGATTCTTCCTTTGTCATCCAGCCCATGGTACAGCGAATTTTCAACAAGCGGCTGCAAAATAAACCTCGGCACGGGCACGTTAAGCAGCTTGTCATCGATATGAATGCCAACATCGAATTGAAAATTATAGCGAATCTGCTGCAGGATCAGATACTGCTTGAGCGAATCAATCTCCTCCCGTATGGTTGAGCTCTGTCCGCCCATGCGCAGATTGTAATACAGCAGCTTGTTCAGTGAAGTAACCAGCCGGTCGATCTCCTCCTGTCCATTCATGACGGCCAGCCAGTGCGCAGTATCGAGCGTATTCATCAGAAAATGCGGATTGATCTGGTAGAGCAGCTTTTCAATTTCCAGGTCTGCCCTGCGCTTCTCCTTTAACTCCACTTCGGAATATAACCTTGCAATGTGGGACTTCATTCGTCCAAATTGTGTCAGCAGCATTTCAAATTCAGGTATGCGCGAGTTCGCTTCGACCACGTCGAAGTTGCTGTTCAGCATCTGCTTCATTTCCCGGTGGAATTGGGACAACGGCCGATATACCATTTTCCACAACAACCAGCCGATAGCCAAGCTGACTGCGGCGAATAACACGGTTAACAGAACCATCTGCATGATCCAGCGGTTTTTCTCCTGATCATAATCTGCCTTGGACACGAGCGACACAACGCTCCATCCCTGGTTGCTGTATTGCTGGTACCAATAATAGCCCGAAGCGATTCCTGAAGTTGTAGAAGGTTCGGAGAGCTGGCCCGAAACTGGGAATTTTGCGTTCTCAGGGAAAGCGTCCCTTAACTCACTGTAAGAGATGCGTCCGTGATTATCTAAAATGAGGTGGGCCGTGTTTTTACTGACATCATCCAGATCAAGAATACTCTGTGTTAGATTAAACCCGGTTTCAATGTATACATAGGCATCCTCCCGTTCGGGCAGATCCACCTTTCGCAGCGCGGAAAGAACATATTGATCGTTGAACCTATCGTTACTGATATGAGGCCCGAAATACGTGATTCCGTAATAACTCGCCATGATCGGCAATTTCTCCGGATCGAATGAGTCCTTCACCCCCATGGTTTCAAAGAGATAAGTGTCGTCTTCACGAAAATAATACATCGATAGCCCGATATTGGGATTGGTAAACGCAATCAGGTTCAGCTGATTTTTGATCTGGTCGGTTAAATAACTGCGGTCATATGGTTGATCCGCAAGCATGAGCTGCTCCAGTTGTTTACCAATGCTTCCCTCGAAGGCGAGCTGCTGAGATACATGGTTCAGGTTGCTGAGCGTGTTTTCCAAGGAAAGAGTCACCTGTTTGAGGTTACTTTGGATTCCGGATTGCAATTTGGTCGTCAAAATGGAATGGATTGTTCGGTAGGATAGGTAGCAGGATAAGAGGAAAGGAATGAGGGCTACGGCCGCAAAAAGGAAAAGAATTCGGTTTTTGAGCGTAATCCGTTCGATACGGGATCTTCGTACATGTTCTGGTTTCATGCATTCATCTCCGCTTCCGGGTTTCGAGAAGGCCAGACATGGCGGAAGTCCCCCGTTAATATATACGAGGGACTTTCTGTCCTGCCAATATAGAAACCACGCGTTATGTTCAGTTGCCATTCAATCTCTTCAAACGATGCAGTTGCTTCGATGACCCACGCTCAGCTGCGCAGCCAGACGCTCATTTCACCCGGTTCACGGTTCCCCCACAGATAATAAGGAATGGCGGTAAAACGTACCGGAATGCGAGGTTTGCGAATCGGTTGGTACAGTTGATCCTCCGGCCATGCTGACCCATCGGTAGTCAGTCCGTCGCCCTCGACAACAACGCAGCCGCCAAGTAAATTCGGTGCATCGCGCTCTGTTAAGTTGGCTGCTTCTGCAATGGATAATGAAGCCAGCGGGGCTCCGTTATCCGCCTCTTCCACGCAATATACAAGTGGTCCGCGCTGAATGGCTGCTTTGCCTGCATCAGCTCGAATCTGCGGATGAGCTTCAATCAAGTGCGTTTCAAGTGGCAGTAACCACTCCAATGAATCTCCTTCCATCCAAAGTCGTTGGATATGAGCATAACCATTGTTCAATGTATATGCCTGGTCTTCGCCATTCACTCGCAAAACCGGCTGCCCACTCTGGAACCAGTTCGGAATTCTGAGTGCAAGCGTGAATGCAGCACCATCGGAGCTGTCTGGAGCAAGTGAGATATTGAAGTTGATTTTTCCGTTCCAAGGAAGCTCGGATTGTTGACTCAGCTTGACTGCCCGGCCTTCGGCAGACGTGAATTCTACCGTACTGCCAATGTATAAATGAACATGAACTACATTCTCTTCTGGAGAGACATCGTAGATATAATCGTTCAGCGAGCTGAGCAATCGGGCGACGTTTGGCGGGCAGCAGGAACAGCCGAACCACTTCTGACGGACCGGTTTCACATGATGCTTGTCCGGATTGCGCAAGCTGGCCTCTGGCCATACTTCAAGCGGGTTGACATAGAAAAAGTGTTTGCCGTCCTTGGACATGCTGCCAAGTACGTTATTGTACAGCGCACGTTCCATCACGTCCGCATACTCACTCTTCGCCTCGAGACGAAGCATGCGGCGCGCCCAGAAGATCAGTCCGATGGATGCACAAGTTTCCGCGTACACCGCGTCATTCGGCAGATCATAATCAAAAGTGAACGCCTCGCCCAAATGTGTCGCGCCGATGCCTCCTGTAATGTACATCTGTTTGCGAGTTGTATTGGCCCACAGCCGTTCGCACGCCGTTCGCAAGCTGTCATCCTTCGTCAATCGGGCGAGATCGGCCATGGCTGTATACATGTAAACGGCACGAACGGAGTGTCCAACGGCTGCTGTCTGTTCCCGTACCGGAAGATGGGATTGGTACATTTCCAAATTCGGCGAACCGTGCGACCAGATGTTTGTTCTGCCTCCCCGTTCCCATTCCTGGATGAAATAACTTGGGCTGCTGCCCCGCTCATCAATGAAATATTGGCTTAGATTTAAATAACGTTCCTCACCGGTTGCATGATATAACTTGACGAGAGCCAGTTCAATCTCCTGGTGCCCGCAGTATGCCCGTTTCTGGTTCTCTCCCGTACCGAAGAGATTATCGATCAAGTCAGCGAAACGGCATGCAATGTCCAGCAGCTTACGTTTGCCCGTTGCGTCAGCGTAGGCCACCGCAGCTTCGATCAGATGTCCGGCACAGTACAGCTCATGGGCCTCATACATATTTGTCCACTCTTTGCCCGGTTCCTTGATTGTAAAATAAGTATTGATATATCCGTCATCCCGCTGAGCCTGCCCGATGAGTTCGATTGCCCCATCTGCGGTGTTCTCCAATTCGGGATCAGGATGACTCCTTAGCGAATAAGCAACCGCTTCCAACCATTTATATAAATCGCTATCCTGAAACACCCATCCGCCGAATTCTCCCTGTTCCAGACCGGCAGCAATTCGGAAATTGCGAATGGCGTAACTGGGTTCCGCCCCTTCGATACGATCATTTAATGCCTCCCATTGATAGGGTATGACTGTTTGACGTACCAGGGTGGAATAATCTTCCCAAAATGAGTCCCGGATATGAACCTGTGTTGTCTGCATCAGTAGTACCTCCTATATTAATTGACTCTTTACGAACTCAATTATATGCTTGGTATAACCGTCTTAATAGGAATGGAATGAACCATTTTCTATAAAATATGACACAAGCGAAAGGGGGCGAATATTCTGGGTGAAGACAACTTGATAGAACTTCATATGCCCCCACTCCCCTATTATTTGGGATCGGGCCTGACAGAGTATAAAAGAGGGGACCAGCATCCCCATCGCAGCAACATCGGGGCGTATGATTTGCTGATGCTTGTCCGCGGAGAGATGTACATCGGCGAAAATGGATCACAATGGACACTAACTGAAGGAGACATGCTGCTGCTGCTGCCTGATGGAGAACATTATCCGATCCGACCTTGCGATCAGGATACCGTTTTTTACTGGGTTCACTTTGAGCATGCACCAAGACGGGATGCATCAGTGGCTGAGGAAGTGGAAAACAATACATCACCTTACACAACCAGGCCATTTATTAACCCTTACACGCTGCGATTGCCTAAATACATGCATTTGACTGATTCACGTACGGTGTTCGGTATGGTAGAACAGCTGCTCACCCAGCCGTCTACACTTTCCTTTTGGCAGGAACAGCAGCTTCTCGGAGAACTGCTCGGCTTGCTTGAAGAAGAATGTTTCGGTCGAACGGATTCGGTAGCTTCCCGATTGGCTGAACGGACAGCAGCTTACCTTCAAGCTAACTATCGGGAGAAAATAACGAATGAAGCTATCGCGACCGCCCTGCACTTTCATCCGAATTATATTGTACGATGCATGAAATCGAGATACGGATGTACACCATCCGATTATCTGCAGCAGTTTCGGCTGGAGAGAGCCAAACGCCTCCTGGTCACAACCGACTGGTCCATTGACCGGGTCGCCGAGGAAGTGGGTTTCCGTTATTCCCCGTATTTTTCGTCCTGCTTCAAACAGGAATTCGGCTCTTCTCCGCTGCAATTTCGCAAGCAATACTTAAAATAGAATTGAGCTTCATTCCTAACAGATTTGAAAGTCTTCATGATCAGTCATGGAGGCAGCGATTGTCATGAAATCTTCGGCCCCAATTTCAAAATGTCCTTTGCGGAATGTAAATCCCCAATTTCGATTTCCGCGTGTAAAGTCGAGTTCGTTTAATAGAGAGGCAATCTTTACTTCCCGACACGGAACATAACGGATATCCCGGCGGAAGGGTACAAATGATTCCGTCATCTGATATTTGTAGACTGGGCTGTCCTTCACCTGGCCAATAGCGGTAAATGCCTGGAGTGGCTTCCCTGTCGACATGTCTGTGCGCGGAGAATAGTATATCAGCCAATCACCTGGGGACATCAGACGCAGTGATACTGCCTTGCCGTGACACAACTGTGCAAATCCGCCTTCTACGGCTGTATGGACATGAGAAGCAGAAACAACGCCAATCCAATATCTGCTTGTCTGATTTGTTAAAACCGACATTAGATTTCCCCTTCTCTCTGCCCAATGCCTAATTCCATCTTCAAACGATCCAATTGCAAAAAGTGATGTCTGTAATGCATTTCGATCAATAAAAACCATTCCTGGGCGTCCAGTGCCCCAAGTCTTGGGTGAATGACTTTATCCGTTGCTGGCGATGGACGTAAAACAGCTTCCATGTCCCTCATTCCTGCGATGACTTGATGCAGCCCTTCAACCAGCTGCTCCTTGTTCTCCGGTGACTTCGGAGTGTATTGCGGTGAAGCAGGGACTTTAACACGAATGGCCGGAAATTGTTCTTGCTCGAACACGCTTTCCCCCAGCTCCGTTTTTCCCTTATTCGTATTTACCGAAGGTTCGCTGTGAACCAAACATTGATTTATATTAGGCAGGTGCATAAAGAGCGCTGATTGAATCAAATGCATATACATCTGTCCTATGGACCATTCCTCCTCATCCGTCTTTCTATGTAATTGCTCTATATCCAGGTGTTTCAATTCAGCCAAATACCTCTCTACCGCATTTTCAAAAGATTTTAATACATGAAGTGTGTTTTTCATTCTTCCAGCAACCCCTTTTCATCTTAGATATAATCAAAGTATAAAAAAACACTACTGACAGGGGTATGTCAGTAGTGTTTTAAGATATTTTTCGCAGCTTCTTGAATTCGCAAGCGCAGAGACTCCGGCTCAATCACTTGAATATCCCCACCCCAGCCAAGCAAATGATGCAATAGTTCTTCCGTATGCCGGACACGAAAATGAAAATTCACACCTTCCACATGATCCTCTATGGCTTCGATATAGAAGTTGACTCCCTCTATAATCTTGTCTGCTATTTCAGGGTTTGCCCTGATCAGTACCCGTTCATTCCGATCATCAGACGGCCGATATTTGCTTAAGTCAAAACTATCCGGTAAAAGGAAGTGATCCTCCAATACTTGAAGTTCCGTCATACGGGACAGTCGGAAATGACGAATGTCTTGTCGCATATCGCAGTGCGCGATTAAAACCCAATGTTCATGCAAAAGGGTTAATCCATACGGAGAAACCTCCCGGAGATGGCTTCGACTCCCGTCTGCCCCCGGCATTTTTTTGCGGTACATAAAACGAATCTTGTGCTTTTCCAAAATGGCGCTACGTATTTGCATAAGGTACGTTTTAACCGTCTCCCCAGTTAATGGATCACTTCCATGAAGGAGCCGCATAGTTTCCCGAACACGAGTAGATTCATTTCGAATGGATTCTGGTAAAATAGCTTCAATTTTACGTTGAGCCGATTCGGCTTCATGTGCGTATGTATGATCCAATCTCTGTTCAATAAAATCTGCCCCCATGAGCAGGGCTACGGCTTCTTCGGCTGTAAAGCTAACCGGGGGAAGAAAGTATCCTTCCATTAGTGAGTAACCCTGACCAGGTGCTCCTATTATTGGCACCCCAGCTTCGCTTAGTGCTTGCATATCCCGATATATCGTTCGTACACTTGTCTCAAACCGGGAAGCCAGATCTTCTGCCCTTAGCGTTTTGCTGCGCTGTAACTCAAGGGTAATTGCAAGATGCCGCTCCGTTTTATTCATACTTCTATCCTCCGCTTATCCATCATCCAAACTGCATTCATTTTATCATAGTAAGATGTTCATGTTTAATTTGGAGTAATGGATCGCAGAAAATCCTCAATTTCATCCATATACCCCTTCACTGTGATGTTACGGGGTGCAAACAAACTGATCAACAATGCACGCGCCGGTGATTCGGCCGTAGAGACGGACAGCATGGAGTGCTCTGTGTTTGGTAGGAGTTTGACTCGTAATAATTCAGATGGTGATACATGTTCCCTGTAAACCCTCTCCGTTTCCTGCACGTCGACGTTTATATCCTGATCGCCGAGCATTAGCAGGACAGGTGACTCAAAATTCGAGATATCGTTTGTTGCATCGGAAGTGTAGTTCCGGCTCACGAATCTCCATCGTTCTCTGGACATGGCATCTTCTTGCCCAGCGAGGCACACATATTCTTCATAGGAACTGCCTGTGAGCAGCAGCTTCTTAATTTGGTTATTCTCTTTAACCTGTTGCTCAATCTCATTCATGGGGCGTCCTTCTTTAGCCATTTCACTCCGTGTGTTGTACTCTCCCTGCGTCAGCCAGTTGATTGCCGGAGACACCAGAATGCTGAAGGCTAGCCGTTCTTGGCCAGCCAGCTTGGGAATAACCCATCCTGCCTGACTTGCGCCCCATACGCCTATGCGACTCGCGTCGATTTCCGGTTGCTGCCTCGCCCACGCCAGCGCCTGCCGTGCTTCCTCTACCCGATCATCCATACGCTGGTCAAGCCAGCTGCCTTCCGATCCGCCGATTCCCCTCTTGTCCAGCGACAGTGAAGCATAACCAAGCCCAGCAAGCCGCTCCCACAGCGGTTTATAGCCGTCGTTGTGTGTCGCGTCGATCGGCCCGTCGCCATGAATGAATAATACTAAACCCACTTTGCCGCTGTATTTCACAGGAAACGTTAACACCCCCGTCAATTTGCCTTGGGGCGTATCTATTTGCACCGCTCGTTGGACCATGTCAAAGCTATTTTGCCGTAAAATAATTGTACCCGTCCCTCCTAACAGCAGCAGGATGATCAAGAGCATCATTCCCCATTTTTTCTTCACGTTTTTTCTACCTCCCTTCCTCGTAAAAAAGACTATCCTTCATGGATCATGTAATTCCAGTCCGGGTCGTCAAACAACCACATCATGAAGGAGCTGCGCTGTACTTCGAGCGTGCGGAATCCCATGCGCTCATACAGTCGTTTGGCTCCGAGGTTACTACCTGACACATGCAAGCTTACATATCGGACTCCCGGCCTTGCTACTGCTTCGCGAAGGGCCCATTCCAGCATCGCTCGGCCTACTCCTGTTCCCCGAAACCCTTCATGGACGGTTATATCGGCAATATACATTTCTCCACGCACCGGACGATGACTCAAACATGCCAATCGTAGAGCAAAACCGAGTGCTTTCCGCCACCCAACGTCTTGAATTCCTTTCCACAAGGGAAGCAGGTCTGTTAGTGTAGTACTCGAACGCAGCTCGCCTGACCGAGCCTTAAACTGGAGGCACAAGCTGCCGAGGATGACGTCTTCCTTCATGGCAACGATGCGCTCGCTTCTCCCCTGTTGTTCATCCAGCGAGAGACATGTTTCAAACAACATCATCATTTGTGCGTTATTCAAATTTGCACCAAATTTGCTGCAAAACCCTTGGAATAATAGTTGGCTGACCGATGCTTGCTGTCCCTCTTTCATTCGCTCCATCTGAACGACAGGATGGATGATCATCGTTTTCCGTCACCATCCACTGCATCGCTGCCATTATGTTCAATACGTGCAAACAATTCATAATATAAGCTTTCTTGGGTGAACAGTGACAGATATGACTTCTCCACAAGAATCCGTGAACGATGTAGTACGAGGCCCCTGCGGTCAGCAATGGCCTGGAATTGACTGAAGTGCTGCTCCAGGTCTTCTTCGCCATGTATTGTAAACTGGTAAGATAAGTATTCGCCAGCTGGCAAAGCGATATCGCCTTTCACGCCATGCACTTCCGTGCACAGCAATACACGGTCGTCTCCCTCATACACGTAATGAATGTCCGCTTCAAATAACTCTGGCAGCGTATCCCCCTCCTGAACCAACATTCGAGCATCCAATTCACTCTCCATGTGGGTCTCGATCCATGTAGTCAGGACAAGCTGATCACGTTGAATAACCTGAAAGGAAGTTCCATCCTGCCCGTAGTGCTCGTTCTCATCCAGCACCTTACGGATAAAGCCGCTTAACGATCGCAGCCTGTCTATTTCGGCTTCCATCTTGGAAACAGACTGTACAAGCAATTTCTGCATATCGTCTGGGGTACCTTCTTCACTCCATTCCCGGATGGCTTTTACCGGCAACCCAACTTTACGGAGAAGTAAAATATGAGCCAATCGGTAAATCTCATTCATCCCATACATACGATATTGATTGTCATCGATATACGACGGCAACAATATGCCTTTTTCCTCAAAATAACGGATTTGATGGACCGACACGCCCATCAGTTTCGCCAACTCGCTGATCGTAATTTCCTTTTTCAATTCCTTTCCCCCTCAGTTACGTGGAATACGCACTTAGCATATACCTTAGGTCAGACCTAAGGTCAAGTCGTGAAAGATACAGTGAACCAAGACTGCTTCGGATAGCAAACGTTCTGATGTATCATAGAGTTGCTATTCCAGAATAAAAAGACCATCATAAGATGGCCCACATTACGTTTTATAGTTTTTCAACTATTTGTTCAGAATTACTCTATTCGCTTTTCGTATTTGAATAAAATCAGCTTTTGAGTAAGCTGAACCTCTTTAGTCTTTTGGTATCCGAACTTTTCATAAAAGTAATGATTACGAAAGCTTAAATGCGGTGTATATAAGGTCCATAATTTTGTATTCGGAAAATGTGATTCCACAAATTGAATTGCTGCTGTACCTATGCCCTTACTTTGATTAGAAGGAGAAATGAACACCTTATCAATGTGCATGCGCTCATCGTTGCCTCTTACATCAATCGCACCTATAATTGTTCTTTTCTCTAAAATGGTAAAGTGTTGATATTTACTAATATTTTCAGCCAATTTTTCATAGGTTTCACATGCCGGATTAGATTCAAAGTCTTCGTACTTTTCCAAATCCTCTTGAAACGCTGCTTTTTGAAGAAGAAGCAATGTTTCAATATCTTCTAAGGTTGATTTCTTAAATGTAATAGGCATCTTTTATTCTCCTCTTCCATAGGAAAGCCAGTAATTTTATCCGCTTGTCTAAAAGAGCATAGAGGTTTACTTAAGTATGAATTATACCTAGCTGTGATCGACATACATCCAAGGCACGATAGGCGGAGCGTTCCATGTATGCCAAGATCTCGTCTAACGAAAAAACACTCATCTCCTGCTGGATATGTTCCACTGGGTAGTTAAAGTCCTCCAGCGCCTGTTTCTTCAATACGATTACATTCTTCTCATCAAGTTCATCCATAATTGGTATGTACGCAGCGGAATTCAGTGCTTCGTAAAGTCCCTCAGAAATAAACATCTCATTCAGCTTCGCATTGCACAATCGAAAGTCATGGTGATAGCGATCGTACAGTGTAGGCTCCTTTTTAAGTCGCTCTTCAAATCCGCTAAAGTAAGATTTCATAGCCCAAACTTCATCTGCTACCAAATGAGTTAAATAACCCAGCATGAAAGGCTCAGTAATATGCTCCTTATATTTAGTGATGAAACGCCCATATTCCCATCGCCTGTTGACGCCATACTTGAATTGAGCCCCTAGAAAATGGGTATCTCCTTTTTCGGAGTTGGCATCTGGCGCTATGGCGCCAAGGAGCATATCACCACGCTGCTTGATAGACAGCTCCTTGCACACCAAATCTGAAATCAGCAAATGCATCAACCTAGAGCCCATCTTAATCATCCCCTTGATCCATTTCAGATTTCTTATTCCAATGATAATACCACATATTGGGATTAACGCTCAAAAAAAACAGCCGATCCATTGATCAGCTGTCTTGATGGAGGCTTCGGTAATTAGTTAATCATAAATGCAGACTACTCGTTCTGTGATGGTTTCATACCCACTAATATCTTGAAGTCCATCGTAATTTGTTTCAAATCCATCCGTAAAATCTTTTCTCTGGACTCTTGTGAAGCCCCCCAAGATAACGGAGTCATCCCAAGCAAAGGTGGAATGAGGTGCTCACTGAGGCTAACTTGATATTGAATGTTTTCAACCGCTATTAAATCGAACCGTTCGTTAAAATAACGAATTGTAGGTGTATTCGAATAGACATGTTTACCTGTTCCTTTGTAGAGGATATCTCTTATTTCTTTTAGATAATGCTGCTCTGGAACCACTTTGATCACCAAACCATCATCTGTGAGCAATCTCTGGAACTCGGAATAATTGGCTGGGGATAGAATGTTGATGATGAAATTAAATTGCTGGTTAGCTAGTGGGATGTTTGCAATGTCTGCAACACACCACATGGCATTTGAATATTCCGCTGCTGCAAGACTGATCCCCTCTTTTGAGATATCCATTCCTACAGCCAATATAGCGTTACGCTTTCTCTGATTTATTGTGGATTGTATGCTATACAAATGAGAACCTTCTCCGCAACCTGCATCCAGTAAACGTATTGGTTCTTTGCTCGTGATTTGGTTCAAGATTATTTCACTTACGGCAACCTGCAAGGGATGAAATAATCCGCTCTGGCTAATTATTCTTCTGGTTTCGAAGGTGTATCTATCATACTTAGATTTAATGGAGCGAGAGGATAGATTGATATATCCTTGCTTAGCAATATCGAAACAATGCTGATTCATGCAGATTAAGCTCTGCAGGTGAATCAAGTTCATCGATTTACTGCATAACGGGCAACGAAACATCTCTTGTGAGGCCTTGATTTTCTCAATACTCATCCGCTTTTTACTTTTGTTGAACACAAAAAAAGCACCCTTTCATTCGTTTTAGGTCAACGAAAAAAGGCACAGTCAAACAAACCCGGCTTCTTGTTTTAAAAATTCCGGGGTATGTGAGCTGTACCTATCATTACCTTAAACGAATGAATTGGATGATCATATTTAAGCGCTCCTTATAATGATAACTATAAAGCACTTAAATAGTAACATGTTTCGCATGTCTGGTGTACATTTACATAAAAAACACCACTTTGACGAGCAATAAAGCATATCTTCACCTAGTTACCTGTATTGTTAGTTTCCGAAGCACGTTGTTCGAAAACACCTAATTTTGCATCGAGTTCCAGTGAGTTGCCCATACTACGTACCGAATATATATAAGGGAGAGACTCGAATGGATCTGCAGAGCGGTAAGTTATACTGGCCGACAACAATAGCTAATCCCCCCTCTTACCCTAAGTTGGAGGAGGACATATCCTGCGATGTGCTCATTATCGGCGCTGGCAGCTCCGGAGCTCAGTGTGCAAATTTCCTTTGTGACCAGGGTGTATCTGTCGTTATCGTCGACAAGAGAAAAGTTGGAGAAGGCAGTACCAGCACCAATACGGCCTTGATTCAATATGCAGGTGAGAAGAGTTTTGTATCGCTCAGTCACTCCTTTGGTGAAGAAATAGCCTCTCGTCATCTGAAGCTATGTGAACAGTCTATTAATCATATTGAGCAAGTAAGCAGCCAATTACCCATCAATCCTGATTTTATAAGACGTGATAGCCTCTATTACGCAAGCTATGAAGAGGATGTTTCCGCTTTGAATGAAGAATATGCCCTTCTACAGAAGTACGGATTTAAGGTAGATCTGTGGAATGAACAGCATATATCCGGCTCGTACCCATTCCGGAAAAAGGCAGCACTGTACTATCATGACGATGCGGAAATGAACCCCTTAAAATTCGTATATGGACTTCTTGAGAAAGTAAAATCTCAGGGAGGAAAGATCTATGAGAACACGGAGATAACAGGCAGACGATTCGAACAGGATTATGCCGTCTTCTACACTAAGGAACGTCGCGAAATCCGAGCCAAACATGTAATTATTGCAGCCGGGTATGAAGATAGCGATTTTAAAACCGAAAAGAATGCTACGCTGGCAAGCTCCTATGCCGTCATCACGAAGCCGATTAACGACTTTTCAAGCTGGTACAAACGAACATTGATCTGGGAAACTGCACGTCCATATGTGTACATGCGTACAACCCCGGACAATCGGGTTATTATCGGAGGAATGGATAAGGATACTTCCTTCGCTTTAACCCGAGATTCCAAAATTCTGGCAAGCAAGGACAAGCTCATTCAAGAGTTTAACAAGCTATTTCCGGACATTCCGGCCGAACCTGAATACTACCTGGGCGCCTTTTACGGAGGCACGCATGACGGATTGCCTGTCCTCGGCCAATACGAGACATATCCCCACTGCTATATTTTGATGGCATACGGAGATAACGGAACGGTGTATAACGGTGTCCTGGCCAAAATTGTTTCGGATCAGATTCTCACTGGATCGAGTTCGGATCTCGATATCTACCTGCAAACCAGACCGCTTATCTCCAGGTAATTCAAGATAAAAACAACTTTCAAGGCAAATGGATGGGTACCGGGCTTAATACAAGGCTTAAGGTACATGCTCAGGTTCTCGTTCGCCTGGAACAAGAACCTGAGACACAAAAAAAGCCGATTTCACAATGGAAATCGACCTTCAATAACGCTCTTGTTCCCGTTATTCCGTGATTATAATCGGACCATTTTTGGTCAGGATAATCGTATGTTCGATTTGAGCCACATAGCTCTTTTTGGTAGCAAAGGTCCAGCCGTCATTTTTTTGGAATACTTCTTCTTCAGAAGTTGAAATAAACGGTTCAAATGCAATAACCATTCCATCCTTTAGCAATTCGTCATCCGATGTATCGTTGTAATTATAAATATGATCGGGTGCTTCATGGATTGTACGTCCAATACCATGTCCTGTAAGATTTTTGATAACCGTTAATTCATGCTGCTTGGCAGTTTGAAACACTGCTTTTCCGATACCGCTTTTTTTGGAACCGGGTTTTGCTTTTTTAAGCCCTGCTTCAAATGCTTTTTTTGCAACTTCGCATATTTTGGTTAATACTTCTTCTCCCTCGCCAACTACAAAGGAGATTCCCGTATCTGCAAAATAGCTGTTCTTGGAGCCGGATACATCTATGTTTACGATATCACCTTCCTGAATAACGCGCTGTCCAGGAATACCATGCGCTACTTCATCATTAACACTGATACAAGTGTACCCCGGAAAATCATATTCACTTTTTGGAGCTGACACGGCCCCTTCTTTGGCAAAAAGCTCTCCGGCTATGTCATCAAGTTCTTTCGTCGTTATACCCGGAACTGTCCGCTGCACCAATTCATCCCGAATGGCGGCTACGATCTTACCGATTTCCTTCAAACCATTAAAGTCTTGTTCTGTCTTTGCAATCATTTTTTCTACCTCACTATCTTTTATCATCAGTGCACTTCATTAATGCTATTCTCTCGAAAATCGTACACAAAGTAAATGGTTTCCCATCACTCTCTATAAACTTACATGATCCGTTTGGAAATTGGATGATCCTTGTTCATTTCCAACAGGTCCCACAGATTACCGTATAAATCTTTAAATACAGCAACGATCCCATAATCTTGTTCTTTAGGCTCTCTAACAAATTCTATCCCTTTGGAAATCATCTCATTATAGTCTCTCCAAAAATCGTCAGTGTTCAGAAACAAAAACACTCTGCCACCTGTTTGGTTGCCAATAAACTGCTCCTGTTCAGGCTTCGAGGCTTTAGCCAGTAATATAGTAGTACCGACTGAACCTGGAGGAGAAACCACTACCCATCTTTTATCTTGCTCTTGTTGATAGCTATCTTCAAGTAAGACAAAATTCAATTTTTTTGTATAAAACTCTATCGCTTCATCGTAATCCTTCACAACCAAAGCAATATGTACTATGGACTGAATCATATAAGTTGGCCTCCAAATCGATGATCCCTCTATTGTGACACATTTACTAATACTAACGCAATGAAGCGATCTCAATTATCCGTCTAATGTAAATTTTAATTCCAAAACAACATAATTTCTTCAAATTGGTTCATCCTATAAATAGGAAACAAAGTACTTTCCAGAGAGAAGGGTATCCGAGATTGAATGGGATAAATGAATGGCTCAAGCAGATTGCACATAATTACGTACTGATTGTCATTGCAGCAATATTATTTTTTGCAGTTAAAGCCTTAATCGGGTTTATTACATATAAGCATTATGATAAACAATTAAAAATCTTAAACCAGAAGCTCAATACCCTTCTTGAGGATAAAAATAAGATGGATTAATGGATAAACTGGCTTTGTGCTAATGGTCGTTGAAACTGAGGAGTGATCAACATGTTGGGGAATATTATTTTCGGTTTTATGATCCCTGTTCTAATTGGTGGTTGGATTTTACGAAGACAGCCCAAAATTCTTCTTGTTTTTTATCCGCTAGGAGTAGCTGCCTCTGCTTGCATTAACAGTATAGGTTTCAACTTTTTCTGGAACATACTCCCTAACTCCAATAATCAGTCCTATACCGCTCTTCCAATGGATCTGGGCATCTACCCGATCTCAGGATGTCTTATGATGTATGCCATTATCAAAAAAGGCGCAAAACCCTGGCTCGCCATAGTCATTACATCCGTGATTCTTACCCTCATTGAATGGCTGGCCAAAGAAATGGGCAGAGTTATGTACTTCAATGGATGGAATATCTACTGGACTGCCGTTTCCTACCTTCTGCCTTTAGTTTTAGCATACGTTTACGGCCTTCTTTTCAGAAAGCTGTTCATACATTCGGAACTATAGGAAGGGATTTTACATGTCAGCCATCGCCATTTCTGATTTCTTGTCACCTGGAACACCAATCCTCTATGTCAAAAAGGAAAAGCCCCTTACATCTGTCAAAGGGGCCGTGAGTATATTATGCTTCTTCCTGTTCAACCTGACTAGGCCCGGCCATGAGACCTTGGACAGCCCCCATGAACGGCTTGATAGACTTGATCATACCGTAGCCCATTTTCACAACGGGCACGAATTGCTGGATCATGCCGAATAACCGCATTCCTCCACCAAGCAACCCTCCAGCACCACCAGCTGCTGCACCGCCACCGAGCCCGCCAAATAAGGAACTCATCATGGGCAGAAAGGACGAAACCTGCGCTTGCGACATTTGGCGCGAACGCGTAGACGGCTTACGTGTGCCTTTTCCCTGTTTTCTTTTGTGAGAGGAGCCTCCCTTACTGCCTGAAACAGCCTTTCGGTTCCGGTTGGAACGATGGGAGCTGTCTCCTGGTGTCGGTGTGCCCAATGCGGTTCCTCCACCAGTTAGCACCACTCCACCGTTATTCACTTCAGCGATATAACCAATGTATGTTTCACCATTATGAAGAGTCACGCAGACGGGTTTGGCTTTATATCGCTTTGCCTTTAGGCGTATATCGTTGATTTTAGCCATAGAATTCACCTCGCTCTACTGAATCTCCTGTAGTTTACGCAATAAATGGACTGCTTGCCTGTGCGAATGGGGCATATGTAAGGTATTCATAAGCCCCCTTGTGGCTTCTTAGTAAAACGGCATGGAACCGCTGAATGTATTCCAGGGGGTTAAAGATAAGTGAAACACTATTTTTTACTTGAAACGATATGTAAAAGGCCCTGCTGAGAAACGGCAGGGCCTTTTACAACTTTCATTTTTCTAATTGGGTACTATCCCGAATTCTACTAAAGTACTTTCAGTCCCCAAACGTTTGTTATTCAGCTCTCCATCTTCTACGTCGTCTGCCACCCTATAATCGGTTTCTCACTGTCTATCTGAGCGGTGCAAAATGGCTGATTGACGATAGAATCTTCTCCGTTCGTTCGATAATCTCAGAAGTAAGTTCCAGTTCGGTTGCTTTAATGTTTTCTTCAATTTGTGCCGGTCTACTGGAGCCGATGATGGCCGAACTTACAGCAGGCTGACGCAGAATCCACGCCAGAGCAAACTGGGATAACGTTGCCCCGAGCTCATTGGCCAGTTCCGACAGCTGTACAGTACATTGGAGCACGTCTTCACGCAAGTAACTGTTGATAACCCCATTGGTTTGATCATTGGAAGCCCTTGTTCCTACTGGAATCTGCTGTCCAGGTTTGTATTTGCCCGTCAACACACCTTGTGCTAATGGAGAAAATACGATAAGCCCCTGTCCTTCCTGCTCACATTGTTCAATAATACCTTCTCTTTCGATATAACGTTCAAACATGTTGTAAATCGGCTGATTGGATATGATTGGACGCAGATTCAGGCGTTTGCCGATCCCGGAGGCTTCCGCAATCTGTGCTGCGGTCCATTCGCTGACACCCGCATACAAAATTTTGCCCTGTGCCTGCAGGTCATCTAATGCCCTAAGCGTTTCATCAATAGGTGTTTCGGAATCAAAGCGGTGGCATTGATACAAATCAATATAATCGGTACCTAATCGCTTTAAGCTCGCTTCGCACTGCTCCATAATATGTTTGCGGGACAATCCACGATCGTTTGGACCCGGTCCTTGTGGGAAAAAGAGCTTTGTAGCCAGTACGTAACTGCTTCGTGGATACTGCTTCAATGTACTGCCCATTACCTCCTCCGCACCGGGATAGGAATTAGATGTATCGAAAAAGTTAATGCCCAGTTCGTATGCCTGATGCATGCAGGCACGCGCAGCTTCCTCCGATGTAGCCGATCCGTAGGTCAGCCAGCTCCCCAATCCGATTTCGCTCACTTTCAATCCGCTTCTGCCCAATCTTCTGTACTTCAACCAAATCACTCCTCCATTAAAGTTAAAATGAGAGCTTATCTCCTGAAAACGCTCTATTGAACAATCTTAGGATAGTGGTTAAACTTAGGTTTAAGTCAAGCCATTCAATCGATTTTTTTGAAAGGAAGATTTGCTTGGAATTTACGATTAAACAAGTCGCGGAACGCACCCAATTACCGCCTTCCACGTTACGCTTCTACGACAGAGCAGGTTTAATGCCTTTGTTGAAAAAGACAGAATACGGTACCCGCCAATATTCCGAAATGGATATCTGCTGGCTGGAGTTAGTCCGCTGCCTGAAGGACAGCGGCATGTCCCTGGAGGATATCAAAGCATTTATGCTGTTATGCCTGGAGGGTTCTTCCACGAGTGAACAGCGAAAGGTTATGCTGGAACAGCATCGACAAAATATACTGAAACAACTGGATACACTAAACTGCAGTCTTGGTACAATTGACTATAAGCTGGAGCATTATAACGAAATTGGCATCTTTCACATCGACTCCAAATAGCATATCGATTGTTTAATATTCTATAAAAAAAGAGGCCCATCTGAATCTGCTGGTTCAGGCGGGCCTCTTCATTTAGGTGAAAAGTTTATAGCAGATCGAACCGATCCAGACGGCAAAGACGATCCACACAAGGATAAACAATCCTCCTGTAATCCAATTCGTGGGTTTACCGTTCTTCCGGATCTCCTCCGCTTTATCCCTGCAATCCCGGATGACTTCTTGAGGAATCAGCTTCAAAGCCATCGTAATGCCGAGCGGCACTATAATCAGGTCATCAAGATACCCAAGTACAGGTATAAAATCAGGGATCAGGTCTATTGGACTGAAGGCATAAGCTACTACGCCGACCGCAAATAATTTTGCATACCAAGATACCCGAGGATCCTTGTACGCCAGGTACAAGACGAATACATTTCGTTTGATCTCCCTTGCCATGGCTTTTACTTTATCGATCCATTTTACTTGTTTCATCTTCTGCCCTCGCCGCTTGTCATTGTAATGAATTGATCATAAACCATTTACATCCGGTTTGGTAGTAAATCATGAGTACACTCCACGTATGACCCTGCACATGCAGGTCCTCTTTTTTGTAAATTATTTTACACAACGAATACAGAGGACTGGGACTTCTTTTACAGTCGAATGATAATCTTCATATTGACGGACAAATGAATAAAGCTACATATGTTCATGTTTAATAATAAAGGAGGAATTATCGTGAAATTATCCAAAAAAGTACTTCCTGCCGTTGCACTCAGCCTGGTCTTTGCCGCTTCTACCGTCTTGTCTGCCGGTCAAGCCCACGCGGTACAAGCCGTTAGTGTAGAGACAAAAAAAATCAAGAATATCATTTTCCTCATCGGTGACGGCATGGGAACGGCTTATACTTCCGCTTACCGTTATATGAAGGATGACCCTTCGACTAAGATCATGGAGAAAACGGTATTTGATCACTATCTTGTGGGCGCTCAAATGACCTATCCGGACGACGACACACAAAACGTAACGGACTCGGCTTCCGCGGCGACCGCAATGTCTGCTGGTGTGAAAACGTATAACGCAGCTATTGCTGTCGATAATGACCATACTGAAGTGAAAACGGTTTTGGAGCAAGCCAAGGAAAATGGAAAGTCCACCGGACTTGTAGCTACGTCAGAGATCACTCATGCTACACCTGCTGCCTTCGGCGCTCATGATATAAGCAGGAAGAACATGGATGCCATCGCAGATGATTATTATGATGAATTGATCAATGGGGAGCACAAAGTTGATGTACTTTTAGGTGGAGGAAAAACCAATTTTGTACGTGAAGATCGGGACTTGACCAATGAGTTCGAAAAAGCAGGTTTTAGCTACGTGAATGATCGCAGTGCCCTTCTCAAGGATACAAATAAACAGATTCTCGGACTATTTGCTGACGGAGGTATGGACAAGTTGATTGACCGTACTGGCGAAACGCCTTCGCTGGCCGAGATGACAAATACAGCCATTGATCGCCTGAGCTCAAACGAAAATGGGTTTTTCCTCATGGTTGAAGGAAGCCAGATCGACTGGGCCGGTCATGATAATGACATCGTTGGTGCTATGAGCGAAATGGAGGATTTTGCTGCAGCATTCGAGGCGGCTATTGATTTTGCCAAAGAAGATGGAGAGACACTTGTCGTAGCAACCGCTGACCATTCCACTGGTGGACTTACGCTCGGGAAAGACGGAGAATATAACTTTTTCGTGGATCCGATCAAAGCTGCTGTACGCACTCCTGATTTCATGGCAGCTCAAATCGCTAAAGGGGCTTCCGTGGAAGAAACCCTTAAGAGCTATCTCAAACTTGAGTTAACTTCCGAGGAGATTCAATCGGTTAAAAATGCAGCTAAAGAGGCAGATGTCACGACGATCGACAATGCCATCGAAGCCATTATTGATAACCGCTCGTTCACTGGCTGGACGACAGGCGGACATACGGGAGACGACGTGCCAGTCTACGCTTACGGTCCGGCAAGTCATCGATTCTCCGGCCTGATCGACAATACGAATAATGCAGAGATCATTTTTGATATCTTAAAGAAGCATAAATAACAATCTGCCTCTCACCAATAGCCCTTCTCTTTATCCAGCAGGAAAAGGAGAGGGGCTCTTCTGTTTTATTCTAAGTTGCCTTAGTGAAAGAATGGTTATAAGAAGAAATATGCAACTAATATTAATATTATTGCTTTAACTTTTCAGGGTTCTTCACTTTGATCGACACCACTTCGCCGCAGTCCAGACAAACGGTATAAATCTTTTCAGACCCCATTGCAAGTTTCTTATCCACTGGACGGAGATTGATAAAATCTGAAGCTTGTACAAATGAATTTCCTCCACAATCAGGGCATCTCTTTTCCGTTGCTTCCATATAGACTGATTCCTCCTGGTCATTTACTTTGCTCATCCTTATGAATGGAATTTCCTGTATTATAGGAAATGAACCACTTTCAATATACCGTATTAACCAAATCAGGACAATATTAACACATGCTATAAATGACAATAACACTGCGTTTTTAACCCTAATCTGAAACGTAAAAAAAACAAGAAGCCGCGTCTCCCGCGTCTCCTTGTCTATTTCAAGCTTCCCATGAACACGGCCAGGTACCTCCTTGAACATTTGCAGGGAGTCCATGGGCAATTCATTGATCTACAGCATGGATGTGTACTTCTCATTCAAGGACAGAAGATGAACTGGGCTTACCTAATGCTCGTTTTATTTTGAAGCTCGCCGACTAGAGACTGAGGATAAATACTTGTTCCGATAAAACAAAAAAAGTCGCCATGCAGGCGACTTCCTCTGTGTGAATTACATGTGCGAGTTGCATTACAAGATGTTTATTCATGTATCAGCATATATACTATTTTAGCCATTTCTGCCCGTGTGACTTTACCTTTCGGATCAAAGCGAAGATTCGCTTTGCCTGTCATCAGTCCCAGAGCATTCACATGCTCTACAGCATCGATGGCCCAAGCAGATACCTGGCCTTGGTCAGAGTATGCTGCTCTTCCCGTGGATTTCTGCTTTTCCATAAACAACACTTGCTGTGCTTTCATCAACATCACGGCTGCCTCTTCGCGGCTGATGGAATCCTTCGGCCTGAAGAGATTACCGTTTCCTTGTACAATACCAAGTTCGGTCGCCTGAGCAACGGCTGATGCATAATATGCATTGGCTGGTACATCGGCATACACCTCGGTTTTCCCCGAAGAATTCAGCCCTGCAGCACGCATGATCAGGGTAATGAAATCGCCTCGGCTTACCTGCAGGGCAGGACCGTAGTTATCATCGTCCATCCCCTGAATCAGATGTTTTGCCGCCAACGAGTGAACATAACGCTCAGCCCAGGAGTCCTCCATATCCTTGAATGGTTTATGATATTCCAAGATTGCATATAACCCTGGTTGCTCCGCCTCAAACGTTACCGTTCCGGCTGCGAAGCGGCCACCTTGATATTCCATTCCTTGACCAAGCAGATATACACCCGCATATTCAGATTGAATCTGTTTTTGCTGTTCAGCCGTCAAGATTCGATTAATCTCGACCGGACTGCCGAACTTCGTAACCTCCGTCTCGTTCTCTCCTTGGATGAGGAACATACGAAGCGATTGCACTAACTCCGTGCGGGAGTAATGTTGGTATCCCGTTAGACTGTTATTCAATAGTTGCTTCGAACTATCGTTATATACAGTACTGAAACGCAGGAGCAGCTGGTCTGTCTCTCCCCATTCTTGCGGCAGGGAACCAGCCGGGAGCGTGACTTTTAATACAGGTGATGAGATCACCATAGAGAGCCCGTCTGCTTTCACTTTTTTCACCGCACTGGCAGGTAGGTATACATCAAACTCCCCGTTATCGTTCTGCTCTTGTATGCCAGCAAGTGTAATGACTACTTTTCCTCCACTCGCTGAACTGGCGGCTTGCTCCAGCGCTTGTGCTTCAGCACGATAAGTACCATCCGAAGATGGATTAAGCGTGATTTGACCATTGCTGATCGGGGCTGCTGGCATCGTCACACTATTATTTTCTGCAGGAGCTGCCGGTTTACTGTTACCTGAACCTCCTCCATTACCCGGAGTCTGTCCCCCAGGAGCCGAGGTCCCTGTAGAGAATCCCCAAATATCGGATAGAGCACTTCCACTATGCTCGTCTTCGGCTTTAGCATACCATTGATAGTAGCTTGCGTTGGAAAGTCCCTTCCATTCCACAGAGGCTTCTCGTCCACTCTCAACGTTAGCCTTGGAGCCTATTTTCTGATCCGTGTAAACTTTAACCCCGATATAATCAGTGGCTACTCGCTTTGTTGCTGGTGCCAAACCAAGATCCAAGCTAAACTCATCTTTGCCTTGTTCGGTCTCTGGATCATAGTAGTTGTAGTCATCTAGATAAGGTGAATACGTTTTGATATGGAGCTTGTTGTTTGCCATGTCAAACTGCATAAGCCGGATATATCCAAGTCCTCCTTCAGGAGCACCTTGATAATCTGCCAGCATTTGATACACGTTGCGGTCAGGAATGCCATCTCCGTTATCATCCAGCTGATCGACCTTAAGCTCGGCATCGTGATAGTGCCCGGAAAGCGCAGCAATCACGTTTTTGTTCGGTTTTACAACCTTCTCAAAAATTTGGTCGGCGATCGGTGAACGGTTATTAGATACGAGCAAATACTCATGCAAACAGAGAATGGCTTTACGTTCCGGATACTTGGCAACGATGTCGTTCATCCATTCAATCTCTTTTTCACCAAGTCCCCATCCCATATACACAATGACAAAGTCATTCCCGTTCGCTGATACCAAATCATAGTGTCCACGGTTATTCTCATATGAACCGCTAAATACCTGATTATTGATGAACCGGTCGGCTCCAAAATACTGCTGGAACTTCGCGTAATCGTTATCCTGGTGCCCTACGTCGTGATTTCCTGCGAGTACTCCATAAGGTATCGAAGCATCCTCAAGAACTTTCATGTTTTTATCTGCTTCAATCCATTGATATTCCTGGTCTGCTTTGTCGACGACATCCCCGGTATGAATAACGTATTTAATGTTCATGTTTTCTTTTTGCCCGGCGATCCAGTTGACGATGTTTTGATAAATCAGTGGATAACTCTGGGAATAATACTGCGTATCCGACATCCAAACAAATGAAAAGTCGTACGGGTCCTGTGACTCCGGTGTAGGCTTATTGCCTGCAGCAGCAGCTGTTTCCGCTAGTTCGTCCTGCACCATAATTTGGATGACATCTTCGTTTTCATAATCACCTGCCTGTACCACAGCCTTTAATTCAAAATCTTCTGTACCGGCAATAACCTGATCCAGCTGATTCCATTTTTGCTCGCTTATGCTCCAGGCATATAAGCTTACTTTTCTTCCTTCAAGCGACTTGCCCTGCCATTCGATTTCAACACGATCTGTACTTTTCACGGTTGGATCAAGCTTCACTTCGAAGCGTTGGTAAGGAAACTGCTCAACCGAATCATTGACCAGATATGTTCCATCGATCGCAGCGATTTTTTGGTAATCCTCTGCATTCATGGCTTTTTCTCCGGAAGGAACCATTTCTCTAGGCGGCTCCGTAACGGAAGTATTCAGGTATCCTGCAAAACCTTCAGCTCGGGTTGCATCGTATTTATAACCTTTGTAAAAGGTCACATTCATGTCGTCTTTGCTTGGGTCCTGAACTTTAACTGTCAGGTTGGCGTCTGTGCCAACATTTGATTGATTTTGCTTAGGCGCCACCAATTCCGGTGGTAGCGGGTTCTCATCGGGCACTTCAAACTTTACCGTGCTCTCCGCAACGTTACCCACATTATCCGTTGCCTGAATTTGCAGGACATGATTCCCACCTTGCATCTCTCCCGATGAGGTTTTTAATGGAAGAGTAATTACATTGCCATCCAGCTTCACATTTACCTTGTCCACGCCGGCTATCGCATCCTGGATTTCAGCATCGATGATGAATTCACCACGATAGGTTTTGGCTTCTTCCACGGTTGGCTTGATATCTGGTGCCGTATTGTCCACCATGACTTTGGCCGTTAACTGCTCTTGACCATCGGTTAGAGCGACTTGATGTGCTCCATCGCTGATACCGGTGGTGTCCCATTCATAGGCTTTAGCCGTAAGATGTTCCGGTTTCAACTCAAAATGGAAGCCGATCGATTCGCTTTTCCCGGCAGAATCGCCCATTTTAATCTGTTTTTCTTTCTCAGCGTAGGCCGGATCCCATATTTCAGTCCCATCAGCCAAGAGCAAACGTACGTTTTTGACTTCAAAGTCATCTTTGTTCTCTTCCGGACGTTCATCAAACGGCGAGGTTTTGGAACCTGCCCGGATGTAGATCACATTATCCCCCTGAAGCAAACGTTCCGAATCAATAGGAAAGGATAAAGTCGTATAGCTTGTAATCGGGTTCATGAACGTATAGAGAATCGACTTGTCCTCCAGCTCTGGTGGTCCCATGGTTACTGCATTTTTAAAATAATAATCGACATTAACGGCTTCAAAAACGAAATATGCATCATGCTCAAGCGCAGCATAAGTACTGTCATCCGGCAGAACTTCACCGTCTATACTGAGGCTGGCGTCCATCCCCACCGCTTGCGAGGTCCCTTTAATGGTGTGCACACCACGAATGGTATCCAGTTCCTTCACATTAAGTCGAAGCGGTTCATCGCTTATTCCTCCGGTCACGGATATAACTGCTGGCTCGGTTCTCGTTTCGTTAGTACCGTCCGAAGCAACGAAATAGTACTCGATGGTTTTGCGTCCGATGAGATCGGCCGGTGACATGTTATAGTGGTACATCAGGTCATCGTAATCTTCCGTCAAACGATGTGCCGTAAATTCAGCCTGTTTATCTGAACGAACGAATACCTCTACGGATGTTACCTCACGGTCATCTTTGGCATCGACGATCAGCTCTAATCCGTTCGATTGATCCGCTTCGGTCGCTTTCGTCATATCCTGAACGGTCGGTGGAACGGTATCCAACTCGATATGGACGGGTACGGAAGGAACTTGTTCCGGCAAGATGCTGCCTGGCGATGGTGTTTCCATTCCGGAGCTTGACTTGATCATCATTGTGCTGCCGTTTCTCGGATAGGTGTAAGTGATTGCTTTATCTTCCTTCGTTTCATCACTTTTGGTTCCATTTTCATAAGTCTGATCCGCATCGTAATAGGCAGAAGAGATTTCCTTCCCCGTATTCGTTTTGATTACGAGCGCTCTGCGGCCGGAATTCGCCATGCCATCACTCTGGATCGAGTGCAGCGTAACATTTGGAATGAGGTTGGTTTGATAAAATTGGTTGAAATCTTCCTCGGAATAAGCAGTGTTGACGCTATTTTTGATCCAAAATACAACCGATTGCTGCGCAGGAATAACAAAATCGGGATTGGCTGCTCCCCATTCCACGTCGGCACTTGGTCCTTTGTCAGGATAACGATAGTACAGGCTGTAATTTTTAAAGTTAACCGGTTGGTCTGTATTGTTATATATCTCGATATACTCATAGGCATCCGAGGACGTACCCGGTACATTCGTTGTATTCGGCACAAGCTCAGTAATAAGCAGCGTAGGTGCTTTGCTCGGATCGAATGCATCCCATTGGACCTGTGCCGAATACGGCTTGTCCATATTGCCTGCTTGTATCCGGTATTGCAATTCAGGCTCGGTAAGTGCCGACGCCGGAATCGTTGCTGTATACTCGTCTGTTTCAACTATATTCGTCATGACTGCAACACTGTATCTGTGCTGGGAGGGCGTCTTGTACAATAGATTGACCGCAGGCTTGCTTCCATCTGCATTTGTACCCAGATTCTTGATCTGCGCCTTGATCTCAACATCCTGAATGGCCAAGACGTCAGTTGGAGCCGTATGCATAATTTCGATTTGGGACCCTTCTTCCACAACTGGCGGAACAGCCTGTGCCGGATCAATGGATCCTGGTGTGGCTGAGATTTTCCCGGCATTCTCCATAACACTCATCTGAGTGCTTCCAGCTGCCGGATGTTTGAAGAAAATCCCCATATTCGCTTTAACCTGAGCCGGTTCATAAGCTGCTGAAACGATACTCTCGTTGGCTTGATTTTTGATCACAAGTGACCTGGCACTTCCATTCGCCATACCAGCTCCGCCCTGTATGCGGAACAAGTGCTCCCCTTCGGTCAGAGATGTTCCATAATTTTGATTAAATTGCTCAGCCGTAAGATCGTTATTGCTTCCGTTCAAAATCCAAAATACGACCGGACTGTGAGCAGGAATCAGGATGTCCACATCCTCTTCTGTCTTCCAGGTATCCTTATTATTGTAGAAGAAAGTATAGTCTTTAAAATTAATCACTTGGTCCGTGTTGTTATACACCTCAACAAACTCATACGCATCCGTACTGAGATTGGGCAGATTGGTCGTGTCTGGTACCATCTCGGTAATCAGCAGATCAGGTCCTGTGGACTGCTGCATTAGAGACATGGATGGTCGAATGGCCGCCGAGTATCCTGTCGATTGAATGATTTTTCCTTCCACGTTCATTATGTCAATGTCATAGTCTAACTCTCTGCCGGTCAAATTCTCACCAGGAATGATCCCCACATAGGTATCCGGACTCTGCTCTAAGGGTACAAATTCCACCGGAGCATACATTTGGCCGTCTACCGAATAAGAGATACGCCCGGTCCATGACTGGTCGGTGCCATATACCGTTGCAGTAACCGTGTAATCCTGCATTTCGTAAATCCAATCAGCCGGGGTGTGGTCTATCTGAACGTTTACAGCTTGAGTGACTTGTGTCTGTTCCTGGCTGTCTTCCTGCGGCAGGCTTTCTGCATGAACTGCTGGCAGTGATGTGAAAGGCATCCCGGTTGTCAAGATCATGCTGCTTAATAAAGCGATTGCAATACTTCGCTGAAGAATCCTTCTTCTGTTCAATTTAACCCGCATCTCCTTTTATTCCATTTTTGCTTGCTCCACTTTGACAAACATTGTTTTATCATAAGTGGGATTTGTTAGGAGAGTGCGCTCCCTAAGTAAATGGAAAGTTAACGGTAGTACCCTTTCTCGATTAACTAGAGTTGAACAGATCCAACAAAAAAAGCCGCAAATCGCGGCTTTTCATGGAATTCTATTCTCTATCAGGCAACAGCTTAAACTCCGTCTACCAGATGTTTAAATTCTTCAATGTTTGTCTGAAAATCAGGAACCGTTTGTGTCTCTTCAGCAGCTTGGACCAGTTTAACAACCAAGTCATTATACGGTGTCGCAATTCCTGTACCTTCCGCTTTGCTCGAAACGACTCCATTAATGTAATCAATCTCGGTTTTACGTTTTTTCTCCAGATCTTGAAGCATGCTTGCTTTGAGCAGCCGGGAAGGTTCCATCACATACCGTAACGTTTTAATCCGTTCAGGAATATCTTGTTCACTTTGGAGTTCAAGGGAGGCGATATCGAATCCGTTCATTTTGACAAATTCAACCCCGTTCGCATGTCCGACCTTAATCGTTTCGTCCGCGATATGAACGGCACTCACAATACCGACTTCATCATCCAGAATGTCTCCGTATTCTCCGTTCAATGCCGCCGAAAGACCACTGAATGCATTATTGATCAGCAGCTTGGACCATTTGGTTCCCACTAAGTTATCGGAAATGTGTGTTCCTCCTACCAGGTCCAAAACCGATTTTACACGCTGAATGCGATCGGATGTTTCTCCATTTAATTCGCCAATCTGAAAAGCATACTTCTTGAATTGTGTGTACTCCGTTGTGAGGCTTGATACACCTGGTTCCATGAACGTGGCGCCAAACTCAACGGACCCCGCAATAACGCGCTCAGCGCCCACAATGGAAGCAACGTTCTCTTCAGGAATCCCGTTTTGCAAGGAACACACGATACTCTCATCATGTAAGAACGGAAGCAATTCTCGAAGGATGGTACTGTTGGATAATTGTTTGGTCAATAGCAGCACAAGATCATATGTCCCAGATTTTTGGTCAGGAGTGATGGCTTTAACTCTTGCATGAAACTCCGTTGTACCGACCACTTTTGCTCCCGTTTGATTCAAGGCATCAACATGCTCCTGATATGCATCAATTAACTCAACATCCATGCCACCATCCGCCAGGTATGCTCCTACGATGGTTCCTAGAGATCCTGCTCCTAAGATTGCGATTCTCATTATAATTTCCTCCTTATTTCTGCTCGAGATAGTTATATACAGGCTGTGCCGCGTTCAAGGTCAGGTCTGTTAGGATATGTGAAGCTGAAACAACTTCCAATACAGGCAAATCAGCAAGGGGTGCGAGTGCATGTTCAAAAAGCTGAAGTCGTGCTGGTCCCGTCCATGCTTCCTTCACTTCGATATCCGTAATTTGGGTTCGAATCAAATCACATATTCTTAAATTCCCACTGTAATCCGTAGCAATCTTCATCATAAAGTTAGGCCGACAGATTTCACTTTTGGCGAGTTCCTTATCCATCGGAACATGCTTATATCCCATCGTTGCCGTTGCAACACGAAGCGTTCCGTAATCAAGCGTACCCACAAGTGTATCTGAATCAATATATAGTTTGGGTGCACCTAACTTTTTGGGATACGCCGTGAGTTCTCTGCCACTTGCAATCGCAGGAAAGTTATCCACGTACATGGAATGCACATAGTCACCATCCTCACCATTGAATCGCACAGGGATAACCTGCCCAGCTTCGGTATATGCACCTAATCCGGAGACATCCGGCATCCACATCACTTCAAATTTAACCAGCGGCTCAACAATTTCCAGTGGTTCAGGTACCGCTGCCCGCAAAGCTTTTTCATCCGTTCGATAAATAATGTTTAAGTATTCCCGATTCACAAATTTATAGGGTGGCATGGGGTAAGCCGGTGCCGTTAGGGGTGTATTCAGATTTTTGGCTATGTTATTCACATCGATTTTCATGAAGGACACCTACCTTTTATGTTATGTTTTTATCTCTCTCACAAATAAAATTCTACATTAATAATTAAATTTAATATAATACATAATAAGTACTATATATATTTATTGAAATAAATAAGGGGTGCGAAACGAATGGAATTGCTGCAGCTCAAATATTTTCAAACTGTTGCCTATACCGAACATATCTCCAAAGCAGCTCAACAACTAAATATTGCTCAGCCCTCCTTAAGCCTGACGATCAAAAGACTGGAGGATGAGCTGGGTACAACCTTGTTTGATCGAAAAGGAAGAAACATTCAATTAAATGCGTCAGGGAAAATTCTATTGAAGCATGTTAATCGAATCTTTACCGAAATTGAAAATGCTCAACTGGAGATCCAATCGGAAGAGCAGCACGTTTCTAACATCATTCGTGTTTCGATTACGAATCCAAGATTCCTTACCGGGCTAATTAGCGAATATATTAGTAGCAACCCGCAAATTCAGATTCATCAAGGCATTGGAACGAAGAGCAAAATCATCACAAGCTTGCACAAAGGGGACATCGATGTAGGAATAACAGGTCATCCGATCCAGGATGAGGAGATTGAGAGTTGTGTACTGGTTAATGAGGATATTGTTCTTGTTGTACCTTCCCATCATCCGTACGCTGGAAAGACAAACATCTCGTTACATCTTGTTGCAAACGAACCCTTCATATCTCTTGCCGATAATGTGGAGTACAGCAACTTTACCACCATGCTCTGCGGGAAAGCAGGCTTCGTTCCCAATCAGGCCTTTGAAGTGGATTCACACACACTGCTTGAAATCATCAAGCTTGATCAGGGAGTCGCTTTGTTACCTGTTTCCGTATGTAGAAAACTGGGGTTACACTATATAAAAATTGCTGATGATTCAGCGATCTACCCGATTAGCTTATCCTGGACCAGACAAAAATCATTGTCTCCTTCGGTTCGACATTTTCGAGATTTTATTTCTATGTATTATGAATTGAATGCTGACCTCTTTATGGTGGATTAAGAACGGAAAGAATTCATAACAAAAAGGCAGCGGGATTCACCCGGCTGCCTTCTTAATTTATATCTTCCATTGTGATGATGATTTAATCAGCTACGGCTGTCTGCACTGGGCCAAGGTTGGTCAGGTTGACACCAGACAACGTAATTGTGGTGTTACCGTCTTCGGCACCTGCAATGTTACCCATGTCAAACACGATACGGCTGTTTGCATAGCTTGGTTCGGTTGTATCGAATGTGAAGGTGTACTCTTGTTCTTCCGTGGATAAGCTCACTTGTTGTCCATAAAATCCATTCCACGCGTATCCAGCGGGAACATCCACCCAGCCGATACCAACCCCCATTTTGCGGGCTTTATCCGCTTTGGCCTTGAAAGTCAGCTTATACTTGGTTCCCTGCTGCATTGCAAAACCTTCATTAATAACCTGCCGGTCCCACGGATTCGTTCCCGCCTGACCGATCACTGCTTGCAGCTGCTGATTCTCAACATGAATCGCAAGGTCAGATTCAACACCGGCTGCATATTTGAACCAGCCTTCACTTCCTTTGGCAAAGTCCCCATTCGGGATCAGATTGACGTGTACCGGCTGTCCCCCCTGATCCGCACCCTGGTTCACCTCGAACAACATCACATTTTGAATGGATACACTGTGCTCTTCCGCTAGCGGTCTGCCAAGACCAAAGTTCAGTAAGGCCGCCGCTTCCGCTGTTTCTCCCATTGTAAATGTGAAGGTGTATGGCTGCTTAATTTCAGTCAGATCTACCTTTTCATCCATATACTTGGCTTCGCCCCCATTACCTTGCGAGACCACAGCCTGTATTGATTTAGGTGCAGAGGCTGAAGCATCAAAGCTCAGACGATAGGTCTTGTCAGCCTCAAGAGCAATCGAACCCTGCTGCAAAAACGAATCCCACTCATCGTCTGTTGCAGCCGGCAACGTAATATTAATTCCATGGTCTTTCCCATACGTAGCCGAGAGCACGTCGGGAATTAGCGTCCAATCGTTTCCATCTGCGGTCAGTTCGCCATTCCTTACTCTATTCTGTGAAACGTCCAACCAACGTGTATTATATTCGTTTCCTTCAAAATTGACATAATACGATGTTCCGGCTTTCAGTGAAACTGCTGGCAGATATAACGTCTTATAGGATTGCCATCCCCCTGTATCTCCAAGCAGAAGTTCGGAGCTTGCAACCGTTGTGCCTTGTTCATCCTGCACACTGAATCGGACTTTTGAATCGGCTTTGGCACTTGCCATCCTTGTGGAGAATGCATATACACCATCGTTTGCTGCATCGATTTTGAATTGCAGCAGATCACCTTCGTCCATGTAGCTGACATGTTTGCCGCCTTCATCGGAATTTTCGAGCTGCAGACCTTGCATCATCCATGCATCCGCAGCAGGAATATGAGTATAGCCCTGGATTGTTACTGGCTTACCTCGTTTAGTCAGCTTCACATTGTCAATGTAAACCTTCCCTTCGGAACTGCCGAATAAAAGCTTCAGTTCGGCTGTTACCGTTGCTGCTGACGTTGCGTTCTGTCCGATCACAATTTCACCCGAATAATTCTTGAGTTCCTGACCAAGTTGGATCTGCTGCCCTTGATTCACCTGCACATCATGCCCCTCTGCGGTAGACAAATCCAAATCCATCGTACGTGGCGAATCCGCCTTTGCATCAAAAGTGAATCCGTAGGTAGTGCCCGCTTCCAGCTTCATTCCCGGCTGTACCACAGCCACCTGATCAGAATGGCCGTTCGTTCGTAGAACGTCGACCACGAGCTGCCGTTCCATGATCGGGAACTTCAGGAAGTTGTTCACGGTAATCTGCGCTTCAGCATCAGACTGAACCTGTCTGGACCAGAAGCCGAGGCGATCCTTCCCTTGATCAAATGTGCCATTAAAGACATAATTTCCATCCGGCAGTGCTTTGCGTTCCACTGGAAGAGAGTCGGCTTCACCGATATCTGTCAACCGCACATTGGTCACCGTAACTTCCCCTTCATTCAATCCCAGATTGAATTCAAACCTTGCATTGTTGTCTGCCCCATTCCGCATGTTGAAGGTGTATTCATACGGTTGCCAATCTGTAGTTAATGAGAAGCTCTTATCCTCGGAGTAATTTGTCCAGCTTTTTTCAAACTGTGTCACTTTCGAACGGATGACTCGATCCGCAGATGCCTTTGCATCGAACTGCACTTTGTATTTTCTATTTTTCTTCAAATACATCGGCATTTGTGTCAGTTGTACAGAATAACTTTCGGTTCCGGCTTGTGAGATCGTTACTTTCGCTGCCTTGCCCTTCTGCACATCATCAATAACCTCTACCTTACCAGCCCCGCCTGCATTCGTGAGGAAGTTCCATTCGTTCGGCACACCATCTACATCCACACCTTCAGAAAAGCGATCATTGTAGATCTGGTTTCCATCCGTTTGCGGTTCCCGCTGCCATTCCGGTTCGATAGGATTAGAAGTTACGTCCGGCCATTCGCTCAATTTCTTGTACTCGTAAACCCGAACGAAATCAACACTCATCTTCTCAGAGACAAAATCACTTTCCGGCGATCCCGGCCAGTCTCCCCCAACGGCAAGATTGAGAATTAAATAGAACGGACGATCAAACGGAGCAGGAAAGGTGTAACTCTCCGGCTGTCCCGCTGCTGTCGTCTCCCAGTTATTTACCTGATGATGCAGTTTGCCGTCAACATAGAAACGAATCATGCCAGGCAGCCATTCCACCTGAAAATCATGATAATCATCTGCGAACGATTCACCTTGCGGCAAGGTAAACTTGCCTTGGTCATGCCCGTGAGAACCATCTGGTTTTGGGGAATCGTAATGGATCGTACTGTATACTTCATGATCTTTGTTTGTACCGCCAATCAACTCCATAATGTCGATCTCCCCGGAAGCTGGCCATCCTCCGTAAAGTGCTTCATCTGTAGGCATCATCCAGATTGCAGGCCACATGCCCTGCTGCGCGGGCAATTTCGCTCGTACGACCACTTTTCCGTACGTCCAGTCGCCCTTCTCTTTCGTAATCAGTTTACCAGAAGTATAATTTTTGCTGCCCTTCTGCTCGCGCTTTGCTTCAATCTGCAATACATTGCGGTTGCCATCCTTAACAATACGTGTGTTATTTGGGCTGTAATATTGCAACTCATTGTTGTACACAAGCTCCGTATCCTGAACGGTCCATTTGGATGCATCCACGGAAGGCGCATTGAATTCATCATTCCAGACCATTTCCCAATGCTCATCCGGAATCGTCGTTGCAGGAATCGGTTTTTCACCTGAAGGATTGCCCGGTACGGATGGTGTCGTTCCGCCTGAATTGGAAGAGCCGCCCCCACCTGTACTAGAATTATTGCCATCGTTAGAAGTACCTGGTGTAGCAGCGTTTGGTTGCTCGGACTGTCCTGTCCCAGGAGTAGTGCTATCCTTGTATTGTCCTGGTGAAACCGCCTTCCCATTAAGCAATACGTTGCCTGCATCTACGTCCAGCAGATTGATTTTACCTTTGCTGTCAATCATGGTATTACGGGCTTTGCTGCTTACTTTTAATGTATTAATCGTACTCTCGGCTGACAACTCAACGGTAGCTCTGCGTTCAACAAACATGTTTTCAATTTGAGTTGTCCCTGTGATCTTCACATGTACCGGACTTGTGTTTTTGTCTACCACAATTCGATTCAATTTAGAGTTATGAATATCGATAGAGTGATTTCCTCCGCCCTTCACGATCACATTTCCAGTGACCGTCACTCCGTCGAGCGCCACTGTACCTTCTCCAATAGCTTCTGTAAGTAACAAGTTTCCATTAACTGTGGTATTTTTCAACGTCACATCGGTTGAGCGGACAATCAGATTACCTTCTACGTTGGATTCATAGGTACCTGGTTTGCTTTTAATATCTGCTATCAACGTAGACATGATCGTAGCAGCTTCTGCTCTCGTAATGTTGGATTCAGGTGCAAGATTTCCGTTGTATCCGTTTACAATTTTATTGTTTACAAAGTAGTTCATCGCATTCCTAGCATAGTCAGCTACATCTTTGTCGTCTTTAAACGCAGAACCGAGCGATTTATTCTCACTGCCTGTCGATAACTGAAACGCACGATCTGCCATTACCACAGCATCCTGCCGGGTAATCGGAAGCTGGGGGGACAGATGTGTTGCATCCGTTCCCTGAATAATGCCAGATCCACTTGCTCGTGTGATCGCATCATAGTACCAGTCTTTTTCACTAATGTCAGTGTATGACGCCGCTCCGGGGCCTCCAGCGAATCCGAACACCCGATCGAGCATTACAACAAATTCGGCACGGCTGATACGTTCACTCGGTCTGAATGTGCCGTCCGTATAACCTTTAGTGAGCGCCATATCCTGCATACGAATAACTGCATTTTCAGCCCAATGTCCCTGCAAATCTTTGTATGGTGCCCGAAGCAGGCTTGACGCCTGCTCCTGCTCCGTTATCATTTGCTGCTTCATCTGTTCTGCCCCGACTACGGCCGGAGCTGCCAGTGAAACGATCATGCTTCCTGCTACGAGACAAGCCAACCCTTTTTTCACTCATATTCCTCCCTAGAATGTGTGGTCACTTACAGGGCAGTACTACTCTTTTACTGCCCCAATGACGATACCTTTAACGAAAAAGCGTTGTAAGAATGGATATATGACCAAAATCGGCAATGCCCCGATGAAAATCTGTGCTGCGCGAACCGTACGCTGGGAAACATTCTCCAGCATGGATGGGTCCACGTTGATTTTACTGAGGTCTTGCTGCACGATAATGGTTTGTAGCAAGGAAGCCAGTGGGTAATTTTTGACATCGGACATATAGATCATGCCATCGAACCAAGAGTTCCACTGACCTACCATGGTAAACAATGATAAGGTTGCAATCGCAGGCATGGATAGCGGTACATATACCAGTGCCAGCGTTTTAATGTGACCTGCTCCATCCAGATAAGCTGCTTCCTCCAGCTCTTTAGGCAGACCACGGAAGAAGTTCATCATCAGGATAACATTCCACACGGACAATGCACCTGGCAGCACCAGTGCCCAGATCGTATCCATCAGTCCTAGTTTCTGGACCAAGATATAACTTGGAATTAGACCTCCGCTGAACAAAATCGTAAATACAAAGAACCAGGTGTAGATCGAACGGCCTTTGAAATTAATATCTTCCTTCGACAGTGGAAATGCCGTCAGAAGCATAATCACCATACCAATCACCGTAGCAATGACGGTTCGTTTAACCGAAACCAGCAAGGAATTAATGAAATTTGAATTGCCGAACGTTTTGACATATGCATCTGTCGTAAAGCCAATCGGCCAGAAGCCGACAAGATTGGCTGAGGCCGGTGCCATGCTGCTGAACGAAACAGCCAAAATATGAATGATAGGCAGAATGCAAAGCAGTGATAGTACGCCCAGAAAAATATAGTTCGCAACGCTGAATATTCGATAGCCTTTTGTTTTGTAATACAAGCCCTTTTTCTCCTCTCTACTAGAACACGCGGTAATTCGCCAATTTGTAAGCCATGCGATATGAGATAACGATCAGAATGGTTGCCACGACCGATTTGAACAATCCTACAGCCGTTGCGAAGCTCATTTTGCCGTTCAAAATACCTAGACGGTATACGAAGGTATCGATAATATCACCTTTGTCATAAACGAGCGGATTGTACAGATTGAACACCTGATCGAACCCTGCATTCAAAATGTTTCCGATGGAGAGTGTCATGAGTACAATCGTGATCGGCATCAGGGCTGGTATTGTAATGTGCAGTGTTTGTTTGAACCGGTTTGCACCGTCCACTTCCGCAGCTTCGTACAGTGCCGGGTTAATACCGGACAGAGAAGCCAGAAATACAATCGTGCCAAAGCCAAATTCTTTCCACACATCACTAACAATCAGTGTTATCCGAAACCAAGTTCCATCCCCCAGGAAAAAGATTGGATCTCCGCCTAGTGCAACGACCAGTTTGTTCACCATACCGCCCTGCGGCGAAAGAATATCAAGCAATATTCCGCCCAGGATAACCCATGACAGAAAGTGCGGCAGATACACCAGTGTTTGACTGACCCTTTTAAAAGCAGATAAACGAACTTCGTTCAACAAAATCGCAAACAGGAATGGAGCAATTAAACCTGCGATTATTTTGAAAAATGCAATCACCAGTGTATTCCAGATGACCTGGCCTACGTCCGGGTATAAGAATAAATACTTGAAATTATCCCAACCTACCCATTTGGATTCGGTAAATCCGAGGTATGGTTTAAAATCCTGGAAAGCAATCACAATCCCGCCCATTGGTATGTACTGAAATACAATTGCCAGCAAAACAGCTGGTACGAGCATCAAATGCAAGGACCAATTCCGCTGCATGTTCCAGCGCTGTCTCGCCTTGATGGCACGCCCCTTGCGAGGCGTTTCTAACGTATGTTCCTTCACCCCTACATCCCCCATGTTCTAAAAATTTGTATTTTACAAGTGGATATGAACTTGTATATTAAAATTATAGCAACGGTTATTAGCAATCTATATCCTAATATTGCAACAACGATAACAATATTTTAATGAGTTGAGGAGGCCCAGCATTGTTCGCACGTCTGAACGTCTTCACCAAAATTACACTGTTGTTTGTAGCACTGCTTGTCCTGGTTTTGTTCCTGTACACCTATTCAAACCGGGAAAGTGTACGTGTAATCGAACACGAAATTCAGAACAATACCATGAATCATTTGTCCACTTTTGCCGACTCTGTAGAATCCAACATTTACCAATTATCTCTCTATGGGATGTCCATTGGGCAAGATTCGAGCATACAGGAATATCAGCGGCCGGATTACAAAGATGTGCCTTATGAACGGGTCAAAGTTGGAAGTGCTATTCTTGAAAAAATGAATCTGTATAATGCAGCCAGCAAATGGCATTCCACCATCACCCTTTATTTTCCAAGGTTGCAAAAAGTCATTTCCACGGATTATTATGCTTATATCCCGTATGAAGAGGATGAATTTTCCAAGCCACTTTCGAAATCATGGGCATATAAGCATAATCAATTTGAGTGGTACACGACCGATCCAACGACAGCGATCGACACTCCTGGGAAGTCGAGACTGATTACCAAGATAAGCTTTCCAGTGTATCATCTGACCAGCATGCTGGATCAGAACAAATTGAATAACAAAGGTGACCCTTTTATGTTCCATCCCGAGTTTGGCTTAATTAACAACACTAGTGGAAATGGCACATTGACTGCGATTCAGTCCAAGCTGAAAGAGATGACTTTGCAGGAAAAAGGCGGATTCACCACGACGCTTGACCGTACAGAATACTATGTCTCGTACATCCATTCAGACAGTCTGGGATGGTACTACGTAGACTACGTGCCTATGCAGCAAATTCTAGGGCCGATCACAAATAGTCGTAATCTCTTCTACGCTTCCATAGCCGTTTTGATTGCTATGAGTGTTGTCGTATTGTATGTGCTTTATCGAAGTGTGCAGCTTCCATTGCTCCAACTGGTAAAGGGAACGAACCGTTTGTCGACGGGAGATTTCTCTGTTCGATTACATCATTCTTCACGTAATGAATTCAGTTTATTGTTTGCACGATTTAACATCATGGCACAGCGAATTCAGGAGTTGATTGAGAACGTGTACGAAGAACAACTCCGAAGACGTGAGGCCACACTAAAGCAGTTACAATCACAGATTAATCCGCATTTTCTATACAATTGCCTCTTCTACATCAAAAATATGGCGAGGATGAAAAATGAGAAAGCCGTTGTGGCAATGGCGCTTAATTTAGGTGAGTATTATCGGTACATCACAAGATCCGAGAATGATCAGGCCACCATCAAAGAAGAGTTGAACATGGTGGAAAATTACCTGGAAATCCAGGCACTCCGGCTGGAACGCATGCATTTTACCATCGATGTACCGGAGGATATGCTGCATAAAACGTTACCCCGTTTAAGCTTACAACCTATTGTTGAGAACGCTATCATTCATGGCATTGAACCCCGTACTGAAGACGGCCATATCAACATAACAGGTTATCATACGGATGAATGGTGTACGATAACCGTCGAGGACAGCGGGCTGGGTATGACGGAGAATCAGATGCAAGAATTGGTTGATAATCTTAAAAAACCGCTCGATGGCAATATGGGATGCGGAACTTGGAATGTTCATCAGCGTTTGTCTTTTTTGTATGGTGAAGACGCGGGTCTAAGCTATGAACATACGCCTGGCGGAGGCGTTAAGGTAAGCATTACATGGTACAACAATATCAATGAGTAGGTGAAGTACATGTTACAAATTTTGTTAGTTGATGATGAACGTTCCGTTGTAGAAACGCTGGCGGAAACCATTCCGTGGGAGAGCTGCGGAATCGGCACTGTACACGAAGCTTTGTCAGGTGCCGTAGCACTGGAAATTATGGAGAATCATGATATTGATATCGTAATCACTGATATTCGCATGCCGGAGATGTCTGGTATTGAGTTAATCACGGCAATTCACGAGAAATGGTCGCATGTGCAGACCATTTTACTCTCGGGCTTTGCTGACTTCGAATACGCCAAACAAGCGATGGCTCAAGAAAGCTTTGATTATTTGCTGAAGCCTGTAAGTGATGAGGATCTAATCGAAACCGTACAGCGGCTTGTTGACCGGATCAAACAAAAATGGGAAGCGGCGGCCTCCTATCAGCGTGCCTTACATGCATTCCAGGATAACTTGCCTTTATTGCAATCTACGATGCTCCATGAATTGCTGACAGGCAAAACCTATTCTCCCTCAACGCTCGCAGACAAGCTCGAATTACTAAATCTGCCCTATTCGGTTGGTGAGGAGCTGGGCATGCTTGTTATTCGAATGGAAGAGCATCTATCCGAGATGGCTGACCATGATCTTTCGCTGATGCAGTATGCCATTAGCAACATTATCAGCGAGGTGACGCAGCAGCATTTTCATATGTGGCATACGCGGGATGTCCATGATTATCTGGTTGTGCTGGTTAGTGTCAAAAAAGGCGGCACACAAAGTATGAGCAAAGAGGAAAAACCTCAAGTGCTGCTGGAACATTACGCTGCCCAAATTCAGACAAACGTTCAGTTATATTTAAAAGGGGCTATTTCAATCGCAGTCTCTCACTGGGGCAAATTCCCTAATGAGATTGGTGAGATTTATGAGAGTGCTGTCAGATCCATGCGGAAGCGTATGGGACATGCTCAAGGCTTGTTCATCACGGCTTCAGACGATAAGGATGTACACCCCCTTCCTGCCATCCGTTCACTGTACAAGCCTCCAACCCTAATCAGTCTTCTGGAAGCTGGCCGCTTTGACGATGTGGAACAGAAAATTGAGGTCATTTTCGAGGAATTGCTCGAATCCGCGCAGCATCATGATATCGCAGAAACGACGATTGAGGTGTATCATGCCTTGGCAGGGGCGTTTGCTTATATCATCCATAAGAATGGAAAACAAATTTCTTCTGTCCTGCCTGCCGAAACGTATAAATACTTCCAGGCTCCAAGCTATGCTACCGCCCAGCAGTTGAAAGACTGGTCGATCCGCACACTTCATTCCATCAGTGAAGACGCAGAACAGGAGCTGAAGGACAATCACAGTACCATCGTTCGCAGTGTCAAAAGCTTTGTGGACCTGCATCTGGCTTCCGATGTTTCCTTACCGGCTATTGCCGAGCATGTCCACCTGCACCCAGTGTATCTATCCAAAGTATATAAGGCGGAGACAGGAGAAGCGCTGACGGCCTATGTCTATCGGTTACGGATGGAGAAAGCAGCTTATTATTTGCGTTCGTCCAGCGCCAAAGTATTCGAAATTGCGGAGCTTGTCGGCTACAACAACACGGCGTATTTTATTCGGGTATTTAAAAAGTTTTACGATCTGACACCGCAGGAATATAGAGAGAATCTGCCGGTTTGAAGCAAAAAGGCCTCGCTGGAATGATTTCCAGCAAGGCCTTTTCTTTGTACTTTCCCACCTGCTTTAGCAGCTTGGTTAGAACGAAATAACGGATAAGATTTAATTACTTGGCTCGTACTTACTTTCCGCTCGTAACGGATTGGTACCACTCATTAACTTCCTTCGTATTTTGATCTCCACCGGAAGACTTCCACTTCTCTACAAATGTATCAAAAGCATCAACCGGAGCTTTACCATAGATGATTTGCGAGAACAGGTCCTTCTCCATTTTGGTTAAAATGTCGTTGTTCATTTGCATTGACATCGTTGGTGCACCTGTGAACATCTGTTTTAAAGCGATATCTTTTTGATCCTGAACAATCTTGGCCGCTTCCACCATGGGTACCGGTACACCAGACTTAAGTTTTTTCTCGAAAGGTGTTGTTGCTTCTTCACCGTTAGCAAACTTCGCAAGCGTAGTCATGTTCAGACTTGGGATACGTGCACCATCAAACGTTAAGGTGTATTTCTCAGGTGCATAACCGCCTGTCACACTAGCATCCGTTGTTACTTTGCCGTCTTTCATTGCCCAGTCATACCCTTCAGCGAAGCCATTTTCGAATTCATCACCTGTTTTTGGATTTGCATAGTGATCAAACAGATAGTTTTGATAAGTGAAAAAGACTTCCGGGTTTTTCATATCTTTGTTAATCAGAACTACACCGTTGTCGTTCGCGGTACCGCGTCTGCCTGCCTTGCCATCAGGTCCAGATGGAATCGGATAAGCTTTGTACTCCGCTTCCGGATTGTTTTTCTTCACATCTTCGAGCGGCCATGACGGCATCCAGTGAGGCCCGACAACAATCCCTGCTTTACCTGCTGTAAACTCTTCTGCTGCTTTGGTTTCATCATATACCCCAGCTTCTTCTGGAATATACCCTTTTTTCATCCAGTCAGCCAGTGTTGCCAAAGCTTGTTTTGCTCCTGGATTTACAGAACCGTACTCCAGTTTGCCTTCTGCGTTCAGATTCCACTGATTTGGCATCGTGCCGTAGGCTCCGAAGACCCAACCAGCATCAGACATCCATGTGCTGAGCCAGTTTTTGAATCCGATGGTCAGACCGTAGGTGTCTTTTTTACCATTGCCATCCGGGTCTTTATTCGTAAACGTTTCCATAATCACTTCAAGATCAGCCAGCGTTTCAGGTGCTTTCAAATTAAACTTCTTCATCCAATCCTCGCGAATCCACATCACTGGATCACTATTGTAGGAGTAATCCAGAATCGGAATACCAATCCGCTTACCATCCTGCATGTACGGATACCATACGGAAGGATCTTCATTCACGGCAGCTTTCCATGTATCACTTGCATATTTATCAAACAATTCACCAGCATCAACGAACTTGCCTGTTTCAATCAACTCACGTGCCAGATTGAAATCGCCGCGATACGAAATAATATCCGGCATTTCTGCATTGGAAGCCAGCGACAAGCGCAGCTTCGTTTCAAACGCATTGTTGGTGGACGGTGATACCCACTGATTTTTTAATTCAATGCCGAGCTTGTCTTTTGCCCATTTGGTGTGCACGTTATTGTCCTGATCTTCTCCAGATTTGAATTTGATTTCGGGTCCCCAGGGACGTAAATAAGTAAGTTTTACGGGCGGATCATACTTCCCTTCCTTCAATTCCAGTGCAGTACTCGGAGTGCTCGGTGCAGCCTCTTTGCTTGCTCCACTGTTACATCCGCTAAGAACTGCTGTAAGCGCCAACATTCCTGCCAAAGCCAAACCGCCAATCTTTCTTTTCTTGATTGTTTTCAACTTGTGAGTCCCCCTGTATGTAGTGATGTTGTCTACAGAGTCCATCATAATGAATGAACCATATGAATGCCCATACTAATATTGCAACATTTATTGTATTAATTTAGGATATTAAAAAGTGAATACGGATGTTGTATTAGTACAACGTCTTACTCTTGTCTCTCTTGTTTATCAGGGTGACCGAAAGGTTCCAGCAAGGTTTGTATCTGCTTGGCATCATAAGGTTGGCCTAACAGTTCAATAAACTGCTCGGGTGATCAGTTGTTATTGGTATCGTTGCTGTTACTCATACTCATGGTTTTCCGTCCACTCTATGTCGAGTTCATTTCCACACTTTTCCCTCATCATCTTACGTTTCGATTGTTCTGTAAAGGTTGAAAATGATCATAAAAAAACAGAGGATTGCGGACGTAATCCGCTCCTCTGTTTCTTGCAGTTTATTGCACTAGTTGGACATGATCGTGAGTTTCTGTTAGTTACTCGTATATTTCACCCAATCGTATTCTGCGTATAACGGATTAGCTCCATTATATGCCCCTAACCAGCTGTCAACGCCGGTTCCGTTCCACAAGTTCATCATAATTTTACCTGGTGTTTTCGGAATATTGGTTGTAGCTGTATGTTTCAGCACGCCATCGACGTACCACTTAATGTGACCTGGTTGCCAATCAAACGCATACGTGTGGAATCCCTGGGACGCATCGAAGCCCAGATTTACGATCTTCTCATGATTTCCAACGCCGTTTGTATAATAATTGAATTGTACTTTCGTTGTGTCTTTGCCAAGGAACTCGATATCAATCTCATCCCATTGTGTGCCATCAGAAGGACCGGTATAGGTGAAAAAAGAGGATACAATCCCTGTATTTTTAGCAGGCTTCATGCTAACTTCGTAAAGTCCATATCCATAACTGTTGGTTGTTCGGTATTCTCCGCAATCAAATTTGTTGTATGCCGAACTCGTCAAACCCAGTCGCAGTTTACCATCACTTGTAAAATTGACATTGTTCGCCCGCCAAGTACAGTTAAACATGGAGCCGTTGGAGTATCCATCTGCCTTTTGCCACGTACTAGAATTGAAGTAGGTTAACGGCTCCCAGAACACATACCCCGCGAAAGCGCTTACCGAAAAAAATAAAGAAACCACTCCCGAAACAATCAATGTGTACCATGTCTTCCTTTTCATCATACACCTCCATTAAGGATTCCACCCATTTATTAAAGCGCATACATTGGTTGGTATTTCCATTTTACCCGGATCGAAAATGACGAACTATAGCAAACTTCCAAGAATAAATATTCATTTTTTAAGCTCATGTTCTCTGTCGTCTTCTATAAAAAAGGCCCTTCTGTTAGGAAGGGACCTCTTATATTCCACGTACGACTCGAAACCCCTGATCGGGGCCAAATCCATTAGCATCAAATTTACCCGGAAAGGAAATCTCATTGTTGTTAACACCGCCAATCCAGCCGCCCCCCTTGACTACACGCCAGGTATTCTCCGGGCTCTCGGGATGGCTGTACCAATCCCAGCACCATTCTCTCACATTCCCTGACATATCATGGATGCCCAGTTCATTGGCCTTCATGGTACCCACTTTTTGGGTTTGATTTCGGTTGCTCTCAATCGCAGGCCAGCTCCAGTCGCCAGTCAATATCTTGTCCCCTGCATTGATCCAGTACCAGGCTACTTCATCAGGATTGCTGCTTCCACTATAGACGTAGTTCATGCTTTTTTGGCCTCCGCTTGCAGCATACTCCCACTCTGCTTCAGTGGGCAAGCGATAACCGTCTGCGCCTTCATTTACAGTGATCGTCCATTTGAGATTGTCGTTTTCGTTTTTGTTGCTTGGATCGGTCGTATTCTTGTCGATATTATAGTAGGGTTTCAGGTTTTCCTTGATGCTGCGCTGATTGCAGTATTCCACGGCATCGTACCAGCTCACCATTTCAACGGGCAGGTCGTCTCCCTTGAAGCCGGATGGATTCTCGCCCATGATCTCCATCCATTCCTTCTGCGTAACTTCGTATTTCCCGATATAAAAATCAGAAACGGTTACGTCCTTACCGCTAAACGTCGACTTGGTGCTCTTAAAGGTTCCACCCTCCACGTATACAAAATGATCCCCTACATCAGCATTCGTTGATGAACAAGCGCTTAGACAAGCCACAGCTACAATGAACAGAAATAGCATCCACTTTTTCATTCTATGTCTCCTTCTGGTTCCTGGATTGAAAGCAAGACAGGCCTTGGACCTGTCTCGCTAGATCTCCTGTTCAGGAAATTACGATTGAACCATTCCCTGGGAATGATGACCAGAAGCTAGGACGTTACCAAACGGTCACGTTGGAGCTTCCGCTGCTTTGATATCCTTCAGTTGCCATCACCTGATAAGACCAGCTGTTGCCCAGATACATGCCTTTGCTTGCCCATGCATTCACGTGATTGCTGAACGTAATTGTAGAGTTCACACCAATGGGACGCTTGGTTTGTCTCACACTCCAATATTGAGGGAAGGTCTGCGTTCCATCAATGGAAGGTGCGTTGTATCTCATGGTGGTATAGATATCATATGTGCCGCCATCACTGTTCACTGTGCCTTTATATGTTCCGGTTGGACGGTATGTTCCCCAGTTGTCCACCACGTAGTATTCAATAAGTGCATTCCGTGTCCACCCGTAAAACGTCAAATATCCGTTGCCAGATGGAGAGAATACACCCGCATTGTAATTCACTACTCGATTAGGTGTACCGTAAGTCCACCCTTTACCGACAACAAAGTTCCCCGTGTTCTGCCAGTTTACACTGTAGTTTCCTCCCGAACCGTTCACGGCATTAACTGTACCCCCTCCATCTGTCCAGTTCTGCCAATAATCTGTTGCTGCGCTGGATGTAGCGGCAAATACTCCGAAGCTCATGGAAGCGGCAAGGACAACAGTTAACAATTTTTTTCCGAATTTAAACATGGTAAAAACCTCCTGATATTTGGATTAGTTTTTGAATAATTCGGTACTTTTTTGGGTAGACACTGGAGTTGGAGTTGAGTTCGTATTTATTTAAAAAGACGTTTGGAAAACAGATACAAATCATTTTTCCACACTGGCCAGTCATGACCTCCGCTCTCTTCATACCAGATGTGCGGTACGTCCTGCTGCTCCAAATATAGATGTACGTCAACGCTAATTTGGATAAGATTATCCTGATCGCCACAGGAGATCCAAAGAAGCGACAAAAGCGAGATTGCTTCCTGCGGATTAGGAAGAAGTAGCTCTGGCGCTTTGGTGTTTGGAGCGGGAGAGAAGGCACCGACCCAAGCGAAATGGTTGAGATTGCCCAACCCTATGTTTAAGGACTGTCCTCCGCCCATGGATAAGCCGGCGATTGCCCTATTATCCCTGGTTGTACTTGCGGAATAATTAGATTCAATATACGGAATAAGGTCATGAATCAAGTCGGATTCAAATCGTTCAAAGGCTTTTATTTTCTCCGGGTCAAATAGATCTCCCTCGGCTCGATCGTTTGGCATGGCGCGACCGTTGGGCAAAACAACAATCATGGGCTCCAGCAGGTTATCGTTGTAAAGATTGTCCAAGATAATCTGCGGGCTACCATGCTGCTGCCATTCCATCTCATCTCCACCGATCCCGTGAAGCAGGTAAAGAACAGGGTATGTGTTTTCGGAAGAAAATCCTGGAGGTGTGTACACCAGTGCTTTCCGGGTATTCCCTACCGTAGTGGAATCATACTCTATCGTCTCTATTGCTCCGCGAGGTATATCATTGCGGTATTGGTCAAATCCAGCCGGTGCTGAAGATATCATGTACAGTACTCCCTTCATAGGTGCATTTAGCTATTGGATTAATCTCCGGCCTTTGTTTTGTTAACTGACATAGCCAAAACCAAGAATCGTGAAGCGTTTATCCTCATGCCCTTCTGCCATTTCGATCTCGATCGTATGCTCTCTGACGTGCTTATCTTGAATTAGGAGCATGGCATGACAGCGTGTCCAATTTACTTCATGCGGATTGGCTTGTTTGGTGAGAACACCATCCACTTTGATAAGGGCTGTTCCGAACTCGTCGCTTCCGGAGTCTTTGAAAATTAATAGAAGACACCTGCAACGCATTTGCAGCTTGAACTTTTGCGCTTCGGCCCTATCACCGCGGGTATACATCCAATTGTGCGGGAAGAGCGGCGTAGCATAATCGTGATCATCCATCTCGGCCATCTGCAGTTCGGTATCCGTCTGCGCGAAGCACCCCGGGTTGATTTTGGCAAGCTGATTGCCGTTTTTTCGATCAAGCAGTTTCACGTGGACGAAATCATCCCCAATCACAGGCGGCCTTCTCAGATCATGATCGTCCTGGTCCAGTTCGGCATGATTCACTGCATCAAACAGGTGACCCAGTGCATCGGCCATGATCTGATGTCCCAGGTTGGTCGGATGATATATATCATGAAAATATTGCTCTTTGGTTACGACGTTACCTTCTTGCTTGGTCTTGTGGAATTGCTCGACAAGAGCATCCTTCATGCTCACCATGGGCAGATTGTAATGCCAGCCCACCGGAGCTAGGCGATCCTGTAGATTCCAGTCATTCTCAAAGACACTGAACAAAAGGATGACTGCAGGCTTGTTATCTGCAGCAAGCGCTTTCAATATTAACCTTTCATAACAGTTCCCCCGGGTTTCATCGTCCGCATCATTAACTGCAAACTCAATAACGACGATATCCGGTTGAATTTGGCCATCTCCAAGCACATCACGATCATAGCGTATCATTCCCAGTTCGGAAGGCGTTCCGCCTACTCCGGCTTTAACCAGCTGAATGGAACCACTGTCTGATGGAGCAAACATCGCCTTGAACCGCTCATACGATCGATAGGCGTAACTACGGAGATGAATAGGAATTGCGCCAGCGCCGTGGGTGATCGAACCACCGATATAAGCCATAACAACAGGTTCACCCTGTCCAGCCTTCTGAATTGCCCGTTTTAATCTGGCATTGTGACCTTTGTTCAAAAGAGATTGGCTAATCATTTTGTGATATTCAGGGGAGCAGTAATCGAACGTTGCCTCGTTATTCGTCTCCTTCACTCCAACGGGATCGCGCGGTGCAGTTATCCCTTGGTGTATATCTGCTTCTGGTGTATCTCCTGCATCGCGAACCATGTTTACCACCATCCTCTCTTCGATCATAAAGTTCATCGTCATTTGAAGGAATCCAAACGGGTAAAACTTTATGCTTGGTGGGTCCTTCTTCACGAGTGTAACACTTACATAATTTTACAGATACCCGATAAAGTATAGGACTTGCAGCAATCATATCATTTCATTTTGGTCATGATAATCGGAAAAAGGAAAGAACTAAGATTTCCAATGTAAACGCTTTAATTTATACACATTTACCGTGATATAATGGGTTTAACGTTTGCAATAAGAGGAGGAAAACCCATGAATATCACCGGTCAAGGCGCCTATGATACAAATACATACAACAATCTCTTCCACAAATTTGGTTATGATGAACAGGAAATAAACGCACGGCTGGAGGAGTCATGGAACGAGCTGTTTTATGGAGAAGAGGATACGCGAATCTATTACCCGATGGGTGAGGACAAAGGCTATTTACTCGACACCGGTAATAACGATGTTCGCTCCGAAGGCATGTCTTATGGCATGATGATGGCTGTTCAGATGGACAAAAAAGAAGAATTCGATCGGCTCTGGAATTTTTCCCATACGTTCATGCAGCATGCTGAAGGTCGATACAAGGATTATTTTGCCTGGCACTGCAAACCTGATGGAACCCGCTTATCTCAAGGTCCTGCACCTGATGGTGAGGAGTTTTTCGCGATGGCTCTGTTCTTTGCTTCTAACCGCTGGGGTGATGGAGATGCGCCTTTTAACTATAAGGAACAAGCCAGAAGAATCCTCCGCGCATGCATTCATCAAGGTGAAAATGGCGAGGGAGATCCCATGTGGGACCCGGAAACCAAATTGATCAAATTCGTACCGGAATCTCCATTCAGTGATCCATCCTACCATCTCCCCCATTTCTATGAGTTGTTTGCATTATATGCGGATGAAGACGATCAATCCTTCTGGAGAGATGCAGCGGCGGCAAGTCGAGCTTATCTGCATACCGCCTGTCATCCTGTAACCGGGCTTTCGCCTGAATATGCGAACTATGACGGATCACCCGCTCCTGTTCAGCCGCATGGTGATTTTAGACACTTTTACAGCGATGCTTACCGGGTTGCCGCGAATATTGCTCTGGACTGGGAATGGTTCGGCAAGGATCCCTGGCAGGTGGAGCAATCCAATCGAATTCAGTCCTTCTTCAGCAGCATTGATGTCGCCGAATATCGCAGATATACCATTGAAGGTGAACCGTTCGATGAACCTTCCTTGCATCCAATCGGTCTGCTCGCTACCAACGCGATGGCCTCACTGGCTGCAGATGGTCCACATGTCGAACATTTCGTACGCCTCTTTTGGAACACCCCCCTGCGGCAGGGTGAGCGCCGCTATTATGATAACTGTCTGTATTTTTTCAGCTTGCTGGCTTTAAGCGGCAGATATCGGATATATTAATCCCTCTACAATGAGTCATCGTACAAATGGAGTTCCTATGCATCACAGCGCATCGCGCAGACTGAAATCTCACGTAAAGAGGACCTTTCCGGCGATAACAGCCGTGAAGGTCCTCTTGTCAATAATGTTAATTGCTAACCGCGATAAATTTCCATTGTTGATTCGTTGCACCCGTGTACGTATTCTGCTGCAACTTGGCACCATCGGATGTAGAAGCGCTTTCTACTTCAATCGCTTTGTTGCTGTTCACGTTAATAATACTCCAATATCCATTCCCCAGATCGTTGACTTTGAAATGCTGTGCGGTCGTGTTCAGATTGCTCATGAGCTGAACCGCTTCACCGTTCGTGAGGGTACCGTTGCGAATATCAATCACTTTGTCCGGTGAGTTCACGCTGGTTAGTGTATAACTGCCACCGCCGATGGAGGTCAGAACCCACTTCTGAGGATTGCCGCCCAGATCGCTCCACTGCTGAAGCTGTAGATTGTTTTGATTTTGCCCCCCAGGAACGTCAATGACCTTATTAGAATGTCTGGCCACAATTTTGTAGGTTGCACCTGACACAAGCCCGGTTGTGGGTCCACCACCATTTCCACTACCTGGATACGATTGAGCACGTTCATGGTACCAGTTGAACAGGAATCGTCCCATGGCACTTCGTGAAGCATCGCCATCCCATTTCAGTCCAGCCGTTGGATCGGCAAAAGAACTGCGCTGCCCTGGCTCAAGAATGAAGCCGTTCATGTGAGCCGCAATACTAACGTTTCCAGCCGCGTTGAAGATGGTTTTGGTATTGGTACCGAAACCTTCGTTGCTGCCATTAAACAGGTTCCAATAGGCCGAATCACCAGGTTTGTTCTTAAACCAGGTTACTTCCGTGATATTGATCGGATACTTGTCTGCTGCTGCTTTCACATTGGTATTCCACTGATCTTGCAAAATGGAGAAGTTATCGTACGCGCCGTAACCCGGATACCAGTGAACGGCATATCCGTAGTTGTTCAGGGGATCCGTCAATGGATGGCTTGCCGTCAGACTGTAGAACTGGTTATACCCCAGACCTGCAGCCCAGATTACGTTATCGGCACCCTGGTTACGAATCGTGGAGATGATGGAGTTCTGGAAATTGCGCAGGTCATTCCAGTGATCCACAAAATCATTTTCCCCGTTGTATCCGCCCCAATGTCCATTCGCATACGATTTCACTGGCTCGTTAATGAGCTCAAAGTGAACGTTATCGGCACTTTTAATCTCGGGACGAGATGCAAGATATCCCCAGATTTGATTGAATTTCTGCAGGTTGGAAGCGGTGGTTGCCTGGTCATCCTTCAACGTAAAGTCGAGTCCCAGGACGACATACACACCTTTGGTTTTGGCATATTGAATGTATGGGATAATGACGTTCTGCGTAACGGTCTGCACACCGGCAAAATTGTATGTACCCGCCGCCACATCACCCATGTCCTCACGATCAATGAACAGACGTACCTGATTCATGTTCCATCCATGATTGCTGCCGTATTTCGGACTTGTGTCCGCAAATGTATCGGTAATGTCTTTCAGGTAGGCCAGTGTAGCCGCATGACGATTGTTGCCGTGCAGATTAAGATAATAATTGCTGTTCTGATACGTCCAGTAGGCACCTGAAGGTTGATGCCAACCGTTCAGAAGCACAGGCTGATTGTTGCTGTTCACCAGATTCTTGCCACTTACGTGAAGCTTGCCCATAGGCATGCCAACCCACGCCTCTGCGCGGCTTCCTCCCCATGGAGCAATCGTAATCAGTAAAGCCAAAACGAGTAAAAGTTTACAAGACATCCACATCTTTTTCACTTTATATCCTCCTGTCATGATCGATTGCTTTTCCTCAATGCAATATCCGATGAATCGCAGCAAAGCCTAAGAGTAGACTAAGCATCGGTTGGCGCACGCTTCCGCAACCCGTTCCACACGTTCAGGGGCAAGACTCCTCCTCCTCTCTTCAGATCGTATCGATCTGTCTCGGATCTTTCTTCACGGTTAAGCCTAACGTTTTAGCCAACGATTCCTGTACGTTCTACACTTTCCACGAAATAACGCTGCACGAAGAGATAGATAACAATCAAAGGTAGAATGGCGAGCAATATTCCCGTATCCTGAATCATGCTTAGATAAAAAGGATCCGCCTTAGAGGCTCCATCACTTACTTGTTGGGCCAGATTATACGGAAGCGAAGACAGTTGGGTCGACATGACCTTACTTGAAGTCAGATACGTGGTCGTGTAGAAGCTATCATTCCACTGCCATACAAAGGAAAACAGCATCACGGTCACCATGGATGGAATTGCATTCGGCAGCATAATTCGGGCAAAGGTCCGCCCAATGCCTGCACCGTCCACATATGCCGCCTCTTCCACTTCCTTCGGAATGCCGCGGAAGAACTGACGAAAGATAAAAATATACAATCCGGCTTTAAGCGAATTGGCCGTAATGGCGGTCAGAATGAACGGCCAGTAGGTATTCAGCAGGTTCACCGGTTTGCCAGTAATCAGTGTCATCAAGCCCATCAGGTCGAAGCTTTTCAGATTGAGATACACCGGAATCAAAATCGTCGTGGGCGGAACGAGAATCGTGAGAATGACACCTGCGAACAGCAAATTGCTCCCCTTGAACTTCAACCTGGCGAAACCATACCCTGCAAGGGCACAGGACGCTGTCGTTAACAGTGTTGTTGTCGCTGACAGAGCGAAGGTATTGAACAGAGTCGACCAGTAATCCATAACCCGGATAGCCTGCTGAAAGTTATCGATCGAGAAATTCTGGGGGATCCATACCACCACTGCGGAATACAGGTCACCCTTATCTTTGATGGACGTTGAGATTTTCTGAAATATCGGAAAGAGGATAACAAAGGAAAGTCCAGTAATCAGTACGAACCGAATCACTGACCAGAGCCAGCCTTTCCAGTGTTCCAGCGATAATAATCGAGAAGTCGTCACGCTGAACGTCCTCCTTTCTAATCTTGATAGAAGACTCGTTTCGAGAAAATAATGGATACAATCACGAGAATGATGGCAATCGCTAGAAAATACACCCATGCCATCGCCGAGCTGAGGCCAAAGTCAAATTTCACGAATCCGGTATCGCGGATCAGTTCAGTCATGGCGTTATTGGCAAACGAGTCGATAATCGTGTAGATCGCATTGACAAAGATCAGCGGACTGACCATCGGGAATGTAATCTTCCAGAATGCTTCGTACCCGGTAGCACCTTCCATTTTGGATGCCTCATAGAGCTGAGGAGAAATGGTCTGAATGCCAGCCAAAAAGATCAAAATTTGCACCCCCGACTGGCTGACAATCTGATAGATTCGATCAACGGCACTGCTCAGATACGTCACGATCCATTCGCTCACCCCGGCATCCAACATCAGATTTTCGAGCTCAAATGTACCTAGTGCGCTTCCTCCAGTACTATTCTGATTAACAGCATCAATCAAGCTGGTGCTTTCCAGTGACATGATGACACCGGATGCCAAAATAACGGGCAAGAAGAATATGGAACGTGCCACAGCCCGGCCTCTGAACTTCTGGTTCAGGATGACGGCGAGAAACAGGCTAAATATGACAATAAGAGGCACATTGACAAGCACATCGGTAATCGACTCGATCAACGCTCGGTTAAAACTGGTATTGACGGTGAGCGCCTGAATATAGTTGGCAACCCCGGTGAATTGAATGGCAATGCCTTCCGCATTGGCCTGAATCGTGCTCATGCTGTAACGCAGTGACGCGAGCAGCGGGATGAAGAAAAATAATACAAATCCGACCAGCCATGGAAGCACGTAGATGACGCCCCACATGGCTTTCTGCTGAGCATACGTACGACTTCCCGATTTCCATTTCAGGAGTGTCTTCAGAGCTGCTCACCACCTGTCACATAACCTTGGGCTTCCACGGATTGGCCCTCAACCTCTACAGGAAAATCATTATAATTCACGATCACGAAGCCACCGCCATCATAGGTTGTTCGGTACACACCTTCCGCCAATGCTTCATGCGATTTCATGGATCGCCCGGCAAATGGAAGATTGGTCTGATTGACCTCGTTGTACATCTCGGCAGCCAGATCTACCCACTGCTCGTAATTTGCCGCGTACAGATCGTCATAATCGGTCTGTTTGACTACATGATTAGGCGCATTAAACCAGGCAAAGTACGGACTTGCACCATATTCAATCAGCTTCAGCACATATTGTCTCGGGTTCGTATACGTCGAGAGATTATAGGGAGATCCCGTATAACTAATATTTCCATGAACCACCAATTGGAAAAATGGAATCTCCTCATCCTCCAGTTTGAACTGACTGCTGCTCATTGGAGCATCTGTCAGTCCGGTAACATAAGGCAGTGCGTAGCCATTTCCACCTTCGGCCACAACGGAGCCTGCCTGCTGTTTGATCTGTTCCAGGGCTTTGGTGACTACGCCCAACGCTTCCGTTCGATCCAGCTGCTTCTTGGGATTCATGTCGCTGTTCAGCTGTTCAGCCAGATCCTGCAGGCTCAGAGATTGCGCTTGCTCTTCTTTTATAATAGACTTCATCTCATCCAGCATATCTGTGGTAACCTGATCCAGCTTGTTGGGCGAAAGTACATAGGCTGGTGACCTTTCCCGGTCACGGCGCTGTAAGGCTTGATTCATCGGATACACAACAGCCGGTTCCTGGGTTAACGTTCGTGAAGCCTCTTTATTTGGTTTGAACCCTTTCTTCGACTGCACATTCAGCAGAGCTATATCCGGATAAAATCCGATACCCGCTTCCCGTGCGTAATCACTAAATTCGCGCATGCCCTTCTTGCCACCAATGGTTCCATCCACCGAAATGGAATCCGGCAGTCGGTGGTGCAATCCATCATTGAACCATCCGGCGTAGCGAACCTGAATGTTGGATACATTTTTCTCCGTGAGCGTGGACAGAATCTGCTTGGCTTCCTCAAAAGTCGTAAGCGCCTCAGTCGAATCATAAGGGATGCCCAGCATATGCTGCCGGGTTGTCATCCCGCCGAACAATTTCAGATAAAATGGAATGCCCGCCTGTTCTTTACCCGCTTGCTGCTCGGGAAGTCCTCCAGTTTGCAGCAGATAATTCCGATAGAGTTCCGCCAGCCCTGAATAGGAAGCCTTCTCCCCGCCGACAAAGGCGTAACGGACAACAAAGTCTGACGCTGTCGGTTTTTTCTGGAATTTGGGAAGTGTTCGCACCATGTCACTTGCCTGAAGCGTTACATCGCTTTTATTCATGACATAGAAGCTTGGATATACGTTGTTATAGCTGTTCAGCTTGCCGCTGATATCTGCATTCACCACTGCCACAGCGTCCCCTTCCTCGATAATGCCAAGGAAAGCTCCCTCTTTGCGAATCAGTCCAAAGACCGGCAACCTGGCTTTGGCTTCCGCCAAGCCGGCTTCTCTCAACTTCATCGTCAAATCCGGGCCGTAAACATCTTGTTGATAACCGGGATACTGGAGCTTGCCATTGTTAAAATGGATTAGTGCTCCCGAGCCGTCCGGTACAAATATCGAGCCCTCTTCATTCATCCCACCGGCTCCGAAATATTCCAGTACGGATATGGTGTTGATCGGATATTCTTCCGGAAAATGAATGCCGGATGCAGGAACACGCACCAGCAGATTCTCACCATCCAGTTCGTATTCCAGCGTCATCATGAAGAGCCTCGGTCCACTTCGCTCCTGATCGATCCCGTGCTCGGCATGGTCCTGTGCCAGGTCTTCTTCCGTATAACCGGCCGTGTCAAATGCCTTGAGAGCACGAGACAGCTGAAGTCCCTGCAGAGCCTTGTCGATTCGAACATAAACACCTTCTTCTTTGTCTTCGGTATACCCGATCTTCAAGGCGCGTTCTCCTGCCTTGTCGAGCTGTGCTAACAGCTTTTGCTCAAATCGTTCCTTGCTGATTTTGACCGGCAAATCTTCAATGGAGCGCTCCGTGCTCCCGAACTGATAGTGAACCCGGACCCCGCTTGGCATAGCCTCATAGCTAACCTGCTTATGACCGATGCTATCCGTATAAGAGTTCACCGTACTGCTCTGACCCTGGTTGTTAAAAAAGCTAAGTCTGGCTTGGGATGACAGAAGATCTTTGTTAATGCCGGCCGCAATCCCGTCCTGCTCTCGATCTGCCGGATTGCTGCGCCAGATCTGTCCGCTCTCTCTGTCCAGGACAGCAATCTCTGCCGTTTTTTCATCGATAAACAGCTGTAAGGCTTCATTCCTGGCAATGCCAATCATGCCTTGCAGGCGAGGATCGCTGAAAGAAGATTTCAGTTGTTCTCCGGGAGGCAGGGAGGGAAGATCGGCCTGATCTACAGCTGCTGCTGCCTCACGAGCTTGCGGTGATAGCGAGACCTGGCAACCACTTAGAAGCAGACTGCCAATCAGCAGCATTCCGGTTATTTTTTTTGCTACAGCATATTTCACTGAATGTCCTCCTTCCTTAGCCCCGAAGCACGATTTCTTGATAGATGGTTACGACAAACGATACGATCTGCTGCACCAGACTGAAGAAAAGCAAGCACAGAAAAGCCATAAATGCCATGGCTACAAGGGTAAGCAGCATCGTAAGCACCGTCTTAGCCGGTGTGTACTGATGAACGGTCATGTTGCCCACAAATAACAGATACACCGTCCACGCCACAGCAAGTGCATTGGAGAAATAATAAAAGGCTGTCTCCTGCACGGAAATGACGAGACTCAGCCAAATCCACGGGAAATGAATCAGGAGCAGCGGCACCAGTGCAAAACACGTCGACATGAAAATCTCCGAAAACTTGCCTTCTCCGTCCATCAGGGTCGTTAGCGACCAGTTGGCCACACACCAGAACAGTACCGGGATCATGACATACAACACTTCAAGCAGGCTGTTCAGATACTTGGGATTGTTAAAATTAATGAGAAAACCGCTGTACTGGGCATGCAAAATCTTGGTAACCGTCAGCAGCAGCATAATCATACAGGCAATCATCAATGTCGTTCGTTGATTACGTTCATATTTCAGTTCCCAGTACCCATCGAACGGGTGAAAGATGAGGTGCAGCGGATACTGGTAAAGCTGCTTACTTGGCGCTTGCATTTGTTGTCCTCCTTTTCTGCCTGCGAACGATGACGACGGTAACAAACGCAGCAACAGCAAGGAATAGACCGGACATCATCCACGAAAAATGCTCACGCATCAGCTCCTTGCGGAACAAAAGAAAAGCTTTGGAGTAACCCTGCCGCTCCATGCTACGTTTGAAATATTGCGCAGATTCGGCATAATCCTTCTGGCGAAGAAGCGACTTGCCAATACCCGCATAGGCATACTCCAGGTTCGCATTCATCTCGGCGGCCTTGGCGAACAGCACCGAGGATTGATCTTCATCCCCGTTGTAATAACTGCGCACCGCTTCGTGCAGCGTGCGCCCGTATTCCGTGATCTCGAATACCGTAATCTCACCGAGCGCCTTATCCAGCACAAGCATTCGGTCTCCTGCACGTTCCAGTGCAACTGGTGTGTTAAACTGTCCCAACCGATTGCCTATCCCCCCAAAAATATGGAGCAGGTACCCATCACCGTTATAGGTGAATATTCTCCCTCTGCTGGAGTCAAGCACCGAGTACATGTCACTGTCTCCCACGTCTACATCAATCAGGCGCGATGGCCCTGCTTCATTCGTGTACATCAGATCACCTTGTGGGTAATGATAACCTTGTCTGCGCAAGATATCGGTCCCCTGGGCATTCAGCTTCTTGATTGGATCTTTGCCGCGGTCACCGCTCGTGGCATAGATGAATCCCTCTTCATCCATATCCAGGTTGGTGAATTCCGTCGGCGTGAACATGACCATCTGACTGCGCTGCTCGCGCGTGGCAAATCGTTTCCACAAATACTCTACCGGGTCAACTTGAACCCTGTTCGCCCCGATAAAGGAGGAAAATGTACCGTCGGCACTGAACTCCATGAATCCGTCAAATACACCCGCTGCCATGACATAAATGCGGTCTCCTTTATCCATGACAACCCGAACGGGTTTGAATTGAAAATCCGCTTGTAACAGATCCGATTTCGGTTCAGCCAGAACCTTGACCAATTGGCCTTGTTCATTCAGATGAACGACCCGTTGATTGTCGGTATCCGCAATGAGAAGATCCCCTTTTTCACTTACATACAGCCCTTGCGGATTATTGAATTGCTCCTTCTTTCCCTCACGTTCAAAGGAATCAATCGTCCGGACCAGCTTCAAATTACGATCCATTTCCACAATGCGACCATTGCCGGAATCCAGTACAAACACCCGCTGATCCGCGGTAACATGCATGTCACTTGGTTCTTTGAATGCACCAGCGTTCACTTTTTTCCCCGTAATGATGGACGTGGCCTCGTATGCTGCAGGAGCCGGAACGGAATCGCCCCAGTAGGAATATTGGTAAGCATCCTGCTTGCCATCTGCACTCACGGGTGCTGCCTCCTGGCTGAACCACAGGAGGCAGACCATGCCCATGATGATCCAGCCCTGCTTGTTCCATGTGCATATCCGCACCTCGCTGCCTCCTTTCTACTCTTTCATGCCCGAAGTAGCCATCGTCTGCATGACACTGCTCTGGGAGATGATGAACAGGGTAATCGGTACGATCATAAGCAGCAGTGCAACCGCTGCACCAACCCCCGCTCTCGCTATTCCTCCCTGAACAATCTGGCTGAGCGCGTAATGCAATGTTTTAAGATTTTCACTGTAAATAAAACTTCCACCGTCTGTTCCCCAGAGGGCCGGAAACTGCAAAATCATCAGAGTAAGCCAAGCTGGCTTCACATTAGGCATCACAATACTCCAGAAAATCCGGTATTCATTCGCGCCATCAATCTTCGCTGCCTCCAGCAGTGCATCCGGGATCTGTTCCATGAACTGTTTCATCAGAAACAGTCCCAACGAGAACGCTAGGGATGGCACGATAATCGAAGCATGACTGTTAATCCAGCCGAGCCAGGACATCACCATGTAGTTCGGGATGGCAGTGACATGCGGCGAAAACATGAGGGACAGAATGACAATTGTGAACAGCACCTTAGAACCGGGAAAACGATATTTCGCCAGTGGATAAGCCGCCGCTGAGGCCAGAAGGATATGTCCTGCCGTCCCCAGGATCGTAATGAGCAATGTATTGGCAATATAACGGGATAACGGTACCCACGAATTGCCCATCAGATTGATCAGATCCGCGAAATTCTCCGTTGTCGGATTGTTCACCCAGAAGCGCGGTGGAAAAATAAACAATTCATCCAGCGGCTTAAATGCGTTGTTAACAGCATAGATGAGAGGTAACACCATAAATGATCCAAACACGGCCAGCAGGGCAAACAGCATCAGGCTGACGGTAAATGACCGATTCAGTCTTTTGGGCATGCCGAACACGGCACGTACTTTGCTGGTCATTGTCATTCACCTATCTTTCTCAGCATTTTTTGCGTCAAGACGTTCGTACCAAGCATCAGTGCAAACAGCACCGTTGCAATGGCCGAGGCATAACCCATCTCGAAGCGAATGGTGCCGAAGTCCATCAAGTGGGTAACGACCGTATGCGCTGCATAGTTAACACTTGGGAAACCGGCCAGGGCAATCGAAATTTCGGCTACAGCAAATGAAGCCGTAATCTGCATGACTGCGCCAAACATGAGTTGGGGTCTCATCGATGGCAGGGTAATATACCAGAGCTCCTGCCAGCGATTTTTGATCCCATCCACTGTACCGGCTTCCACCAGCGAGCGGTCAATCGTCTGCAAACCTGCGATAAAAGCCAGGAAGCTGGTTCCCAGACTGAGCCATAGTTGAACGATAATGACGATGGCCAGCACGTATCTCTCATCTGCGAGCCATTGGATGGGTTCCAGGGTGACGCCCAGACGCATCAGGAAGCCATTCATGTACCCGTAGCTGTCACCGGAGAAGATGATCAGCCAGATGAAAAACACGTTACCGGATATGGACGGAGCGTAGAATACCAGCGTCATAACCGCCCGGATTTTGGGCGACAGTTCATTGATGATCCAGGCAAACAAAAAGCAGGCAATATAACTGACTGGGCCGGTGATGACGGCAAACAGCAGCGTATTTTTCAGAGCTATTAAAAAGACATCGTCCCCCAGGAACAAGCGTGAATAGTTTTGCCAGCCGATAAACCGCGGTAGCTCCAGCATATTGAAATGGAAAAAGCTGAGCCCAAGCGAAATGCCGACCGGAATGACAGTGAACATGAAAAAGATCAACATAAACGGTGCCATCAATACGTAATAGTGTCTGCTGAGATACAGATCCCTTTTCAAAAGGGACCACCTGCCCGCTGGACGCGTATGGATGGCAGGAGCGGCTGCTGTCTTGGCTGTTTTGGCTTGCAACCGTTACCCTCCCTTCCTTCTACTTCAGATTGAATTCCTTGCGCTTTAACTCGATTTCATCATCGATATACAAGACATAGTCTGACAGGGCCTCACGCGGGTTTTCGTTGGCGTTGACCACTTTACGGAATGCATTGTCCAGATGCCTGCCTGTGAAATAACCTCCCGGAAGCTGTGGGATACCTTGTACCCATTTCCATTGTTTCTCCAGATTTTGATAATCCTTCACGGGCCAAGGCAGCTGCTGCAGTGCCTTAATATTGGCCGTCGGATAGCGGGCAGCTGCCCCCATCAGGCCTTCCATTTCTCTACCGTATTCGATCTGGGTCTGCTCATCGGTCCACCATTTCATGAACTTCCATGCAGCTTCCTTGTTGCCTGCATTTTCGAGCATCATCACGGCGCTGGTCGCACTGGCTACCTCATGCCGTATAGTACCGTCCGGAAGCTCAGTACCCGGAACAATGGTAAAATCCCAGAGGTTGCGAATTTCTGGTGCCATAACCGTCAGCATGTTGTACGTGGTATAATCGGCGATGCCAATCGGCATTTCCCCAGTACGGAACCGGTTTGGAAAGTCTGCCTTGAGCGGAAATTTGTAATTGGTATAGAACTGGGTCCAACGTTTAAAAGCATCCATTGAAATCTCCGAATCCAGTGCACTCTTCTTCTGATCTTCCGTATAGAAGGTGCCATCATTCTGATACAACAGCATGGCAAAAGTAGAGTTCGGTACAAGGTTTGCATTGTTCAGCGTATCCTCTATGGGCAGATAGAACTCCATGTTGTGTTTTTGCAGAACAGCTATGGCGTTATAGACGTCCTGCCATGTCTTCGGGGGTTCAAGGCCCAGCTCGTTCAGGATATCTTTACGGTAGAAAAGCATCGGGAAGTGCTGCTGCTCCGGCAGCGCGTAGACCCCGTCATTGTAACGGTAAGGCGTCAGTCCGCTTTCACGGAACCGTCCGGAAACTTCTTCGAAGTCCAGGAACTTGCTCAGATCCGCTGCCGCATTTCTCATCGCATAGTTCACGGGTATGTCCTCACCCATCTGCATGGCCACGTCCGGTCCTTCCCCCGAAAGCGTTGCAGGCAGCAGAATGTTGGGCGGAACAAGACGCAATTGTACCGAGACATCGGTATCCGGGGTAAACGAATCATCGATCAGACCCTTAAGCACCTGGGCTTGGTCCCGTCCAGTTGTAATCCAGACGGTAATCGCGTCTTTCTTTTGCTCCACGTTGCCGATACTGTCGTAATCTTCCGTATAGGAAGCCACATAGGCACCCAGTTCATGCTTTACTTGCTGGATGGCCGAAGAATTTGCATCCGGCAGTGACCCACCTGGCTGGGATACGACAAGGTAATCCATCGTAATGGGCTGCTCTCTCACGGTCAGAATCCAGGTGCCAAGTCCGCCCACGTTAATCTTGAATGTATCCAATCGTTTCGGTACCGTCTCCGGTCTGGCCACCATATCCTTAAGCTGAACGACCATTGCATTCAGAATCGCGACTTTATCGCTCTGCTCACCCGTGGCCTCCTCGAGATAGGCTGCAACCGAGCTAAGTGTTTCCGCCTGTCGTTCAAATACCTCGGTCATCTCCGGAATACGCCGTTCGAGCTGATAGTCCCGCAGCGGATCGGGCTGGTTCGAAGTGATCATTAATATTTTGCGGTACATCTCGTTCAGTTCCAGCACGCTGGACTCCACCGTACGGAGCAGCGGGGCAATATCACCTAGTGTGACTGTCATCCGAATGCGGTGTTTCCCTTTTTCAAGATGGAACTGATAGGGCTGTTCTTCTCCGGCTCCGAGGACTTGCGTTTGCCAGGAAGGACTGTAATTAAAACGAATGCGTTTCATTTCCTTAAACGGTACCTTGCCGTCAATGGTGAGACTGCGGGTGGCATAAATGCCGCGCAGTTGGTCCTGCTTCACCTTCAGCGCGATCTGATATAACCCGTCTTCCGGCACGTCAATTTCCCACTCAATCCATTCACCCGGTAGTTTCCAGTTTATTCCTCCAATGGCGTTAATCCGAATCTTCGAAACGTGATATGGCTCCAGTGAAGGACTGGATCGATCCGAGATGGGTGACAGTGTCGGCGAGGACTTGCTCGCTGCCTGCTCTGCCTGAACCTTCAGCATGACAGGCTCAGCCGGTTTCAAGCCACGTGTCTCATAACTTGCCTGCAAATCCGCATAGGAAGGGACGTCCTCTTCCTGATACAGTTCGATATAATCAATGGCCATGCTCTCTCTTAACGAGGTGAGCGTTAAATCCTGTGTACCCTTTTCAAAATAAAATTGGAACGGCTCCTCGAAGTAACCTGCGCTATCCCTGAAGGAAGCGAGCTGCCACTCGGGCTGTTCCACCTGTCTCGGCCTGAGATCGTTGCCGCGGTCATCCCGCCTGATGTCTTCTTCCCGATTGCCCCACACCCTGTCGAACAGCAGGACGTCAGCACCCCTGAATGGAACCTGCCCGTTTAGCTCCAGCCTGCGTTCAATCCCTGAACTCTTGCCTTCAACGGGATAATAATGGATGCGGACATGGTACAGACCACTCACTTGAACGGGCACATCCCAGCGAATGCTTCCGGTTTCAGGCGTAATGACGGCTTTGCCGTCCAATCCCTCATATCCCTGTACAACTTCGAACGCTCCGCCTTCCGCCCGAACATAAGATTCGCCTTCAATTCGTATGACGTTATCCGGCTTGGCGCTGCTGGCATGCATACTCAGATAATGTTCATAGCTGCTTTCATCGTCCGTGTTCGAGACCGCTTCAAAATCTTCGAGTGCATGTACCGTTCCCGTGCTTTGATCACGCGATGGATAGATCGTCCAGATCGAGAACACTAAGGCCAGGACAAGCACCAGAATCAGCCCCATTTTCTTACGTGACCGCATGTTCGAATGTATCCCCTTTCCTGTAAGCGTAGCGACCATAAAACGGTTGACTAACTAACCCGGACAGACCACACCGCTACTGATGCGTTCTGCCCGTGAATAGTGTAGGTGCTTATTTATATACCTCATCAATCGCTGCCTGGAAGGGAGCCTTGTATTTCTCAATCAGCGTAGATACGGATACGCCCTCTTTAAGCTCTGCATCAAAGTCCCAGAATGGCAGGGACGGGAATGTATTGTGGTCGAGTACAAGCATGCCCTCTGCAACCTCTCTAGCGTTATTGATGTCTGCCTCATCCGTCAGGTGTGTCTCCAGCGTGGATTGGCCGGGATACTCGTAGATCGAATCGATCTCGTTAATTTTCTCCCAGATGTACATCAGTTGTTCCGGGTTCTCCACCGCTTTAGGAATTGTAATTGCTTGGTAGCGTGATTCACCGGAGTGATATGCCGAAGCACTTGGTCCTTTGGGAAAAGGTACAAAGCCGATATCATAATCCTTCATATCAGTCATAATGCCTTCCACTTCGTACATTGCCCCTGAATACATCAGCGTATTACCTTGACGGAAGAAGGTGGATGGTTCTGTCCAGTCACCGCCTTCTGAAGCTCTGCCGACTTTCTCCGTTGCTAGTTTGGACAGGAAGTTCAGCGCTTCTTTGGTTTTCGGATCTTCCAGGTTCTGCTTATCCTCTTTGGTCAGAGAAGCTTCGTTGGAATACAAAATTGGTTCAAGAAGGCCCGTCTGAGCAAGTCCCCACGTATCCAGCTTGCCATCGTTGTTTCGATCCTTGTTTGCTTCTTTTGCGACGCTGAGGAATGTATCCCAGTTCCATTCATCGGCATCCACATATTCCTGCAATGGCTTCAAGCCCAGTTCCTGCATAAGGGTCCGATTGTAGAAAATGCCATTAATGAACGAAGATTGATCTTCGGTAAACCCGTAGCCCTTGCCTTCGTACTGCATGTATTCCTTGGTCGTTTTCTGGTTGAATACCTTGTCGTTCTTGATATAGTCATCTACTGGCCACAACAGATCCTGTTTGGTCAATGCGGGGATGGCGTAGTCCTTACCGAGCCTTACAAAGTCCCCAAGCGGTTCACCTGCCATCAGGGAAGCCACCACTTTCTCCTGATACTCACCAAAGTCGATGGAAATATATTCGATGTTAAAGTTGTGTTTTTTCTTCAGTGCTTCCAGATTTTCGAGGCGCTGAATATTGTCCGGGTTATTGTCCTGAATCTCCATATCCCACCAAGCAACCACTTTGATGGTCCGGCCGCCCATATCAAAATCCATCTCCGGTGTGGAGTTTTCATTCTCGGGCTCAGTTTCGGCAGGTTGTTGTTCCTCCTGAGGTGCCGGTTTCTCCGGTTCAGGTTGTGCGGTTGGCGTAGAACTGCATGCAGCAATTAACAGCATGACCGCGAATACCAGGCTCAGCAGCATAAACTTGTTCTTTCTCATCGTCTTCCCCCCTGATTGTCGTTTGCTCCCACAGTGTATCTCTCGGATGAAAGCGTAAACAACCTGATGAAAATTAGATATTTACCCTGTCAAATTATAGAAAGGCGGGCTTTTGAAGAGATGCGCTGTCTTTTTAATGTGAATTGGTAAAGAAATGCACTGTCTGCAAAAAGTTGCACATTGTATGCGCTTTCTTTTATTCCCATAATAAAATTATGCCTTTATCCAGAGATGAACCGCCGAACGAAATTCAGGAAGGTGAGGTCATGCTTCTTGTACAATATGCTGCTTGTCGATTACAGTGGCCGTTGGTGCAGAGAACTTCAGCAACTGCTGAACCATAACAAATCGCAGTATGTGATCGGTGAATGTGTCCATTCTGCTCCTGCAGCACTGACTGCTTTGTCTGAACAGCAATTTGCCATTGTTGTTGTATTTACGGAGCGGTGTGATACGGCTGGGCTGTGGTTATGTCACCACATACGGAAAACAAGTGATATTCCAATCCTTCTGCTGGGTGGAAGAGATCACTACCGACTTGTGCGGAAAGCACTGGCTTATCAGGTAAATGACTATCTGTCTGGTCCAGTCGGGCCCTCTGATCTGCTGAACAGTTTACTTGGAATGCAGAACAGGCTGAGCTCTGAACCAGTCAAGCCAAGTCTGCCTAGTAAATTCCCTATTCCAATCTACGGAAAAGCAATGAACTCCAGTCATGTCATCCGCCTGGTCAAAGCCTATATCCGGGATCATCTGGGGGATGAAATCACGCTAAGGAAAATTTCCGATATGCTGCATTTCAATTGCGCTTACCTCGGCCAGAAGTTCAAGCTGGAGGAAAATATGTCTTTCACGGATTACTTGCTTCAGCAGCGTATGGAGAAAGCCAAGCAGCTTCTATCCTCTACCAGTTTGCGAATATACGAAATAGCTGTAGAGGTCGGTTATAAGGATATTGATTGGTTCTACAAAAAGTTCAAATCGTATACCGGTTCAAGTCCCAATGCCTACCGGAGACAGAAAACCCATACGGCATAGGTATAAATGAATCTGTTTGCTATTGGAACGCTTCCAGACAAACAAAAAAACGCAGGAGCAACTGCTCCTGCGTTTTTATCATATCCGGATCCTTATGACATCTGATGAAGACAGTTGACCTATCGTCAATGTACGGAAGCATACTTGACTCTTGAAACATGTCTCAGCCAATCATTTCTGTTTCTTACATTTCCCCTATCGAACCAGCAAGGATTCGCGATATTCCTGCGGCGTCATACCTGTCAGCTTCTTGAACAGACGCGTAAACGAATGAGCTGCTTCATAACCGACTTGCAGCGCGATCTCCCGCACCATAAGATCCGTATGGGCCAGCAGCTCCTTGGCTCTTCGAATGCGGCAATCGTCAATAAATTCGGACAAGTTGATCCCGGTTTCCTGCTTGAAGAACCGTGAGAGGTAGGATGGGTTGAAATGATTCATTTCAGCCAGTCGGACCAAGGATAAGTCCTTCTCCAGATTGTTTTTGATGTACGTGCATATCGTTTGGGTCACCAAATTAGCCCGTTCCGCTTCATTGGCCTGTTTGAATTGAACCAACTGATCAGCAGCTTGGTACAGGTTGTGTACGGCCTCTCTTATACTTCGATAATCTCCGAGATGAAGAAGGCGTCGCTGATCAGGGATCTCATGCGGAAGCCCCCAACGATTGAATGTGGTGTACAGCATCAGTGCCAAGTGATAGTACGTCTCCATCGCTCGCTCCATGATCATGTCCTGCTGCAGCAATTCGTTGATCAGCTCTTCAAAGACGTCATAAAAAGCCTGGAACCTGCCGGTCTCCAAATAACCGATCATTAATTCGATCCGGCTTGAAATGCGGATGTAATCCTTGGAAGCCCCCACTGCAGGTTCTTCGGTTCTATCTGTTAACACCATGGATACCCCATCCCCGATCTTCATCCATTGCAGGAGACGCAAACGTTCGTATTGTCTTGGAATTTGGGACCATGGACAGCCCTGTCCGCTTAATGCGAATGCTATGGATACACCTAAAGAGGACTGGCAAGCTTCTTGAACAATTTCCAATGTACCTTCGACATAGGTGACAAAATGATCGTCCCCGCTGACATTCTCTCTATTCGGTTGAATCAGCCAGACCGCATCACCATAATGATCGGTTACGCTGGCTGACATCGCATGTTCACGAATAAGCGAAGAGCCGATCACTCGAATGGATGCCTGAACATGTTCGAGATCAGCCGGGTTTACAGGCATCGTGTTGAATCGTCCAAGCACCAGGAATACCGGGGAATCGGCTTGCAATTCAATGTTTCTTCGGGTCAGCTCAGCTTGGATCTCATCTGCTGAACCGGCCGGCTTACACTGCTGAAGAAGCTTACGCACATATTCCTCCTGCTGCAGCGCCGCTAATCTGGAAGTAATCTCATCAGACTGTTCCAGCACTTCATTCATGGTATGACTTTGCCGAATCTCTTCGATCACCTGTTCGACGACGGTCATCACTTTGTCATAGCCCTCCGTTTTGAGTAAATACCTTACGTTGCCCATTTGAAAAGCCTTGTAGGCATAATCAAAATCACTGTGTCCTGTCAAGAAAATAACGCGGCATTGCGGCCATCGGGCCTGAATCTCCTCAGTCAGCTCCAGGCCGCTTGTTCCCGGCATGCGAATATCTGTCAGAACAATGTCTATCCTGGAGCGCCGCATCCAAGATAACGCCTCCGCAGCTGAATAGGCTTTGCACACGTCAAGGCTGTCTGGCATATATCTGGCAAACGTCTCATACAGACTATCCGTTATAATCTCCTCATCGTCCACGATTAAAAGTCTATACATTCGTTATTCGTCTCCCCTTCCTTCCGCCTGAATCCGAACAGCGACTCTGAGCCCCTGCAGCTCACTCTTGGAGAGAAAAAGACCACTTTTTTCCCCATAGGTCAGTCTAAGGCGCCGGTGTATATTCATTAATCCGGTCATTTCATCTGTACTTGTTTCATTCAGCAGCCGTTCTTGGAGGAGCTCAATATCTTCCATGCGCAGCTCGTTACCGTTGTCTTCCACGACAAATTCGATATAGGACTCCTCCTTATAGAAATGTACGCGCAAGAGACCCGTGTCTGTATTTTTTTCAAGACTGTGCTCGTAAGCATTCTCAATAATCGGCTGAATAATCAGCCTGGGCACCTGAATCTGTTCCATCTCCAGGGGTACCTGTCCGAAGTCCACCTTGATACGTCTGGAGAATCGCAGCTGCTGAATTTCCGTATAGATTCGTGAATGCTCCACCTCCTCCTTCAAGGGAACATGATCTGTCCCGTTTCGGGTAATGAAGCGGAAATACTCGCCAAGCATGTTCGTAAATTGTTCAATGCGATCCGTATCTCCTGTTCTGGCGAGGGAATTCAAAATAAAGAAGCTGTTGTACAGAAAATGTGGATTAATCTGGGATTGAAGCTGTCTTAATTCGGCCCGCTGCATCATCATGGTCATTTTGAAATCACGGTCAATCAGCTGCCGAAGATTTTCGATCATAAGATTGAAACGGCTGTACAAAAAACCGAATTCGTCTTTTCGATGATGGTTGATTGGAATGTCCAGCACGCCTCCCTCCATTTTCTTAAACCTTTTGACAAGTAGCAGCAGCGGCATGTGGATCAGCTTGTAGCTGGAATACAGATACGCCGCAATGGCGATGAATGAAGTGATGGCAAAAATCCAGGCCCATTGAACAAATCTGCTGAGAGGTTTGGTTACGATTTCCTCCGGCAAATAGGTGGCTACGGACAATCCCAGCGTACTTATATGAAGCTGGTTCACATGATACAAGGTATCGTCCACACTCACCTGAAAATTGCTTTGCGGATTCGTAAGGCTGGACTTGCGGTGACTGGACAGAATGGCATCACGCCGCTGGTCCGAGATGGCAAGCCCCGTTTGGTCCTCAATCAGCAATGTTGCGCTCTCGGGATAAAGATTGAGCTGTGACAATTCATTCTGAACTTCAGCGTTATCCAGTTCCACTTGGACAACAAACAGCGGATCCTCAACTCTTTGGCCTGTTAGTCTCACAGCGCTAAGATTCAGGTTGTCACCTTTCACAGTAAAGCGAATTCCTTTTTCTTCTCGGGTTGAGCTAAAGTAGCTAAAGGATTCCTGATCAAAGTCATCAATGCCCTGCACCGCCGAAACGCTCTTGTTGACTGAAGGGATATGTACGTAAACGTTCCTGATGTAAGCACTGCTGTTTTTGAAAGCAGCCAATCGTTCCGATAAATAATTCAACGTTTCACGTCGTTCCACTTGATCCATCATGTTCCATAGAATGGCAAGCCGGTTCAGTTTGCGGTCTTCCGCGATGTCGAACTGCTGCAGTTCCATCCATTCGATCTCCCTGTTCAGCTCCATGGCAAATTGGTTCAAACGCCGATCTGTTGACAAGGATATTTCCTGGCTTGCAGTGTCGTAACTCCAGTGATATAGATATACGCCGAGAAGAATCAGCGGAATGACAAAAGCCAGGTAGGTCATGATTAGTCTTGCAAATATGCTATTGAGCCACGACTGGGCAGGAATCCTAAACAACCCTTTCACCTCCTGTGAGCCAAACCGCGAGAAGGTTTGTGAATTAATTCGAAGATGCCAACGAGCTGTGATCCCCTCCACCATTGATTCTGAACCACGCATTCACCTCCGATGTAATTTCTTCCCCACCGAGCTTGTACCAATCGTCGACGAACCGATCAAACTCTTCGGGGGGCGAACCGAGGATAATATTCATGTAGGCTTCAAGCTGGAGATCTCGAAGAATAATTTGCCGGTCAACCATGCTTTCGGTTATGCCCCCGGTATATTCGTCGTATATCAGCTGCCCGTTCAAGTCATAGGCATCGGCAATGCTAAAAGCACCCGAAGGGCCATAGGTCTGTTTCCATCCCCATCCACTCTTTATGCCTTCCGAGTCATAAGCAACTATTCGTTTGTGGATCGCAAGTGCTTCATTCTCCAGACTGGAGTAATCTCCTTTTTCTGTAGCGTCACGAATATCTCTGTAGGCATCTATGTTTTTGGTTCCTGGAAACGGAGTTACTGGCGAAAGCTTCCATACGGCAAGTGAGTCATCATTGTAGTACTTTTCATACTCAGCTTGTTCACCCCAGTTTTTGTCCAGATGCAGATTCATAAGCTTAACGATGACCTCAGGATGCGCAAATCCTTTTTTTACGGCAAAATATTGTCCTGTATTGGAACGCAGCGGGACCCGTATGTCTTTTCCAGACTCGGCCACAAGAGGGTATGCTTGCCACTCTGCGTCGGGGTCCGTATCGCGCGTAGTCTGAAGCATGAATGGGGTCCACTGTTCACCATACAGCATGCCTATTTTACCGTCCTGAACCAGTCGAGACTCCTTGCTTCCGTTTTTGTAGGCAAACTCGGGATCAACCTGGCCATCAAGGTATAAGTTTCGCAGCATCTCAAGCGCTTTTTTGACCTCTGGTTGTATGCCACCGTAGACGAGATTCCCCTTCTTGTCCTTGATCCAGATATTCGGATAAGCCTCGTAACCCGCCATGAATCCGGATACGCCCATGACGGGATCCCACAAATAACTCGTCATCGCCATTCCATAGGTGTCGTTTTTCCCGTTACCATCGGGGTCTCCTTCGGTGAACGCTTCCGATATGTTCAGGACATCCTCCATCGTTTTGGGGGGCTGTAGATTCAATTTTTCCAGCCAATCCCTTCTGACCCACAGATACTGCGCCGTTTCAATGGAAGATGACGATTCAGGGATAGCCATCAGTCTACCGTTTATGGTAGCAGCGTCGAATGCACCTCTACCCTCAGCCTCCAATATTTTTTTGGTAAGAGGAGTGGCTTGCGTCTGGTACACTTCGGTCAGGTCTTCAATCAATCCGGCATTGCTTAACTGCCTGAGTTGGTATGGGTTTACTTTGACAACGTCAGGGAAACGGCCTGAAGCAAGCGCTACCCCCAGCTTCTGATTATAAACGTCACCCGTTGCGATCCAGTCATAACGAATCTGAATACCCAATTCTTCTTCATACAAGCGTGTCCAGCGATTATCTATCAGACTTTCACCCGGTAAATCCTCAACCATTCGCTCCAGTTCCTCCCCTGTTTCCCTGACAAAAGTGACTTGTATGGACGGAACATATTTCCCTTCCTCCTCATAAGGCTCTCCCTGCTGCCCCGCGGGTAACGGTTGCGTCTGCTCCGACATTCCTTGCATAAGGCTTACAGGCATGAGCAACGTAAGGAGCAGAATTAAGGTCCATCTTATCCTGTACTTCCATCGATTAGACACGACAACTTGCCCCATTTCTATTGGAATGAATCATGCCATTTATTCGACGGATCATCCGGAATTCAACTTTCTATATCCAATGATCTGTAGGCGTACAAAAAGCCGCCACCAGGCGACTTTATATATACCATTGTGTATTTGTTGCCTAGACGACCCGGTATTCGAAATTGGAGAAATCCGCCATGCCTCCAATAACCTTCGTTGAGTAGAGGAATAAGCCAATCCGGCAGCCCATAAAATGGTCCAATTTATAGAACATCTTGTGGGGGATGCCAATAGGCTTCCACTCCGTATCATCAAGATAGGCAAATGAACACTCATCCTGATTATTCACAAAATTGCCTGACGCCTGGAGCGTAACGACCGGCCCGGCTACGGGAATTCGTGCATGTTCCGTCGCCGGCTCCTGATCAATCAAATTCCCGAATATGCTGGAATCCTCACTTTCCCTTGCTTGCATGACTAGGTAAAACTGTCCCTCATCCCTTGTTAAAGCAATCAAACCGTAGGTTCCTATTAAAAAACATATTCCTGCATAATCACCATCGTTTAATCCGCTGCCATCCAGTGTCACGTTAACCGTACATGCAGGTCCCATCGCGCGCTGGGTTAATGTATTCACGGCAAACGTTAAGTTCGGACTGAGCTGACCGCTCCGAATACGATATGTACCAGGCTTCTCGGTTACAGTCCAAAGCGCATCATGGGGCGTATGATTCCACTGCCAAAAATCACGCAGGCGTACTCTACCGTCTTCTCCGATGTGATAACTGAAATCGTCGCTGCCTACCAGAGGGCTGTATTGATAATCCGGCCTTGTACTAGGAATATTAATTTCTTTTGGTGCCTTGCTTGCAAAAACGGGTATACTGCCTTCAAAATGCACAGGAACAAGTACTGGAATACGACCCACCGCACCATGATCCTGAAACAGCATGGCATACCATTCTCCATCCGGTGTATCAACAATCCCACCTTGCGCAACACCTGAATTGAAATAACCCATATCATCGTTAAAAACTTCCCCACCGACAAATTCACCGTCTATCGTATCCGCCATGAAGTAAGCCTGCGTTCTTCGTCCCGCCTCTTTCGAAATGTGAATCAGGAACACATAATACTTCCCATTGATTTTATAGAAATGGGCTCCTTCGTAACCCAGATGGAAAGGCTCTCGCTCTTTTACGATTAAACGCTGCAATCCCCCCGGTTTAGGTCCTGACAGATCACTCTTTAACTCGATCAGATGAATTTCGGTATTGCCATGTACCAGATATACCCGGTCGTCATCGTCAAAGAAAAGTGAGCAATCATGATAAAAGCCCTCAACAATGCGTTTGTTCCATGGCCCCAATATAGAAGAAGAGGTGTACAAATACGTTTTTCGCGTATCATTGGCTACAAAAATTACATAAAAAGTCCCTTGATGATACCGAAGTGAAGCTGCCCACATTCCTTTACTATAAATCTGCTTGCCGCCTTCCAGTCTTTGGGCGGGCGTGTCATCCAGTCTATCATACACATGAGTTGCCACTTCCCACTGCATCAGATCATATGAACGCAGGATGACACATCCTGGCATCATATGCATCGTCGTACTCACCATGTAGTACGTATCTTCTACGCGGATAACATCGAGATCCGGATAATCAGCCCATAGGATCGGATTGTCATGAACCATGCCTTAATACACCCCGCTTATTTATGAATATTTTAAAAATAGCAATTCAAACACTGACTCCTCAGTCAAAATCATTTTACATGTTTTAATCCTGAAGCGACAGAAAAAAATAACATCTTTCTCCATTATAATGTAGGTTGATGCCACAAATTAAGCGCTTTCAAAAATAGATAAGCTAATGTGACCTTTTCTTTAAAACCATATATATGCCCAAAAAAGAAATTTTTAAGGGCGGCTTCAAGGTATGATTATATAACTAGGGAGGCCCGTGAGGCCCCCCTTAAACTTGTTATTTTTCCGGGTATGGATCAATCATGCGAATGGTTCCATCGGAGTTATACGTCAGTTCGGCAAATTTGACACAGCGCTTGTAATCGACTCCACCGGACAGAGAACAGTCATGATAAAATAAATACCATTTATCCTTAAATTGAACAATGGAATGATGTGTTGTCCATCCCAAAACAGGCGGTAATATGGTGCCCTGGAATGTGAATGGTCCCATAGGATTGTCACCTGTAGCATATACCAGCTTGTGCGTTGTTCCCGTGGAGTAAGACAAGTAATACTTGCCATTATACTTGTGCATCCATGGTCCTTCGAAATATCTGCATTCTTCGTTGCTGGCGGTAAGCGGCTTGCCTTCCTGATCCACGATTACAATTTCCAATGCTTCCGTAGACATAGAGAGCATATCCTCGCTGAGCTTGGCAATTCGTGGACCAAGCGCAGGCGCATCCGGAGCAGGACCTTCGGCATCTTCCACGTAGCTTCCCGTCTGCCACTTCTCCAACTGACCGCCCCACAGGCCGCCAAAGAGCATGTAGGCTTCGTTGTCCTCATCAATGAATACGGCAGGGTCAATGCTGAAGCTGCCTGGGATGTACTGCTCCTCCGGTTGGAATGGACCTTGGGGAGAAGAGCTTGTTGCTACACCGATCCGGAAGATGCCATCATGATCGCGTGCGGGGAAAAACAGATAATATTTTCCGTTTTTGTACGCAGCATCTGGCGCCCACATCTGACTGGATGCCCACGGGACATCCTTAACGTGCAGCACTTCACCGTGATCCACGACCGGTGAATTCAGATCGGCCATGGACAATACATGATAATCCTCCATTTTGTATTGGTCTCCGTTGTCATTCACCGGACCGTCATGATCCAGATCATGAGATGGATAGATATAGATCCGATCTTCAAAAACATGTGCTGATGGATCTGCAGTATAGATGTGGGTGACTAGCGGTTGATGCGGTTTAGGCACTTCAGACATTCAAATACTCCCTTTCAAAAGAGATGATTCAATTTCAAATTTATTTTCGGACGCTTTAACGATATAAGTATCACTTTTTCTCCATTGCAGCACGCTTCGGAATTTGAGCGACGCGCTCATAAGCCGGTTTGGGAACATGCGACTCATCGAACAAGAATGGCCAATTTTTCCTGCCTCTGACCGGGAAATGATCAAGCCAGGTATAATCATCGGCTGCTCCCCAGAATGTGACGGCACTGATGTGTTCACGATATTCGTAAAGGAGACGGAAAATGGATTCATAACGCTCGGCTTGCAGTTCCAGCATCCCCCTCTCAGGACGAGTCAGGTCCGTACGTCGGTCGTCAAAGCGAAATACCGATACGTCAAGTTCAGTGAGCTGAAGCTGAAGGCCAAGCTGGGCATAACGCTCAATGGCAGCACGCATGTCGTCCAGCGTGGGGTCGTATAAATTCCAGTGTGCCTGCAAACCTACCCCATGAATCGGTACGCCTTGGTCCAGCAGTGAACGGACAAGTCGGTAGATGCGCTCCCGCTTATGCGGGTTGGACTCGTTGTAGTCGTTATAAAACAATAGAGCCTGTGGATCTGCTTCATGAGCAAACTCGAATGCTTTCCCAATAAAGTCCTCCCCGACAATATCCAACCATTTGGAAGGCCGCAGAAATGCACTTTCATCATTCTCATCAGAGATGACCTCATTCACAACATCCCAGCAGTAGATCACATCCTTATATCTGCCGATGACAGTCTGAATATGCGAGCGAAGCCGTTCAAGCAGTAGATCCCGCTCCGCCTTTTCGCCCATTTCGTTTTCGAACAACCAATCGGGAGTCTGATTATGCCAGACCAGCGTATGTCCTCGCAGTGCCATGCCTTGCTCTCTGGCAAATGCAGCTATGACGTCTGCGTTCTCGAACGTGTACAGATTCTCCTCCGGGTGTAGGCTTGAAAATTTCATTTCATTTTCTGCGGTCAAGCTGTTGAAGTGGTAGGCCAGCAGCGAGCGCTGGCTGTCGATCGTCAGGGGATTAACCGCTGCACCGATATGAAAAGCATCCTTATATAAAGCCTTCAATGATTCCTCTTCACGCCTGGATTCCATAATTCCCCTCCTCCTGATTACCGAATAAGTAATATTAGTTCGTCTCGTTAGATCAGTTAGCTAGATTTCATAATCGAACCAATCGAAGCGTGCAGGTGTATGACTTGCCTGGCCGTTGCCCGTGGCATATAACCCGACTACCGCTCCGGTAAAGCACATTTTATGCACAAAGTCCTCCGGAGAGATGGCCCGTGCTGAACCCGTGCCAAGACTTACCCAGTCCTGTTCATCCAAGGAGCAGCTCAGTTTATACTCCGTCTCCGTTGATTCAATCCGAAGAAACAGCTGCTCAGCTTCAGTCTCATTCTCGTACACGATTTTCGACTCTCCACGTACCGTCAGACGGGCAAAAATGAGGTTGCGTCCTTCCGACCTTTTAACACCAAGCTCATAATGCGCATCCTCATCCCGGCGAATGCACATGCCCGCTTCTTCTCCATCAGCAGTCGGCACAAATGTCATGCTCGTTGTGTAGCAGGCCTGAAGATGCTGCTGTCTACGGCCAATAAACGTAATCTGGCCAACGTCGCTGAGATTTGCCTCCTGCCCGTAAAGTGTCAAAGAACCCGGATTATCCGTTATGGAGCATGCTCCTTCTGACGGATTGCGCACAAACATCCACTGCGGACCCAATTCTTCATTGAAGTCATCCCGGCCTGCAACAATTGCTGCATTACCATCCGCTTGAGAAGGAACTGACATCGGCATACGCTGAATCGTCATGTCCAGGCTTACCGTGCCTTCATTGTTGTCAATGTGCGGCCAGCCCTCATTCCAGACAACCGGCGCAAGGAATGTTTCGCGTCCAAGCACGCTATATCCGTCTTCTGTCAAGCGGACGCCAAGGAATACAGCCCACCATTCCCCGTGATGATCCTCCACCAGATCGGCATGGCCCAAATACTGGATTGGGTGGTCCAAATGGCGGTGAGTCAGAATCGGCTCTGGATACCGTTCGAACGGACCATACGGATGTTCGCTGCGACCGATGATTTCGCGATGCTCCTTGGCCGTCCCTCCAGAAGCAGACATCATATAGTACATCCCGTTGATTTTGTACAAGTGCGGCCCCTCGGTCCACGGTCCACCGTCTCCGTGCCATACTACCTGCGGTTCGGATAACGCCTCTCCTGACGTAATGTCGATCTCATATTGAATGGCATGTGAATCGTAGTCCGCTCCTTGCTGCGCCGTAACATACACTTTTCCGTCATCGTCAAAAAACAGTGAGGGGTCGATTCCCCCATACGGAATGCGAATCGGATCAGACCATGGTCCGGCAGGGTTGGTTGCCGTAACATAGAAGTTCCCGATACCTCTAACATCTGTCGTGATCATATAAAACGTACCTTCGTGGTATCGAAGCGCAGGTGCGTAAATCCCGTCCGAGCTCTTCTGACCAGTCAAATCAAGCTGGCTCACCCGATCCAATACGTTGCCGATCTGCTCCCAGTGAATCAGATCCGGGCTCCGGAAAATCGGAACTCCCGGAAAATACTCAAACGAACTGCAAACAAGGTAAAAGTAATCCTCTGCCTTCACAATGCTCGGATCCGGATAAAAACCAGGAAGAATCGGGTTCGCATAGCGAATTTGTTGTACTTGAAGCTGTGACATTTATTCCTTCACACTCCCTACATTAAGTCCTACGACAAAGTATTTTTGCATGAACGGGTATACAAGCAAAATCGGAACGGAAGCCACAATGGTCACGGCCGCACGAATGGAAATTGGGGTTACCTGAGTCGAATGCTCCGCCCCTATACCATTGGCTACGGAAGGATTGCTGTTGGCGTTCATACTGGAAGACAACAATTTCATCAATTCGTATTGCAGTGTGCTGAGCTCTTGACGAGACGACGTGTACAGAAAAGCATCAAACCAGGAGTTCCATGCCCCGACGGCAACAAAGAGCGCAATGGTCGCCAGCACCGGTTTACATAGCGGAAAAATAATTTTCCAGAAAATCCGGAAATCTCCTGCACCGTCTATTTTCGCAGATTCAATCAAGCTTTCGGGTATGGTGTAAATATAAGTACGAATGACGATCAGGTTAAACGCACTTACCAGTGATGGCAGGACATACACCCAGAAGGAATTAATCAAATGCAGATCCTTCATCAGGAAGTATCCCGGAATCAGCCCGGCATTGAAATACATGGTCAGTACAAAAATAGTTGTAATCAGCCTACGGAAAATATAATCGCGCCGGCTCAGCGTATAGGCCAGCATGGTGGTCAAGAAAATATTAAGCAGCGTAGAAAGTACGGTCCGCGCAACTGAAACCAAAAACGCATTATAGATCGTGCCCGAAGCAAAAACTGCTTTGTAATTCTGCAAGGTGAAATCACGAGGCCATAAATATAAGCCTCCCCGAATGGTGTCATTCCCTGCATTAAACGAAACTACAATGGTGTTTAAAAATGGATACAGCGTCACAATTACGAGCACGATCATGAAAATCGTGTTAAAAGTGCCGAACAGAAACGGTTCAAGGCCTCTGGCACCAGGACGGCGTGCAGAAAGCGCCGATGTATTTCCTAAACCGGACAATGGTGTTTTTTTCATCTTATAAGAGCCTCTCTTCCCCAAGCCGCTTGGCTGTCCAATTCGCTACAAGCAACATCGTAATGCTGACCACGGTCTTGAATATACCGCCTGCAGTCGCAAGCGAATAGTTACCCTGTGCAATCCCGTATTTGAGCACAAAGATATCAATCGTTTCTGCCCAGTCAACAACCAATCCGTTACCCAGCAAATATTGAACTTCGAAACCGGCCTCTAGAATATGCCCGATCGACATAATCAACAGGATGACAATGGTAGGCTTGATTCCCGGCAAGGTGACATTCCACATTTTTTGATAACGGTTAGCTCCATCAATGTCGGCAGCTTCGTACTGTGCCGGGTCGATCGAGGCCATGGCCGCCAAATAAATGATGGTACTCCATCCGACTTCTTTCCAAATGTGGGAGCTTGCAACAACGCCCCAGAAATACTTGCCTTCCGTCAGCCATAGAATAGGCTCATTAATTAAATGCAATTTCATCAGGATATCGTTGATAATACCGTCAGAAGCGAGTGATGTCGCTACGATTCCGGTAACAATAATCCATGATAAGAAGTGAGGCAGATACGAGATCGTCTGCACTGTCCGCTTCCACAGGACCTTCTTGATCTCATTAAGCAGCAATGCCAGAACAATAGCGGTTACAAAACCCAGAATCATGTTGATGATACTCATGGCTAGCGTATTGCGAAGCACTCGCAAAAAATTGTCATCGGTAAACAAAAACTGGAAATGCTTAAATCCTACCCACGTCTGCTGTGAGAAACTCCGTGCCGGTTTATAATCCTGAAAGGCCATCGTCCAACCCCATACAGGTACGTACGCAAAGACAATAATGTACGCAAGCAGAGGAACAGACATCCAAATGAGTTGTCTCTGTGCTTTAATATTCTGCCAAGTAATCCGCCTGATTTTCGGTTTTTTCTTCGGGCGGAGCGGCTTGGTACCCACTACAATTTCCTCCATAATATCAAGCTCCCTATCCATCTTTATAATCAAAGGAAAACGTCGAAACAACCAGAACACATCTGCAATAACCATGTTTCAAAAGAATCAGGAAGGAAGGTTATCTTCCTTCCTGACATAAGTTGTTTTTATTTCACAGACCAGTTATCAATTCTCCACTTCAACACTTCATTGATACGATCTTCATATGCCTTGATGTCAAGCTTTTGAATCTCGGAAACGTATTCGCTCCAAACATTGTCAAACTCTGATGTACCGGCCAAGATGGCTTTTGGCAAATATTTGGTCGACAATTCGTTCAACTTCGTATTGGCAATCTTGGCTGGAGATCCCTCTACCACATCGACAGACCAAGCAGGGTAAGTCACCGGATTCTCTGGTGGAGCACTGAAGAAATCGACATAACTGTTGAAACCATATGCATCCAAAACTTCCTTATCAAACGGTTTCAAACTTGCCTGGTATTCTTCTGGCTGATTACTTGCCGAAGTTGCGTTGCCATCGCTAAAGTACCCTTCCGTTTTCGGCGCAGTTCCATAAAATGCGTCAGCTTTGTTGGCAAGCTTCCAAGCAGCATCCGATGCATTGTCGCGTTGTTCTTGTGTTTTCATGAAGCGGCCTTCTTCATTGACATAATAGTCTTCATCCACAATGCCCCAAGTGAGTGTTTTCTGCCATTCTTCCTCCATCAGTTTATCGAGCACTTTGAGGATTTTTACAGGGTCTTTGGCACTCACGGTAATACCGAAACCATTGTTGAGATTCAGTGCTGCGCGGTCACGATAATAGTCTTTGGTGCTGCTGTCATACACAAGCGGGAAACCTACATAAGTGCGTTCAATTTTGTCTTGCGTTATGAGAGAATCTTCCGCGCTTTGGAAATTCCAATGTTGATCGAACATGCCGAGTACGGAACCACTGGACAATTTGGCCATATATTGGTCGTAGTTCTGTGCAAACGCTTCCTTATCAAGCAAGCCTTGGGCATTGATTTCATTTAGCTTCTGATAGTACTGTTTGGCATAATCCTTATCGGCGAAGATCTCCGCCTTGCCATCGTTGACAACCACTCCGCCATCATTCGGATGACCGATCAAATGCTGAGGCGGGTTCAACAAGCCCCAGTTTTTCCAGTCATAGTTCAGGACCTCAAAACCGATGGTCGGCTTGCCGTCAATAGTCGGATATTTCTCTTTGTATTTCGCGATCAGGTCGAAGTATTCATCCAGTGTTTTTGGAGTTGGGTAACCGAACTCTTTCAGCACGGCTTTCTGAATCCAGAACGCGGGACCGCTGTAATAGGTGTCAGCTACTTCGCCGTTATATGCACCATAGTTTGGCAGGTAGTAGATATGTCCATCATTCGGGTCCTTCATTTGATTCCAGTACTTCTCGTAATGTTTTTTCAAATTCGGGGCGTGTTCTTCAATCAGATCTTCAAGCGGAATGACTGAACCTGCAGCTGTCAGTTTGGTATCAGCTGAGATCAGGTCTGGATAATCCCCACCAGCAATCATAACGCCAAGCTTTTGGTTTTTGTCACCGGCCAGAAATTCGAACTTGAATGATACGCCAAGCTCATCCTTCATTTTCTTGTAAATCTTGTTGTCAGCGGTTGGCTGCTGTCCGGCCTCGTTAAGGAATACCGAGATTTCTATCGGATTGTCAGGCCCTACCTCTGTACCACTTCCCTCTTCTCCGCTGCCTGGGTCACTTGTACCGCCGGAACAACCAGCCAGTACAACGCTCAGTGACAACAACATGGTTGCCCCCATACGGAAAAACTTCTTTTTACTTTCCCCCATAAAGCACCTCCAAAGTTTGATTACGCCTTCATGAAAGCCCTTTCATTTGAATAATTTCATTATAAATTTAATGGTAAATGGAAAATACACCCGAATTATAGCTCTTTCCGAGAAAAACTCAGGTTTTCATTCTATAATCTATAGATTCAACCGTACGCGATTTTATAAAAGGATTTTGTTAGACATGTTTCTTATATTCATTCGGAGACATGTTCAGCCTTTTCTCAAACTGCTTCAAAAAATGATGATAGGTGGAATATCCAACTTTTTCCGAGACCTCGCTATTTTTGTATTGATTCATTTGGAGTAAACGGCAAGCTTCCTCAATCCTCAAATTATGTAACAGTTCATTGAAACCAATGCCATTTTTTCGTATAAGCAGCTGTCCTAGGTAGGCTGGATGCAAAAAGAAACGCTCGGCAAGCATTTTAATGCTCAACCCTTCCCGGTAGTGTTCATGAATGTAATCATTGATATCCTGTACAATACCCTGCGCTTCGGAAGCATTCTCCTTAAGCAAAAGTTCAAAACAGACTCGCCCGCACGATTGGAGCATGTCGATCAGATCATTCCATGTCAGCAGGCGTTCATCCAGATTGGGAATATCGAACAGACGATTTGGAGCACCGGAATCCTGTGCCAGTTCGGCTCTCATATATGCTCGAATTTCATGAAGTAGGTAGATCACGTATTTGCGGGCCTCCTCCGGGTGAACTCGTAACTGGCGAAAAGATTGCTCAATATAATCCACTGCTGACTTGTAGGCATCGTGGTCGATGAGTTGAAATGCCCCCAGAATTCTCGCCGTGAGTTCAACCTGATCATCATGTCTTTGGAACGTAAGATCCTTAAGGCTCTCATAGTCCATCACGCCGTTCCTATTCGTTTCATAAAAGGTATGCAGGAGCGCTTTTTCTGCTGTGACCTTGGACTGATTAATGAAAAGAAGTGAAGACGCCGCTTCACCAATGGCTATAAAAGCATGAAAGTCCGCCAGACGGCGTGCCAGTTCCTCCAATCGCTGTCTGGCTGTACTGCTCGTGCCTTGGGAGGCTGATTCAGCACTCCCAAACACGATGGAAACCAGATCATTTCGCAAGCGAATCACATACATGGATTTTGACCTGTCCAAAAATTCCGCAGCAACCGTGCTCCACCTGCAATAATCCTCTGCCGCGATCTGAACGAGGCATACATTCCAAACATGAGAGGAGCGCGACAAGGACTGCAGTACACCCGCAGCTTCTGTGGATAATTCTTTGCCTGTTAGAGCCTCCTTTATCGCCAGATTTTCCTTCTCTCTCTGTGCCACCTGCCCCACGTATAGTTGTTCCCGCTCCTTAGCCAGTTCCTGTCCCATCTGACGGATCTCTAGCTCGGCCTGTTCCTCATCCAGTGGTTTAAGTAAATACCGGGAAACTCTATGTTTGAGTGCCTTTCGTGCATAATCAAAGTCACTGTACCCTGTCAGGATAATGAATTTGGTAGACTCGTTGCCCCTGCGTCTCCACTCCGCAATCATCTCCAGGCCGTTCATCACCGGCATATGAATATCAACCATGACCAGATCGGGCTTCAGCTCCTCCATTTGTTTCAGGCCCTCCGAACCGTTTCCGCAGACCCCGCACACCTCAAAGCCAAGGTTCTCCCATGGTATCCATAACTGCAGGCCCTCAAGCGCCAAAGGCTCATCGTCAATTAACAACACTTTAAATGCCATCGTCCACGCCTCCTTTTACATCCTGACGTTCCAGCAATTGCAATGGGATTTCAAAGGATACCTCAGTTCCCTCCCCGATCCTGCTTACCAGGTTAAAATTCACTTTATCGTCGTAGTACAATTCAAGACGGCGATATACATTTCGTATTCCAATATTGTATCCGCCGCTCTCTTCCTTGCTTCGCATGTGATACAGAACCTCTTGAAGCCGTTCCTTGTCCATACCCTTTCCATTGTCAGATACAACAACACGCAGATGCTCGTTCACAATTTCAGCTTGAATCTTCACATAGCCAAGCCCCTCAATGGCCTGAATGCCATGTTTGCAAGCATTTTCCGCCAGCTGTTGGATACTCATTTTGGGTATTTTATATCGCCTTGCCTCTTCAGTAATGTCAATATAGTACTCGAACTTGTCCCGGAAACGGAATTTCTCAATACCCAGATACATAACCGTAAAGCTCATTTCCTCCTCCAGCGTGACCACATCGTCCTTCCAATTCAACAGACGGCGAAGCAGCTTGGACAGATCCTTGATAATATCCTTCACGTCCACATAGTTATTCTTGGTGCTAACCACAAGCAGCGCATTCAACGTATTGAATAAAAAGTGAGGATTCATCTGGCTTTGCAGCAGATTAAGCTCAGCTCGAATGCGCTCAGCCTCCTGGCTTCGCTGCTGAATTTCAAGCTTGTACACATTGTTGATCAATGAATGGATTCGTGCTGTCATCATATTGAAATTGCTAATCAAATGCCCAATCTCGTCATGCCCACCATCCATGTTAATTAGTTCGAATTTCTCGTTACCCACCTTCTGCATATGTCTCGACAGCCGCTTAACACGATAATTATAGGAACGGAGCATGACATAAATGAAAATGGAAGTGATCAGCGTAATAATCCCGGCCAGCATTCCAAAGTAAAGCTGCATGGATAACATCGCTTGTTTGACACGCGTTTCCTGAGGAACACCAATAAGCTTCCAGCCTTTCACATAACTAGCACTACCAATTGGAACGATATGCAAGTCTTTGTCTGCCGCTTTGCTCATATCAAACAAAGCATAACTACTCTCCATCTCGCCCTGATACTTGTCATCCGCAGATACAATAATTTGATTCTGGGCATTCACCAGATACAGATCCAGAGAACTCTTTTCTCTGGCAATCACATCATAGAAGCGACTTACGTAGAAATCGATGCGTACCAACTTCTGATAAGAGTTGTCGGCGTTGTAGTAATCCATTTTTTCGATCACGCTTAAATACGAAGAGGTTGCAGCACGATCATTCGTTGCCTGATCACGGTATGCAAGCACTTTCAGGGTTTCCCCAGCGGCTTTCCACTGCTCGAACCAGGTTCCGGAGCGTACGTCGTTGTCCAGAACATAATAATCCCCGCCAGGCACAATGGTCGGATTTTCGGTGTAAACCCCTATTCGCTGAATTTGGTTGTTCACAGGAATATAGGAAGTCACCCGATGACGAAGCTGATCATCGAGTGTGTTATAGAAATCCAGTTGACTGTCATACACCCGATCCATGGATTCGCTCAACAACTTGTCCGTAATCAAGGCATGACTAACGGCGACGCCACCATCAATCATGGTATGAATATCCTTTCTTGCACGCTCCAATGAGATTTGTAAATTCTGCTCTTCCCGTTCCTTGATCAACCCTGACATACGATCCATAAACAAAACATTGCTTACAAGGATAGGAAGTAAAATACCAATGACATATATCAATATAAATTTGTAATTCAAGGGTATATCGTTCACGATGCTGCGAAAACGGATTGTTCTGAACATGTTTGCTATCGCCATCCTTCATTCGTACTTCTCATCTCTAGGGGGATCTATTGCTGCTTACGATATGCAGAAGGTGCCATGCCCGTCATTCGCTTGAACTGACTTACAAAATAGTCTGCATTCGGATAACCAGACTGTACCGCAATGTCAGCAACGCATGCGCAGCTTTGGCGTAATAGCCTTTTCGCTTCCTCAATCCGTTTATCGTTTAAATATTCCCGAAACGTTTTGCCCGTCTGCTGCTTGAATGCCTGCCCCAAATAATTGGCGTTCATATGAAATTGATGTGCGAGCTCCTGAAGCTGCAGCTTCTTACGGAATTCCTGATTGACATATTGCACCACACGAAAAATGGTGCTGCATTCCTTTTCTTTTCTCTGCTGCTGCAGGGCCTCCAAAGCGTTCAAACATAACACACGTGCATAATCCCGAAATGCTGGATAGGAGTCGATTTTAGTAATGCCGCCTGCCTTATTTTGAACGTGAAGCATAAAACTGCCCATATCTCCATCCAGCTCTTTCAACTCCTTGAGAATACTCATTTCAAGGGCAAGCAATTGAACCCGGACGTATTCCATATTGGAGAAGGGCAATCCTAGGTCAGAATCTGCAAGAAGTGCTTGAATCTTCCCTTCCAACCTATCCTGTTCACCAGAAAGAATGACTTCCATCAGACCGGCTAAAGCTTTTTGATTTACGCTGGCCAATGGGTCACTCTGCGGCAGATCCTGATGATGAACAAATCCGCCCCCTCCCTGATAACGCTTCCATCTCAGAGCGAACAAAGCTTTCTCGTAGGCTGATCGCATACCAAATTCTGTGCCCGAATGATGTCCAACGGCGACAATCATGGATGAATGACCAGCATAGGTCTCCGCCATATTTCTGCCCATTGACTCAAGGAGCTTCAAGGAATTATCGATGTCAGCAGCAAACACTCCGAGGTTTCCTTCAGCATCCACAAAAGGTTCCGACCAATGGACACCACCAAAAGCATGTATTCGCCCTTTCACGTCATCTTTACTGATATCCGTGGCAATTAGAAGACAGGCCATATTCTCTTGACCTTCCATTTGCAGCATGGTATTCACTTCGTCCTGCAGCTCCATGCTGACTTCCCCTTGAATCAGGCGATCAAACAAACAATTCACATACAGGGCACGATCACGCTGGTGTATTTCAGCCGAAATCTGTTCTTCCTGAATTTTACGGCCCATCTGTTCCAATACGTTTTCTATCTCGATCTCATCTATAGGCTTGAGTAAGTAGTCCTCTACTCTCTGCTCCAACGCTGTTTTTACATACTCGAAGCTATCATATCCACTTAATATAACGAATCGGGGTGCTTTGATCAGTTCATGCTTGGAACGGTCGATCAGTTCCAGGCCACTCACAGAGGGCATATGAATATCTGTAAACACCAGATCCGGTTGAAGACTTTTGATCATGGACCAGGCAGCGTTCCCATTCTCCGCCTCACCACAGATACGAAAACCGTATTTGTCCCAATTCACCATGGTTCTCAGGCCTTCGAGCACCCACGGCTCATCATCCACCAACAAAACATTCATCATTCGTATTCCCCCTCTTCAGTAAATGAAGCATGCATCGTGTTTGATAGCGAACTTATAATGTTTTAGTTCTTACAAACCAATACTATCATATGCTTAGCTTCATTAAAGCTAATAAATGCGTCGAATCTTCTCTCGTGATGGAAAGAGATTCAACATATCTGAGCAATCCCCAAGTCTAAGTGACTATAATAATAACTGTGTAACATTATAATTATCCAGAGCTTTCAGCACATATACAACATACAATACTTGATATAGCAGCCAAAGCTTTACTATTTGATAGTAAATAATGAATACTACGACATGTTCACAGTGGTAACGAAGAGATCTGCATGTAAATTGTACAGAAGAAAAAAAGGATATGATCAGCTCTAATCACTTTGAAGCCTGCATGCATAAATTAGCTTCATAGCAACCACATCATTATGGAGGGCTGAAAATGAATGACATATGTAATAATGCCAAATCGACACACACTAATTCAGATAAGTCCGGTTTCTACAGGGACATTTGGGAATGGAAGGCTTCCATCTCCTCCGTCAGTGATGATAAAGTCTCCCCTTTTGATCTTGGTGAAGCCGCTAAATACGAGATACCCAAAACCCTTGAAACGGAAATTCACCGTTATTTGATGCCCTATAGCGTTCATCCCGAAGGTGGGTATGTTGCATACATATCGAATGGGCGTGTTTGGGGAACATCAGGTTCTGTCCTGACGTCAGATGAAAAACTGATCTTCGACCTTTCTCCCGAATACGATGGAAGACTTAATAGAATGCTGACACTGGAAGAACACCCTGCTTTGTATCGGAGTAAGATACAGGAACTACATTATCTCCGTGGGACTTCTGCTGTTTTGACTTTTTGCGGGAGTCATAATTATTTTCATTGGTTATATGACGTGCTGCCTCGATTGGGTATGCTTCAAATTCTAAATGTTCCTTTTCAATCGCTTATCATGAATCCTAATCCTTCTGCATCGTTTGTGGAAGAAACGTTATTAATGTTTGGCGTATCGGAATCGTGCGTGATTCGTACTGGAGACAATCGGGAAATTCAGGCTGACCGCTTGGTCGTGCCTTCCCTAATGATGAATTCCCACTATCCGCCTTGGGCTACATCTGTCCTTCGCATGTTTATGCTACCTGGACGTGACACAACGCTTCATTCACCAGAACGCATTTTCATTTCCCGGAGCAAAGCCTCTGCACGACGGATAGCTAACGAGGGTGAAGTCATTCGGCTTTTGGAGGCGTATGGGTTTGTTTCGGTCTGTCTGGAGGATTGGAGCATTGCCCAGCAGGTTCAACTCTTTGCTTCCTCGAAAGCGATTGTTTCACCGCATGGAGCCGGGCTAGCCAATCTCGCTTTTTGCATGGAAGGCACCCTTGTCGTCGAAATTTTTCATATCCGGCATGTGGTACCTACTTACTGGATGATCAGCAACCATAACAAACTTGATTATTATATGATGTATGGGCAAGATGACGGAACGACGCCAGACCGTTTTTCAGGATTAGAGGACTTCACCGTGGATCTGAATCGACTGGAGCAAACGATTCGTATAGCTGGTCTGAATAAACTGGATACCTGAACAACCCTTCAGGTCCCTCAGAGCCACTCGTAACTAGTCGATAAGGATGCGGGTTCCTGGTTACTTAAAATAATAATAAAGGGCTACTGACCAAGAGAGTCAGTAGCCCTTTATTGAACTCGGGACATGTATCAGATCGATGATTATGGATGATGAATTTGCAATGTAACATCATAAACTTCATGTGACAGCATGAATGGGAAAGAATGTTATGCTCTCATAGGTGTTTTCTCTTGTTGCAATATTCGGTTCTTGGGATCGAAGGACGATCGTTTAAGCACCCCCGTCTTCTCCATGCTATGGTATGTTTCTCCAGCCTCCGTAAGCAGAGATATCCTCTGCTTCTTCTTCAGCATAGCCTTCGCATATAAATCCGGGTACTTCTGTCCCGTCTGCCAGTTCAATTTTCCCTATACCTAGCGGGGCCGGTATTAATGCAGCGAACGCTCCAAAAGAAGCGACAGGCATCTGCCACAATTCAAGCGTAAAACTGCTGCCGCCTGCCTTCTTCTTGAGCAATCCAGGCTTAGCCGGTATGCTAGGCAGCTTCACCATTTGATACTTCTCCGCGGTTTGCGACTCACCTATGAACTGACTCCCGCGCTCCAGCATTTGCTTCTCCAGTGGATAACCCCTCATGTGCAGGCCGCAGACGGCAACCAGCATTGTTTCTTGTCTGTTTGCTTCCAGAGGCGGCAAATTTACTTCAAGAAACGAGGCCGCAGCGTTTTCCATCAAGTGCTCATTTCCAGATAGCGAAAATAACGTTATTCCAAAGGGCATCTGAGACGCGGCATCCTCTGCCGGTACAGCCACCGCGCATAAATCCAGGAGATTGCAATGGTTCGTGTATCGTCCCATGTCCGAATTCGTGGTTATTGGGCCCGCTTCAACCTGCTCTCTCGTCCATGTGCCTCCGCAGGTCGGCATGACAAGCACCGCTTCCTTGAGAAGCTCGTTGCTCATCATTCGCAGCTCCTGAAGCTTATGCATCGCGGTAAATACGGAAGCTGCATCATATTTGTCTGATCCACCTGATCGCAAGACTTGTTCCGTCACCGGGAAAGTGACTCCTGGATTTGATTCGATGAATTCACCTACACTGGCCCAGCGCTCAGCTACCCAAGGTCCATCATATAGAAGTGCAGCAGCCTCCTCAAAGAGATCGTAATCGATATACGCGAGTGGAAGCTCCAACTGTTCGATCCTCTGGACGGCTGAATCCCATGCCTTGCTGTATTCCTCCGCCAACGGACCAAAAAACGTTAATGGTTTTTCAGGCAGATACAACTTTTTGGGAAGCTTATCGACCAATCGCGGTATTTCCTTGGACCACGGGTCTGATGATTCAACGCCTCGTAATTGCACATCGACAATCCTTGCTTCCTGTATAGAATGGGTAAATACAGTTACACAGTCCAGACTGGCACAAGCGGGAACGACACCTTTTGTCGACCAGGCTCCAAGACTCGGTTTATAGCCGATGAGACGGTTCAGCGCTGCAGGAACCCTTCCGGAGCCCGCTGTATCCGTGCCCAGGGCGAATGCCGCCTGCCCCCTCGCTACGGCTAAGGCAGATCCCGAACTGGACCCGCCGCTTATCCACTCAGCGCTCAGCGCGTTATGTGTCTCACCGTAAGGACTCCGGGTGCCTACAAGCCCGGTTGCAAATTGATCCATATTGGTTTTACCTACAGGAATCGCTCCGGCGTTTAACAATCGTTCTACAACTGCAGCATGCCTGTCTGGAACATATGCATATTCGGGACAGCCAGCTGTTGTTGGTGTGCCAGCCAAATCGATGTTGTCCTTAATGGCAAAGGGTACACCCCACAGCGGCAAGGAAGTATCCATTGTTTGGAGCCGATCCAAATACGGCTTGATCCTCTCCAGCACAGGCGGAGTGATCCAAATATTCATCCCTTCGTCCTCACGGGATCGGCGGATGATCTCTTCAATGACCTGCTCGGGCTTGAACTTCCCGTTCCCATATTGCGCTTGCAGCCAGTCTATTGTCAGTTCACACGGTATTTCCATATCCAACTTCCTCATCCGTCACCCCTCCTTGACGCGTACATATCAATCAGGCTGGTCTCATTTCATTCAGCTTCATCGCTAGATGCAGCTGCAGCACATCATCGCCATGGTCCATGCTGATCCCCAGCAATTCACACACCCGCTCTACACGATAGGAAACGGTATTATAATGGGTAAAAAGCTCCGCTGACGTCTTTTTCACATTACGATTATGCTTAAAGTATACCTTCAACGTTTCAAACAGCTGGGAATTATGCTTCGCATCATAGGCGAGCAAGGGCAGAATAAATCGATCGCGGTACTCCTGGACCTCCTCTGTATCAGGCAGATGGTATAAAAGCTGAAACACGCCTAGCTTCATATAGTCCACATAAGGTTCACGGTAATCGCAAATGGAGCTGATATGATGAATCTTTTTGGCATCGTTATAACTTTCGTACACCTTCTCCGCAGCTTCGGTTCGATTACCGATACAGAGAGAATAGCTCTCAGCAGGAAAAACCACCTTCATATCAGCGAGAATGGCTTCCATCGTCGCATTCCGAATCCCATGCATTTCTTCTGCGAAAAGAAGAACCAGCTCTCCCTCCAGTATGGTTGCCTGAAGCCCCACACATCTGGATTTGGTTCTCAATCTTTTAATCGCCTGCTGCATGGTCCTGATGCTAGGTTTGACGTTCAGAAATCGCACTAACGCGACATACCGCGTTTGATCATCATCAAGCGCATACCCGCACGCTTCCGCTCGCAGCCTCAAATCCTCAATAGTGACAATTCGGCCCGTAATCCAGTCCTGCAGAAACTGATCAACGTACTTCAGCTCTACTTCCCGCCTGGCGTTGGCGTTAATCATCTCGAGTCCTACCAAAACACCTACGCGATCAATCGTCAGCCGATCGACAACCGAGTGCTCCTGGTTCCATTCCAGCAGAACCAGCAAACACTTGTCGTATTGCTTGTCATTAACGGCTGATACATATACACGAATTCGACGCTCGCCTAGTGTTATGAAACTTACACCGAGGCTGCTCTCCTCCCGCAGACCGGACCACAGCATCGGATTATCTGCCTCCACAATCTCCTCTGCCTGGGGAGAGAGAAACAGATGATTGGAGTCATCAAGCAATACAATGGGATTGTTCAATATGCCATCCAGCGTTTGCAAAAATTCCTCTAAACCTTTCCCGTACAGGAGCTGTTGAGACAGCTTTTGAAAACGGCTTTGCAGCAGCGAAAGCTCTCTTGCCTCCTGCACAAGGACCCGCTCCATAATATCCCGGACAACATCCGAAAATACGGTCGCGGCCGGAAGCTCGAAAATTGGAAAGCCCAATTGGTCAGCCAGCTCGAGTGCACGGTCAGGAATATGATCGATGAATCGTTTGGTTTTGATCCCCAGCGCCGATACACCTTTCTCCACCAGCTGCGGTATGATATCCGCAATAGCCTCCGGCTGATCACGAAACGGAAATCCACTGGTAATCAGAAACTCCCCCGGGCGTACCCAATCGATCACATCGGGCACTTCCATCACGTTGACACGGTTAATCATTCGCTGCATGCCACTCGCTCCAGCCAAGACGACAGCTTCCTTAAAGTCGGGGATCAACAAAACATCACTGCACGTGAATCCTGCCTTCTTGTGATCTGCCATCTCCCATCCCGCCTGACTATTTCAATTTGGTGGAAAAGACATCTTCCACTAATGTCGTATTAAAAAAGGAGTTAACCGGAGCATTTTCTTCAACCGGCAAAAAAATACTGATCTGCTCTGTCGGCTGTACATCGTCATTGGCTACCGAATGAATAACGCCTGCCGGGACATGGAACGTATCTCCTGCCTGGTGGCTCTTCCATTCTCCATTGCACAGCAGTTTCACTTTACCTACCGTGATGTGAATGATTTCAGCTACATCATGATAGTGAGGCAGTACCTGACCGCCCACTCCAATCTTTTCCCACAAAACAGAGCTGGCACGAAACCCCATCTGATCCGCCTGTTCCGCAGACACAATCTCGCGGTGATACAGGTGAATGTGATTCGGCATTAATCCCCATTGCATGTCTTCTCCAGTGATAACCTCAGTTTTCTTGGCTGTAATCATCGTGTCATTCCTCCATTTGTTTTTTTATGGATGTATCCCGTCTAATCCCTGCGTTTAAAAACGACAGCCACTGGCCCGCCGCCTGCCGGCCCCTGATGTTCGGCTCCACCAGACACATAGATCATTGGATCACCACACACTGAAGCAAGCACACCTCCGACGACAGCTCGCGCATGTCTCGTATGGTTGATATCCGAATCATCAAGCATCGTATGCCGGTGACCCCGGATGAACCCGGTGGGATCAGCATCTGCCTTAGCCATTACCTGCACCATTTCAGCATCTGCATGAACATCCAGCAGGCGCTTGAGTGCTGGGGCGTCAATCGAATCTTTCATTACAGCATGGTCGATAAAATACGGACTTTCTGCAAAGTCGGAATTGCCGAAAACGATTACCTCACAATACGCCAGTTCGCTGCCAGCCGACGTGGAGGCTACCCTGCTGAACAGATGCCATGAATTGCAAATGTCCGTATCTTGAAGTCCAGCTCGTTCCACCTCGCCAAGAGCAACTGCCGCACCTAGTGCAGAGGCTCCTCGTGAATATCCCATGGATTTGTAGGTATCTTCTGTCACGGTGGTTTGAGATCTGCTCAAGGCATCATGCACGCCCTCGGACGTTAACAGCGGACACTTAATTTGCACAAAATGTACTTCTGCCGAGGATTCGATGCCAGCTTCCGCTATGGCTCGCTGAACGGCCGCAGCCACTTCGTCCACTTGAGCCAGCCTTCCAATCTCTTCGGGAAGAAAATCCCGTGTTTTTGCGACGCCAATGGCCAGCGATTTCTGATCTTGTCTCTGACCAACTTGGTTGTAAGCACCCTTGCGGCTAATCACTGTAAAGTGAGGGCTGAGTATGCCCTCGGTTCCTCCAGACATGACATAGGATATCGTAGAGGTTGATTCTTTTCGGTATTCGCCAAAAAATTGCTTTAACGCCAGCACAGCATAACCACGCGTAAAATCGTTTACGCAGCCATTGCCCTCTGTTTTGCCTAAGACTGCGACCACATCTTGAGGAACTATAATTCCCTCTAGGATGGCTTTCTCCATCGCAGCCGTATCGTTAGGCGAACGGCTTGGAATACGGTTCACAGTGCATCTCATCATAGGTCATCCGTCCTTTGCCAGAATATAATTCTTCTCTCAAGTAAGCTGATGGCCCAAAAGAGAACCAGTCCGCATAGTGCGGATGCAATAATTGCGGAGAACATCACAGGTGTATCCATATGGTATGAAGATACCAGGACGACATAGCCGAGCCCTTTGTTAGCGCCGACAAATTCACCAACAATGGCACCCACGATAGCCAGCGAGGTCGAGATTTTCAACGCAGAAAACACATAAGGCAAGCTTGCAGGCAGCCGTAATTTCCAGAAAATTTCCGACTTGGTGCCTTTATATGTGGAGAACAGCTCCCATGCCTCGTGCTCAATGGCTTTCAGACCCTTTACGCTGTTGACCAAAATAGGGAAGAAACAGATTAGCATGGAGGCTACAACCTTGGAGGAATATCCCGTGCCCATCCATACGACCAGAAGCGGAGCCAGAGCGACGAGCGGAGTCGTTTTGAGTGCAATCGCCAGCGGGAATACTCCTTTTTCAATGGGTTTGGAATGCACAAAAATTACAGCGGTAATCAATCCCAGGACATTGGCAAGCACGAAGCCTGCCAATGCTTCCAGCAGCGTGACCAGCATATGTGACCATAAGGAGCTGTCCATAACCGATAAGATGCCTGTGGGAGATGGAAGCAAATAAAGGGGTATGTCGAAAAGGCGTACAATGAGTTCCCATAATATAAGAAAGGCAACGGCGAATACGACAGGATACATGGCATCTTTGATCTTGGTTTTCATAGGTGTTTGACCCGCTTTCTTAACTCATTGACAGTCTGGTGGAAGGCCGGAAGTTCATCCATGCCAATCTCCCTCGGTGAAGGCAGCGGAACCGAAATAATATCCTCCACGCCGGCAGGCCTTGGTGACATCATGATCACGCGGTTGGATAGCAGCACGGATTCCTGAATCGAGTGGGTAACCATAACAACTGTACTTAGGCTCGTTTCGGGACTCTCCCATAGACGCAGCAGTTCGAAATTCAGCTTTTCTCTCGTAAATTCATCGAGTGCCCCAAAGGGCTCATCCATAAGCAATACTGTCGGATCTGCAGCGAGTGCCCTTGCAATCGCAATCCGCTGCTGCATGCCCCCGCTCAGCTGATGCGGAAAATGATTCATGAAATCCTGAAGTCCAACCAACCGCAGCGAGGATTCCGCTTTTTCCTTGATCTCTTTTTTGGTGAATTTCTTCTCTCCGATCGTGAGAGGCAGCGATATATTTTGGATTGCGGTTAGCCAGGGCATCAATACAGGCTTCTGAAACACCATGCCGAGCGAGAGATCCTTCGATGGATAGACGATCTCTCCTCCTGCATTGGGTTGAAGCAGATCGAGCATTAACCGGAGCAGCGTTGACTTCCCGCATCCGCTTGGGCCGAGGATTGAAACAAATTCATTTTTATAAATATCAATCGACACATTATTCAATACGTTGACGTCACCAAAGGATAAGGAGCAATTTTTCAACGTAACCGCGATGTCGCTTTTGGAAGAAATGGTTGTCTGTTGTTCATGCAGCCCTGAAGCTTCTTTCTCCAGACCACTGGCCGTTGTCAGCATAAAATCACACCCTATTCGATAAATTCGTTTGAAAATACGTCTTCAAGGTTTTGCTCTTCCTTCAAGAATTCCAGATCGATCAAGTTCTGCTGCAGCACGTCCCACGCCTCTGATTCCATCTTGCCGAGTGGAAGATTCTCGGGCTCCAGCAAAGGAATACTTGCGTTCATCATGCTCACCTCGTGATCAATGGTCAATTTATCCCCGTATTTCAAGCCAAATTCGGCAGCCTCTTCCGGGTTCTCAATAGCGTAGCTCCAGCCCTTCATGGAAGCTTGTACGAAGCTTTTCACCATTTCGGGATCACGCTCGATGATGTCCTCTGTCGTAAACAATGTATCTGCATAAAAGTTAATATCATAATCGTTTGGCTCAATAATATTGACTTCATTCCCCTGCTCCTGTACGGCGAGGACCTCATTGATGACATAACCTGGCCATGCCTTTACCTGTCCGCTGAGCAATGGGCTGAGATCATATTTTGCTGGCATTTCCTCCACCTTGGTTCCGTCTATACCCGCATTCTTCACCATTGCTCGGTAAGTCAGCTCTTCATTCCCTCCAAGCTTCACACCGATCTTCTGGCCGACCAGATCCTCCATTTTCGTGATCCCTGAATCCTTGAGACTAAATAGCACAAATGGCGTTTTTCTGTAAATGGCGGACAGCGCCTTCACGGGAACCCCTTTCTCCCTGGCCATCAGTATCTGATCTGCGCCCGTCACGCCGAATTGCTCCGCACCTGATGCAATCATCTGTACAGAAGGAAAATCAGCGCCGCCTGGTCTGATCTCAACATCCAAACCCGCTTCTTTGTAAAATCCCTTTTCTACGGCGGTATAGAAGCCAGCAAACTGTGCTTGATGAACCCATTTTAGACGCAGAACCACTTTTTTCAGTTCACCGGATTCTCCATCTCCTGATGCTGAACTAGGCACATCGTTCGACCCGCAAGCTGTTAGTGCGAGCAAACAAACCGACATTACGATAAGCAGTGACTTTCTGGACCATCTCCACATATGATTTCCTCCCGTGTTGTTGTTTTTCTATTGCTGTGGCGGTGTTACTTAAAAGGCTGCTAGCGCCTTTAAAACCTCGCTGGAGTTACTAACGCTGCCGAATACGCCTCCCTGCATTTTGACCATCTGGAGCGCTGCATGATGATTATCAGGGTCGGTTGCTCCCGTGCAGTCTTCCAGAATCAGACATTCATATCCTCTGTCGTTGGCTTCACGCATGGTTGTGTGCACACAAACATCCGTTGTAATTCCCGTCAAGATCAGATGAGTGATGCCTTTATTCTTCAGGATCAGATCCAGGTCTGTGGCATAAAAACTGCCTTTACCCGGCTTATCAATGATCGATTCACCTTCGATGGGAGCAAGCTCATCAATAATCTGCCAGCCCGGTTCACCTCGAACCAAAATGCGTCCCGCGGGTCCCGATGAGCCGATTTCTGCCCCGATCTGCTTGCTGCGCCAACGTTTGTTTGCAGGCAGATCGGATAGGTCCGGTTTATGTCCCTCTCTCGTGTGAATGACGTGAAAGTCTTCTATCTGCCTGACCCGGTGCAAGAGCTTTCGAATAGGCTCAATGGGTTTGGCCGTCAGGGACAAGTCATACCCCATCTGTTCCACATAACCGCCTTTGCCGCAAAAATCGATTTGCATATCAATAATGACTAATGCGGTTTTACCGGGATCGATGCTCCCGTCATAAGGCCAATTGTAAGGTGCTGCTGTAATTTGCATTGATATTCTCCTTTCAGAACAGAGATTGAGATCCCTGTGTTGATTAAATTAGATGTAATATAACCTGACTCATTCCTTCATTTATTCTTCTTGTGTCATATTATATTACGAAGGTTTCTGGATGTCTTTGTAGTTTTCCATAAAAAAGATTCATTATTTTTTGTTGTTTTTCACAATCATTCAATTCATGTGTTATAAATTATCACATAACATTTTTCCCCTGGCCTAAAGAGCAACATAAAAAAAAGCCGCTGATTCAGCGACTCTCCATTGGTATGCATTGCTATGATGAACACCTATCTATGACCTTATATAGCATTCATAAAGTTTACTGTGCAGTTATGTAGCCACTCCCTGGTTCAGGATCATACTGTATTCGATAAAGTCGATCCGTTCCACGCGATACAGATCATAGATCTGCTCCCCGGCATTGATGAATCCGTATAATTCATCATGCGAATCATTGGCCAGTTTTACATAGGACAGTTTTTGTGCAGCTTTGCTCGACCGGATATTTTGTTTGCGAATCTTCAAAAATACCGTTTCTATGGCATGTTCGAGAAATAGTTCACTCAAAAAGACGGATTTCGCCCGTTGACTGTATCCGTTACCGAAGTAAGGTGCTCCAATCCATGTGGCCAGAAACCCTGTATGGTTTACGATATGATATAAATCAATGGTTCCAATGGGCAGGCCCGCTTCGTTTAGAATTGTACGAGAAATCGTGGTTTTCTGTTCTTCCTCGTCCATCAACTGTTTGGTCAGGAATAAATATTCCTCAGGTGAATGACATTGGTAACGAACATAAGGTGACACTGAGGGGTCGTTCAATAAGCTGTACAGTGCGTGGCATTCATGCAAATCGCGTTTTTTTAACATTCTGTCTACCACCTAGTCCTTTTAGTTCGCTATATAAGCAAATTAAGTATATAAAAGGTATTGTGGAGTTTAATGAATTCTGTATGTGGCTTATGTAAAATTCATTTGGCAACATGGTATTTGTGTTTGAACGATACCGAACGAGTCATAGATAAAAAAAGGCATGTCCTTTCTTGTGAGAGGACATGCCTTTCGTACGAATTAAACGCATGATTAGATCACTGCATACCTTGCATGATGGCATTAATAATCCCTTGCTGGGTAACCGTATTGTTTGAGCGGTTAAACAAAGCGAAACCATGCTGACCGTTATGGCCATTGTCCCAATACACCGGCACGGCCCCGTACTTCTTGGCAGTTGCCGTTACCGCCTTGGCATAAGCTTGACGATAAACGTTATTGGTGGAGTCATACGTCGTTTTGTCGATGGATCCGAATTCTCCAATGACAACCGGATAGCCCTGCGTTACAAACTTATCGTACATCGATTTGAACTGTGCATTCAGATAGTCTTCCTGACCCCAGGTTGATTTCTTCGAAGGATTTGTTGCCGCTGCGCCCCACTGCGTGATATTTCCGTTCTCCTCACCAGCAAAATCCCACGGAGAGTAGTAATGTGCAGAGATCATAATTCTCTTCTGAGAGCTCGGGATTGCCGAGGATCTGAAGTTATCTGTAGGAAGAGCAAAGCCATAATTGCCCACCGAATAGTCAATATTGGTGTTCCAGCCTGGAATCAGTAGCCATCTGGCGTTGTTGTTGCCCCCAGTCTGCCGGACCGTGTCCACAAAAATTTGATTATAGGCGTTCAAGTTAGCATAGTATGCCGCATTCGGATTGCCGTAATTTCCGTCGAACACTTCGTTCATCGATTCGAAAATGAGACGCTCATTATAATTGCTGAACTTGGTAGCAATCTGCTGCCACACCTTTTGGTATTTCTCTTTAATTGCAGCCTGATTGCTGCCATTCACAAGAAGCCATCCGCCCGGGATGGAATTATACCCATCTCCATGAATGTTAATGACGACATATAAACCTTCATTATATGCATAATCAACCACGGTTTGGACTCGATTCAACCACGCAGCGTTAATCGTGTAATTGGGAGCGCTTCCAATATGATTGAAATAGGATACAGGAATGCGGATTGTCTTGAAACCTGCTGCCTTTACCTTTTTAATCAACTCTGGAGTAACGACAGGATTGCCCCAAGCCGTTTCACTAGGGACGCCATTCACTGTTGCTTCAAGCTGGTTCCCCAGATTCCATCCTGCACCCATCTCCGATACGATCTGTGAAGCGTTCAATGATCTGAAATCCGCTGCCGCTGCTTTAGTACTCCACCCGGTCAATGCCGCAGCCGCAAACAATACAAGTGCCAAACTGCAAACGCCATATTTCTTCATTTGTTTGAGCATAACCAAACCTCCGCTTATTTTTCATTTTTACAAGCAGTGCCGTTACTCTCTTTATACCAATTGAATGAATCGAGAAGATATCCCTCCCTTCTATATCGATCACACCAATGAAATGGTCGCCTATCATCAACAGAATAACACAAAAATGGAAAATAAAGAACAATATTCTCTATGGAATCTTCGACGTAAAAATTTGTCCCAATCTCGGGTATATCCCGTCATACTTAGAAATTCTTTAGAAATATCCTACCCATATATTCAGAGTTTTGCTCTATCATTGCCATGACTATTTACCAATTAAACATACCATTCAACTTTTTTCGGAGTGATGTAGACATTGAAGGATTATTGGCTTTTGCAACAATTTCAGCTATTTCTCGCCTACCTATTTCCTATAATATTCACATGTTTTTTCGTTTTATTATGCGGTTTGGTGACTTGGCGCATGGTTAGGGATATCGCGGCTTTGGAAAGTACTGTACACCTTATTTCGGAAGAATTGGATCAATTCCAGGAACTGGTGACACAGACGCATAAGGACGACAGCGCCAATTGGAGATGGCTTGGAGGTTTAACGAATGATGTGGTTATTGCTTTGGAAGAATTGATCAGGAACATCGAGCTAATCCAATCGGTATCCTACGAATACAAGGAAGAATACATCCAGCTCGTACACGAAGCATATGCAGCAGCATACCAATTGCGAGAATTACTCCATGACGAACGTTTCTATTAAAAGTCTTGCCAACCTTTTGGCAAGGCTTTTTAGGTTGAATGAAGATATGTTGTTGGCTTATTTAAATAATCTTTAGATTTTCTTTAGAAATATACTCATGAATTCCTTAGTTTATTTCATTATGATTTTGCTATCGACAAGCGAGGAGGTAAAACCATGGTCAGTAATACAATCTTAGAGCTGCTTCATCAGTATGGATATCTGATTTTTTATTTTGCCTTCTCCCTTGGTCCGTTCGGAATTCCCATTCCGAATGAGATCACGATTATCAGCGGGGCCATCCTGAGCCACACCGGTGCAATCGATGCCGGAATCACTTACTTCTGTATTTTATCCGGACTTTTAACAGCGATCACTGTCGCCTATGCTGCAGGTAAATTGTACGGCGCGAAGAACCTACGCCGATTTCAACATAATAAACATTTTATCAAAGCCGAACGAATGCTGAATCAACGGGGCCATTGGGCGATGTCGATCGGTTTGTTTATTCCAGTCGTACGATATGTTCTTCCTCTGGTGATCGGGCTGAGCGGAGTACATTTCAGAAGATTTGCAATGATATCCTATTCCAGTGCTCTACTCTGGACCTTAACGTATTTTGCTGCAGGCATCTACTTTGGAGATCCCCTTCTGTCTGTGCTTCAGTTATTACGCTTTTGAGTCCGTCTTGTATTTGCAAAATTCGATATGAAACCCATGGAGGAACTTAATTCATGAATTCCAATGAGACAATTTTGTTTTTGAAAAGCTTTGTAAAGAATCCCAAACATGTAGGTAGTGTCATACCAAGCTCTCGTTTTCTGGCGAGCAAAATGGTTAGTCATGCACCCTGGCCTGAATTCCAGGCCATCGCTGAGCTCGGAGCAGGCACAGGGGCCATCACCCGTTATATTGAAAAACAGGTACAGGATTCTACCAACGTAATCGTGTTTGAGTCGAATCAGATTATGAGGACCAATTTACAAAAGGCATTTCCCACATTCTCCTTCTATCCGAATGCTGCTCAATTAGTAGATTCGATGAAGCAAGAAGGCATTCAGCAACTCGATTGTATCTTTAGCGGATTGCCGTTTTTCAATTTTGAACCTGAGCTCCGAAACACGTTCGTAGACCAAATCGATCTGGCTCTCAAACCTGGAGGTTTATTCATCGCCTTTCAATATTCACTTCAGATGAAGAAGACACTTTCCAAACATTTTGTCATCGAGAACATCGATATCGTGCCTTTGAATATGCCTCCTGCGTTTGTTTATGTCTGTCGCAAAAAGGAAACAATTTAAACATTCTGGACGATGGATTACACTAATAGATGTCACAAATTCATTATATTGATTTATAGACTGGACTTAAAAAGGAGCTAGATTTATGAACACCGTACTTGTTGTCGATGATGAACCCGATATCCGAGATGTCATTCATGTCTATTTACGTAACGAAGGATATCACGTCATTGAAGCAGCCGATGGTCTGGAAGCACTTCAAATTATAAAAACAACATCGGTTCAACTCGTCATTCTGGATGTTATGATGCCCGTCTTGGACGGAATTCAAGCCTGTCTTAAAATTCGCGAAGTATCCAACACTCCGATCATCATGCTGTCGGCCAAAGAAGAAGATATTGATAAAATCACTGGCCTGACTACCGGAGCTGACGACTATATGGTTAAACCATTTAATCCATTGGAATTGCTCGCTCGTGTCAGGGCCCAGCTGCGGCGTCAAACCCTGATTGGAAAAGCAGAATACAATTCTCTGATCCTTATCAAAGATCTTGTCATCGATAAAAGTAAACATTCCGTGAAGTTGAAAGAAAACGAAATTTCGCTAACGCCGCTGGAGTTTTCGATCCTTGAGCTGCTTGCCAGCCACCCCGGACAGGTATTCAGCTCCGAGAAGATATACGAAACCGTGTGGAAAGAACCTTACGGGTATTCGGATAATACCGTTATGGTCCACATTCGTAATCTGCGCGAGAAGCTGGAAGCGAACCCAAGAGAGCCTCAATATATTAAAACGGTATGGGGAGTAGGTTACAAAGTTGACTAAACCGCAATCCAAGCAAACGAAAAAGATACAGCTTCACATCCTCAATCGATTGGTGATCAGTTTTGTTATTTCAATAGTTGGTTCGGTGTGCGTGAATAATGTTCTTATTATGACGGTTTCCAAAATCAGTGATGGGTTAGAATGGCACTGGCTTCTTACCTTTTTCCCTTATTTCATTACGCCTATTTTTATATTGATCTTTACATTCACTTTTTTGATTGCCACGCGAAAAATTGGCAGAGATCTGGTCTCCTTGGAACAAGGTCTTCAATTCATATCGGAGGGGCATCTGGATTATCGGGTAGCCGTTAATCGTCAAGACGAATTGGGACGGGTCGCTACCAACATTAATCTCATGACGGAGCAGCTGCAGCAACAGATTATGAAGGAACGTGAATTGGAAAAATCCAAAATGGACTTAATCACAGGCATCTCGCATGACCTGCGTACGCCTCTTACGAGTATTATTGGCTATATTGAACTTCTACGAACCAATTCCTTTCAAGACGAGGCGGAATATACACGATTCGTAGAGAACACCTATAACAAAGCGACGCACTTGAAAAAATTGCTGGATGATCTATTTGAGTATACTCGCCTTACCTCCGTCGATACCCAATTGGATCTGAGAAAAATTGATCTATTTCAACTTTTAGACCAGATGTTATTCGAATTTGAACCTCTCGCCATGGAAAATGGCATCCACATCGAGAAAGATATCGGTGATTCACCAATGATGACCTATATCGACAGTGATAAAATGGCTCGTGCCATCGATAATCTGTTGATGAATGCCCTGAAGTATTCCTTCAAACCGGGTACGATTCATATCCGGATGACCATGCAGCCTGAACATGTAATCATTGAAGTTGAAAATAAAGGAACTCCCCTAACGGCAGAACAGATGGACAAGCTGTTTGACCGGTTTTATAAGGTGGATTATTCAAGAAGCAGCGAAGGCATTCAATCGGGATCTGGGCTCGGCCTTTCGATTGCGAGAAATATTGCAGAGCTGCATCATGGCACCCTAACCCTTCAGCATGAGGATAATGTGTTTAAGTTTCGGCTAAGGCTGCCTTCCGGCATCCGGTAGATTTTACAACAATGGAGGATTAATGATTGAAAATACCCAACTTTCTTCTTTTTCTGCTAGCTTTCCTCAAGAATCCGAAAAGAGTAGGAAGCATCTTCCCCAGTTCAGCATTTCTGGCACGTAAAATTGTTCAGTCTGTGTATTGGAATGATGTTCGAGCCATAGCAGAGCTTGGGGCAGGAACGGGTGCTATAACACGCATCATGGAAGCTAATTTACCGAGCTCTGCAGCAGTACTTTTATTTGAAAGAGACCGAAGAATGCGGAAAGCTCTAAAAAAGGAATACCCTCATTTCAAGCTTGCTTCCAATGCCTCCTCTTTAGTCAAGAAAATGAATCAGGAGCAGATCCAACAGTTGGATTGCATTATTTGCGGATTACCTTTTTTTAATTTTTCCAAGACAATGAGAGATCACATTCTTGCTCAAATATCACAAGCTCTCCGGCCAGGAGGCATGTTGGTCTTATATCAGTACTCACTTCATATGAAGCAACTACTGGCTGAAGAGCTGATTATTGAGAACACCCAATTTGTCACCAGGAATTTCCCACCTGTCTTCGTGTATACATGCCGTAAGAAAGACAATGATGACTGAAATCTACAGTGCTTACCTGAATTAAAATCTCCCATGACTTCATCAGCATTATGTTCTATAAAAACATAAATAGCCGCTGTATTCAGCGGCTATTTCGCTTAAAGCTCAAGCTCATAGGTTTGTTCGATATGGCGGACTCCCCAGGCATCGTTCTGTTGTTCTTTAATTTTGACAAAACCTTGCTTGGTATACATGGCTATAGCTGTTTTTTGGTCCTCCGTCGTTTCCAGAAAGACATTGGAGTATCCCTTCTGTTTACAATAAGCCATGGCTTCACGAATGAGTTTCTTGCCAATACCCATACCTCTGTAGTCCGGATGCAGAATAAACCACCGGATCTGGGCTCTTTGGCCTGGATGCTCAATAACCGCGATACAGCCAACGATTTCATTATCGCATTCGGATATCCAGAACCGGTCCTTATCCGGATTGTACGTCTGGAGCAAATCATAGAACGTTTTGCAGACATACCCTTCAAATATATGATTATAGCCGCACTCCTTGGCGTATACCCAGCCGTGAAGATGAATCAATGCTCCAACGTCACCTGGTTTCAATTCAGTCCGGACCTCTATGCTCCGATCTTCTGAATTGCCGGATAATTTGTTCTGAATCGTGGTCATGCTTTTGGCAATACTTAACTGACTCTGTTCAGGCAAATCAACAATCATATTGTGTATCTGTTCATCGGATAATTCATTCAAGTGGGACAACTTTTCTTCACCGAGCTCCGATAAATACAGCAAGGACGATCTTCCGTCCTCCTTGGACTGCACGCGGTAGGTCAATCCCATTTTTTCAAACCGTTTTAACATTCGGCTCAAATAGCCCGGATCGAGTCCTAGCTGCTCAATGAGCATGCTTGCCTTGCATTCTTCGGATTGACCAATTTCATAAAGGACCCGGACCTCCGATAGAGAGAACTCGCTATCAAGCAGGTGCTTATCCAGCAAACCCAGCACCTTGGTGTAGTATCGGTTAAATTGGCGAATGATTGGAATAACTGATGTTGGTAAATTCATGGTGACCTCCTGCTTATAGTGAATATTATTTGACTAAGTCAACTAAATACATCATATCCATTTTAATTGACTCAGTCAAATAAATAAAGGTAGTGTAACAACAAAAACCGACTAATTTCCTGATTAAGGATGATAAGTCGGTTTCATAACATAACCCAATATTAGTGTTTTTGTTTAGTACGAGACCAAACGATTACAGGAATAAGGAGTAGAGATCCCCCCACCTAATAATGAAAGTGTGGCATAGCTTGTTTGTGCCACAACCATTCCCGACATGGCGCCTCCTGCGGCCCCTGCCAGTCCAAGTAGAGCCAAGGCCAGAACAAGAAGAATCCTAGAGTCAGCCGACGAATATGCAGCCAGCAAGCCTGCGAACAATAATGTCACGTCAGACGCGGTTGACCCGTTCCCAACATTTCCTGAGCATACAGTGCTCCCACCGTAATGCCGGACACCTCATTTTCTCATCTGCTCATTTCATTATAAAAGAGTACGATAAGTCTACAATCCCATAACATTGGGATATTAATGTTGAACAGGAAAGAAGTATGAACAATCATCTATTAAATACTTAAGAAGTACATAGAATCCCTATGCCCCGGAATCAGACCACAGCCAAAAAAAGCCGCTACATGTAGCGGCTTCTTCGGCTGTTCGAGTCATCCTACCATTAATAAACGCAACGTTGATTGACTTATCCAAAATCAGATTTTGATCAGTCCATCCGAATACCAGACACCTGGGATCATCTCACGTTCCAATTCCAGAAGATCTTTGATGATCTGATCCGCATCACCGATGGAACTGACAAGCGGATCCGTCAACATCGCTCTTCTTAGCTTCTCGAAGCTCTGCTCCACAACGGCCTCTGCCGTAAGCTCATGGGTATCCAATACAAGCTCCTGCATCCCTCGAATTCCTCTCGGCATCTCACCGACATGAACCGGCTTCGCTCCCTCCATGCTTACATCACATAACAGCTCCAGGAACGAATCATCATTCATATTTGTCACTGCCCCATTGTTGAGCGTATTCACGAAGAAGCGTTTCCCCAGATTGCCCACCATATTTTCAATAATGTCTGTTGCATGATCCGGGCCGAAGGTACTCATGTAATCGGCAATAGGAATGTCCCCCGAAAGGAAACCGTCCACTTGGTTCCACATCTCGTCGTGACGCTGATAACGGTCCTCTGTCTCCCAGATCGATAACGGCGGGATACGATCCGACGATTTACCATGACCTTGCCAATAACGGACATACTCCTTCGTATGTGCAGTACATGTAGGGATATATCCAAAAATATCGTACAATTCATACGTAATGGCGTCGTTATGGAGAGCTTTGGCACCTTGATCGCCACCGTTGTTTTCCTCACCGGCCGATTTCCGCATAGCCTCCGCAATCGTCGGCATGACGTCCTTGCCTTCGAACTCCGCTTTTAGGAGCCACGTGAAATGATTGACCCCGGCAATGCGGAAATCAAACTTCCGATCGATTTCCTCAGTGAACTCTTTTCTATCGCCGATGATCCCTGCTCGCACAGCATAATAAGCTTTCTTATGAGGCATATGATGACTGTCACAAAGCGCAAACGATTTCAGCTTCGGTGCATAACGGTGCAACGCTATACCGTGGACGGTAGACGGATTGATATAGTTAATCACCCAAGCATCGGGACAGAGCTCCTCAATGTCTTTGGCGCATTCCATAATGATCGGCAATTCCCGCATCGCACGGAAAATTCCTCCTGGCCCGATCGTATCCCCTGAGCACATACGGATGCCATATTTCAACGATACCTCGCAATCAATCCCCCGATATTTCACCGATTGCTCTGCGAAGCTGAGTACAACGAAGTCGGCCCCCGGAAGCACCTGTCTTCGGTCTGTCGAGCCCTCAATCTTCAAGGATACATGGTTCTCCCGAGCAACCATTTCCGCAAGTCTCACCATTTTTGCCAGCCGCTCTTCGTCCGTATCGACCAGAGCAAGCGTCCCCTGGTTCAAGTAAGGGGAATGAACCATCTGCCATATGGACTGACGACCAAAAAATAGACTTCCTGCTCCAATAACGACAACCTTAGGATGCGGCATTTTCGTAGTGTTCATGAATTACCCTCCTCATGTGATATAAGTTCATTATAGAAGAGTGGCTAATAATCGGAATGTGCAATAGTTTTCAATACATGTCATATCGTACGATATTTAACAACGTGTAAAACCTTTGATATAATGAATTAATTTTAAAGATGTCAGGTGGTAAAGGCGGATGAGGAAATCGGATGAGTGAAAACAGACTGAACATGAGCATCCTTAACGAACTTTCGGAATATATTCATCTCCGGATGAGCTCCTACCTAGAACAAACTCACGATCAAGAATGGACTGAACACAAATCGCATCCTGATTACGATCTTTGGTTCATTCAGGAAGGCTCCGTCAAGATAATAATCGATGGGTTCGAATATACGGCAGTCCCGGGAGATGCCATATTCTTTTATCCGGATATGCCCTATATCGCCTCGACGTCCGAGGACGTTTGCCGATTCATATACATCCATTTCGATTTTGGCATCGGGGAGCAGCAGCGAATTCTGGGCGGTTTTCAACTTCCGGGAATTGTGCCGTGCAACCTGATTCAGGAGGAAACCATGCTGTTCACCAGAGCATTTCGTCGATTAAAACAGGAGAACGGCACGTCAGGGAACCAACTCTACTTAAAAGCCTCTCTTCTCGCCGTAATTGCAAAGATTCTCGAGCTTCACGGCCAGGGCGCCTATGTGGGTCAATTCCTGAACGGTAAGAAACCGAGAAAATCCGAAGGCAGCTTGGAAGTATTACAAAATGTATTTCAATATGTCGATGCGAACCTGCACCGTCCGATCCGAATGAACGATCTCGCAGCCATGACTGGAATCTCTGAGAAATATTTTATTTCCTATTTCAAGAAAACCGTTGGGATCACCCCGGGTCAGTACATTTCCCAGATCAAAATGAATCGCGCCAGGGATTATCTCTACGAGAAAAAGTATACAATTCAACAAATCGCCAGCTTCCTGGGCTATCCGGATCCGTTTACCTTCTCGAAAGCTTTCAAAAAATACTATAACGTGCCTCCATCCAAGTTTGAATGATTAGGTTACATGGATGTAATTTGTGGGAAAAAACGCAAAAAAGCCGCCTTATGGCGGCTTCTTATCCTAGATGTGCTCCAATTGTATGCTAATCGTTCTCTCCCTACCCTATCTATTCTTCATAGACTACAACGGTTCTGCTTTGCTCTTCCCACAGGACAGTTGCTCTCAACGCCTCACTTATAAAACGAACAGGCACATAAGTACTCCCTTTGGTGATGGTGGCTGGCGCATCCAATGATACGTTTTGACCATTGACAGTTGCGGTCTTACTATCAACCACAAGTTTAATGCTTACTCCATCCTTGGTGACAGTTATGGAGCGTTCTTCAGGGTTCCAGGTGACTTCGGCGTTCAAAGTCTCGGCAATGGCGCGAAAAGGAACGAATGTGTTACCTTTTTTGATGAACGGTTCAGCATCTGTCCCTTCACCATTCACATACAACTTCACTCCATTCTTTTTACCCGCCTTTTCATTCAGTTTCCCCAGTGTTTTGTACAGATCGAGATTTTTGAAATTAGATTTTATCGCTTCTTCCTGCAAATACACAGCATCCGTCACACTACCATTATTCTCAAGCATCTCTGCTGCGGTTTCCAATGCCTTATCCTCTTCCATGATAGCTTCCAGTTCTTTTTTCTGTTCCTCCGTCAATTCAGCTGCATATTTTGTGAGCAAAATATCGGCCAAAACGGCACCCGCGGGCTTGTCTTTTACATTTTGAATGGCTTTTAACAACCCTTTGTATCCTTTGGGTCCTTTTTTACCGGGTTCTGATGAATCGGTTGTAGGGCTCTCTGTATTCTCTGCCTTTGATACTGAAGGCTCTTTCACTTCATCTTCTTCCGTACTAGCCGTTTCAGAAGGATCCATTTCTTCGGTCTGTTTTTCCTCCACTTGCCGCTCCTTGTCCTTAGGTGATTTTGATGATACTTCTTTACTTGGCTTTCCGGGTGGAGTGTTTCCCGGTTTAGCTGAAGCTGTGCCAGCAGCGGTGCCTAACATTAGCGCTAGACTTGTTAACAAGATGACCGTTTTTTTCATCGATGATTCCTCCTGAAGTAAAAATATATGCACCATCATTATCGGCAGAATGCATACGTTTCGATAGGGAGTTTGTATATGTTTTTTTGATGACTAAATCTTCAGAATGAAGTCAACACAAAACCACACACACAAGGAGAATCTACCATGAGTCATTTGCATTGTCATATGAATTATTTATTCGATGTAAACCTCCATCAGTAAGAAAAATACTCGTAACTTCAGCACGTTAACTTAACATAAAAAAGAACAGCTACCAACCGGTAACTGCCCTTTACCTTTGTATGATATAATTTAGAGTTGTCCTGAAGTTAGTTCAGTGTCACTTTTTCGTAAAACTTACTTATGCGGGGAAAGAGACGAAATGCGTTGCCGTAAGCAATTGCCTTCATGTTATCTTCGCTAATTTGCATGGCTTCATGGAGTACAGACTCCCGCTGCATGCGTAGTACGCTGTCTGCCGGCCAGGGAATATCCGCACCAAATAGGATCCGATCCGGCCCAATTAACTTTTGGATTGTGCCGAGGTTCAGCGTGGAATCATAGTAGAGATGGTCCAGCTTGGCCATTTCGGCTTCGAATAGTTCCGGTGTCGCTTCCACTTGGATGGAATCCTGCCCTATGGCTGCAAGGGCAATCCTCCACTTGATGTACGGAACCATGCCTCCTGTATGAGGAAGAATAAACCTAATTGAAGGGTATTGGTCGAAAATGCGATGAACCGCCATCGTAGTGACAGCACGGGTCGTATCAAAGGTTCCTTCTAGCAGCGCAGGACTCAGTCCGGCAATTTTCTGGGGAATGAGAATCGGGTGAAGAAACACAACCGCACTACGTCGATCCAACTCGCTCAGCAGTTCAGCGTAATCTGGATGACTTAAATATTTCCCTTGATAGCTAGAGAGCATTGCAACTCCATCCAGTCCAAGAATATCTAGCGCATATATGGTTTCTTCCAGGGCAGCTTCAGGATTCGGGAGCGGCAGCGTAGCAAATGCACCATACTTTTCTGGATACTGCTGAGCATACGAAGCAAGCTCTTCATTCATTTTCCGCGCAAGCGTATTGGCAGATGGCTGGTCAATGAATGTCAGATCTGACGGGGCCGAAAGAAACGAAAACGAAATGTCGGCTACACCCATTTTCTCAAGTCCAATCTCGGGCGTCCACTTCGGCATAAAACTCGGAATCTCCATGCCCAGCTCCTTCTGTTTCCTTTGCATCTCTCTAGAAATGATATGATGATGCACATCAATAACGGGATTAAACATATATGATCAGCTCCTTTTATTTGTTTTCAAGCCATTGGTTTAGCTGGTTTTGCTTTTCTGCCAATATTTTGTCAACGCCTGCACTCTTTAATTTTTGGATATACGCCGGCAATTCTGCCGGGTCAAACGTTCCTGTCTGAAATCCAGCGTCATACTGATTCTGCACATTGGTTACCGATGTAATTTGCGTTTTGACCGGATTGATATCGAAGCTGAATCCCATCGCCCTTGATTTTACGGCACTTTCATTTTTACTCTTTAACACCTCCCACATATCAGGGTCATTCCCTTCCCAGATATAGGATAGAAAATTGTTGCCAACTGCGTATTGATTGGAATCATATCCTGATGAGCTCACACCGTCCGGCTTGGCAATGAGGCCATCGCTCTGTTTAACATAGTGCTTGCCCTCGATGCCATTCGTGAACAGATTAATGACTGCTTCGTCCGAGTAAAACAGTTCCAAAACCTGAATTGCCTTATCCGGCTGTTCACTGTTTCTCGCCAAAGACATCATGTTGGAAGCAACGCTATTTCGCGTCATATAGGAATCCTCCAGGGGAACACATGCAAGCTCTGTCCCTGCCGCCAGTGATTCCGAGTAACACTCATTGATATTCCGGATATAGGAGAAGGCTTTGCCCGCCTTAATCAGGTTGGATCCCGTTTCCTGGGATGTTGCAACATCTTTGCTGAAATAACTTTTCTCGTACCATTCGCGCATCAGATCGGCCATCGTTGAGAAGCGTTCGGTGGCAAAGAGATTCTGCACGGTATAATCCGTTCCATTGAAATCCAGTACGCCAGGCGCTGTTCCCAATGGATCAAAATTGAGCATGGCCTGTCCGGGAGTTTCCTGCGAGGTATAGCTGACGATTGGTGTGACTCCCGGCTCTTCATCCTTGATACGTTGCAGCACACCCGAGATATCACTCCATGTCTTTATGGACGCAAGGTCGATACCGTGCTTATCAGCCAGCTCCTTGCTCATCACAAAACTTGGAGATAGTGCCCAGGCTTTGATGCTTGGAACGCCATAGGTTTCACCATTCATTCTTCCGGCTTCCACCGCTTCTCCCGGAATGGTCTCCAGAATCTTTTGGCCAAATTCGTTCAAATGTTCGTCCATAGGCAGCAGCTGCCCCCTGCTGATCTGAGACTCCAGACCGAACCACACACTGGTATACACCAGATCCAGTTTGTCGCTGCCAGCCAGCATCAAGTTCATCTGATTCGCATAATTGGAGCCATTCACAGGCAGGAGCTTTACCGTTGCACCTACTTTCTCAGCTGTAATTTCACTAATGGCATCCTGAACCTCCTTGACATCCGTCACGTCGCCAAAAGCCGGATACGTCATGACCACTTCGTACAAGCCGGTTTCTGCGTCATTTCCGCGTACCGAGTCTTCCTCGCTGCCCGAATTTCCGCATGCTGTTACTAAAACACCAAACAAGGAAATCACCAGCGTGAAACCTACAAACCTTTTCTTTGTAAACATCTTACTTCACTCCCCCATGTTTGCTATTGGAACAACCTATTGGATGCCGAGCGCTGTTAGCCTTTTACAGCACCAATGGTCAACCCTTTAACGAAGAACTTCTGGAAAAACGGATATGCTGCGATAAGCGGCAGTACACCGATGACGGCAATAGCCATTCTCACGCTTGCAAGAGGTACGGATGAAGCGACAGCCGTCTGGCCGGACAAACTGTTCTGCTGCAAATACTGAACATCGGACAACATGCGGTTAAGCAGGTTCTGAATACTGTACAGGCTTCCGTCATTGATGAAGATCAGACCGTTAAACCAATCGTTCCAGTACGAAATCATGAGCATCAGACCAATCGTTGCTAGACTGGGGAGCGCTAGCAGGAGAACAATTTTGCAATAAATGACCCATTCACTCGCGCCATCCACGTAAGCCGACTCTACAACTTCACCGGGAATTGACGTGGAGAAGAAGCTGCGCATCAATAAAATGTAGAAACCATTAGTCAGTAAATTCGGGATGATCAAGGACCAGATGGTATCTTTCAAATGAAAGAGGTCCGTATACACCAGGTACATGGGCACGAGCCCGCCATTGAAAAGCAGAGTGAAAAATACAAAGAAGGACAGGAACGAACGAAACGGAAGCACATTTCTCGATAATGGATAAGCGATGAGGGTTGTAATCAGAAGGCCAAGAATAGTTCCCACAATCGTGATGAACGTGGTTATTCCGTACGAGCGCAGAATCAATGAATACTGATCGAACAAGTACACATAAGCATCGAAACTGAATTGATCCGGAATCAAGCTATATCCATTTCTAATGATGGCTTGTTCCTCGGTAAGCGAAGCGGATATGAGGAGCAGAAACGGAAATGCTGCAGCAATTGCCATCGCGATGAGCACGAAGTGAACAGTTATTTGATACACTCGATTTGAATACAAGTTGGCCACCCCCTTTTACTAAAACAGAGCCAGATCCTTGTCTTTTCGGCGAACAAACGCATTGGTCGTCAAGACTAATACAAAACCGACGATGGACTGGTACAGTCCTGCTGCGGATGACATTCCGAAGTCCCCGAAAGTCATCAATCCGCGGTAAACATAAGTGTCAATGACATCCGTAGTGGTTTGCAGTGCACCTGAATTCAACGGGACCTGATAGAACAGTCCAAAATCGGAATTGAAGATGCGTCCAACCGAAAGGAGAACCAGAATGACCATTGTGGGTTTAATCAGAGGAAGGGTGATGCTCCAAACTTGTCTCCACCTGGAAGCTCCGTCCAGCGTAGCCGATTCGTAATACTCCTGGCTGATGCCTACGATGGAGGCCAGATAGACGATGCAGGTATAACCAACATTTTTCCACAAGTACACAATACTTAATATGTAAGGCCATTTCCCTGCGTCTGCATACCACGACACCGAATCGATCCCCAGCCAAGGAAGCACGTAATGGTTGACGAACCCATTCTCCTCGTTTAGCAAGGCTAGTACCAAATAAGCGACTATAACCATAGAGATGAGGTAAGGGAGTAAAATAATGCTCTGATACAAGCGGGAGACGAATCTTTTTCTTACTTCGTTTAGCAACACCGCTACGGCAATAGAGAGTATCGTTCCGAGCACGATAAACGCGCCATTGTACAATAATGTGTTTCGGGTAATCACCCAGGCATCCTGCGTTTGGAACAAGTAGGCGAAGTTATCAAGGCCTACCCAGTCGCTTCCCCATATTCCCTTTGCGAAATTAACATTTTTAAATGCAATGATAATGCCAAGCATCGGCAAGTAGTTGTTGATGAACAGATAGATGATACCTGGCAGGATCATGACCAATAGCAACCAATGCCTTTTTATGTTTTGGATGCGATATTCAAAGGTACTACGACGCATGCCCTTCTCCCCCTTTTCTACGTAACGATACTTGATGTCGTAAATCAAATATATCCCTCCTTTTCTCCTTCGTGTAAGTTTATCTAACGTTATTTTCTTCTTACAAGAATAATACGCTGTAAACACCCCCTAGTCATTGGTGTAATCGTCTAAAAAATTCAACGAATCTTGGACTGATCCACCAAATGGAAATCTCTATCCCGGTATCCGTGTCAATAATAGTTACGTGGCCACGAAAAATATCTAGTTTTTTATACGCTCTACTCTCGCAAACAAAAAAAAGCAACGCGTCGACAAAGGACGCGCTGCTTTTTACTCCTAGCAAAAAATAGTTATGAATGGATCTCTGCCATGTGCCTGCTGGTCGGGAACGCACGGCCTCCAACAAGTACACCTCCCGAGAATACCGCTTCTCGTGGAGGTGCCGCTGCCAGCGCATGCATCGCATTCAGGGCATTTACTAATGAGAAATTACCGCGTTCACCCACTTTTGGAATTAACGGCGCATTGGAAATAAGCTTGTACGTCTCAAGCAACCAGTGGTCTTCTACCCAACCGGATGCTTCAGCGAGACGTGACCCACGTGAGAGCATGTCGCCATTGCCGAATGGACTCCACGAATCCAGAATATTATCTGAACCGACATGTACAGCTACTCCCGCTTCCAGCAATAGTTTAATGGGCGGCATAGGTCTATCGATAGGGGCACTCGTCATAATGGATACGCCGTTCGCACACAGCTTTTCTGCCAATGAACGTACCTCTGCTTCACTAACCTGACCCAAACAATAAGCGTGGCTCACTGAAGTGCGGCCGGACATGCCTGCTTGTTCCGTTAAATCAGCGAAACGATCAATCGTGTATGTTCCGAGGTGATCCGGGTCGTGCAAATGTAAATCGATTCCCGCAGCAAATTCTGCCCCCAGCTCAAACATCGCTTCCAGGCTGGCGTCCACTCGGCGGTCCAGCCCGGCCGGATCCACACCGCCTACATAGTCGGCTCCAGCCCGGAGTGCTTGCCGCATGACGGCTACAGACTCGGATCGGAGTAGTCCTTGTTGAGGAAACGCAACGATCTCCATATCCATGCGGCCCCGATATAATTCGCGAACTTCCAATATCTCCTCAAGATGCGAGAGGCCGATTTGCGGATCAACGTCAACGTGCGTTCGGATCTTGGCCGTACCTTGGGCGAGCATCAAATCCAACAACCGTTTAGCACGTTCTCCTGCTCCGGTCGGAAGTTCTCCCAGCATACGTTTCTCGAATTCCAATTGGCCAGGCAGGGTGACAAAGGGCTGCAGTGTCTTCCACGGCTCGCCAAGAAAATGTTTGTCCAGGTGGATATGCATATCTGCCATGGGCGGAACGTAATGCAAACCTCCCGCTTCGAAGACATTTGCCTCTTGATGGCTGGTACCTTCAGATGCAAACTCCGCATCGGTTGCGGCTGCTTCAATGCTGATGATCGTTCCCGTCGTTCGATCAATCGTTAGATTGAACAGATCATCTGCCCATTTGACGTTTTTAACGATGGTTAACTGTTTCTCCATAGCTTCATCCCCTTCAGTCCTGTTCCAATAGTATACATAGCTTTTGATTTGCGCAGCCATTCTATTGCTTATGAATCATATTGCCCACCTGCACACCCGATTTCCAAACGATTCGCGTTTCCGGCTTATCCAGCAGCACATCCCTTTCGGATCGTTCCCGGAACAACACCATATCTGCCGGAACGCCTACCTTCATTCCATAATTTTTAATACCCAAAGCCTGAGCTGCGTTATACGTCAGCATCCTGATCAACGCAAGGGCATCCCGTTCCCCGCCCATATACGAAGTTACGGCCAGAAGCCAGGCAACCTCTAACGGATCCGCTTTGCCAAACGGTGTAAACGCGTTGCGGACATTATTGACGCCAATTGCTACATTCACACTGCATTCCTGCAGCAATTTCACTGGCGCCAAGCCTCTGCGCGGCCCTTCCGCATCTCCCCGACCATTCAAAAACAGGTCGGTCATCGGCAGCGTAATGACGCTGATCCCTGCACGATGCAGAAGTTCCGCGATATCCATGGCTTCATGCTCAGGCAGAGAACCGAGCGAGGTTACATGTCCGGCAGATACCTGTCCCTGCATTCCTGTGATGAGTGTTCTTCTGGCTATGTTCGCAATGGCACGGTCCTTGGGATTGTCCGAAAAATCCGTATGAAAATCCAGCGGTTTTCCGTATTTTTCTGCCAGACCAAATGCAAAATCCAAGTGATCTTCCAGGCATTCATCCTGATAAGTGATTCCTCCGACGACGTCAGCCCCCATACGCAGTGCTTCCTCCATTAACTCTTCAGTCCCAGGACTTCTGAATACGCCTTCTTGTGGAAAGGCAACCACCTGCAAATCCAGTTGACCTCTTATAGATTGTTTCAGATGGAGAGCCGACTCCATAGCCTTGAGACCAAGAATCGGATCAACCTCGGCATGGCAGCGCATATGGGTAACACCGTTGCGGACAGCTTGACGAATGACAGCAAGCGAGCGCTTGTTCATGTCCTCGTCTGTAAAAGAACTTTTCAGTTTAGCCGTTATCTGAATTGCGTCTTGGAGAGAATCTGCATCCCGATCCATGACATCCAGTAAATAGGCTTTTTCCAAGTGAATATGCGGCTCGACAAAGCCGGGTAGCAGCAAGCCTCCTTTGGCTTGAACGACATTCATCGCTTCCGATATCCCTTCACCGGTTGGTAAGATAAATGCAATTTTACCAGAGGATACCCCCACATCCATTCTGCTTCCATCCTTGGATAACACGGTATCGGTGATAAGCAAATCAACCATGACAGCCCTCCGATCATGTACGCTTTTGTTACACGTTAAAAACAATTCAAGCATATTCCACTCTGCAGGGGGAAGTCATTGGATGATAAAGATAAAAATAATTTGGATTATTGGACGAACAAGCCAAAGATATTTACTCGAAAGGACCTTAATGTTATATTACTTAACAAAAGTTTAACTTGTTCCAGAAAGGGATGGGTCGATGTGCTGCTGATAGATTTGCTCAATAACGGCATTTACGATGATGCCAGAGTGATTACTGGGCACAAGGGTCTTACGCGCGAGGTTCAAACCGTTAACATTATGGACTGTCCAGATATCATACGGTTTTTGAGGCCAAACGAGCTCTTGCTGACCAACGGCTATTTCATGAAACAGCAACCTGAAGTGTTCATTCACCTGATCAGGGACATGCAGCGGCTTCGCTGCTCCGGTTTGGCCATCAAAACCAAGCGTTTTGAACTTCCAATCCCTGATGAAATATTACATGAAGCCAACCGTATCGAATTTCCTATCATTGAAATTTCCGATGTATGTCTATCCCTTGGTGAGATTTTGCAACGATCGACCAGTGTTATTCTGAACAATAAGAGCGACGAACTCCAATATGCACTTAGCATTCACAAAAAATTCTCCGAAATGATTATGCGCGGCAAAGGAATTTCAGGCATTATCCAGTCCTTGTCCAAACTGCTCTCATCCCCAGTCATCCTGTTAAACAACAAATGGAAAACCATTGCTTCCACTAATCAAAATGCAAATATTACTGAGCTTACTGCAGCTGCAGTTAGTGCACTTCACGGATTGTCCGACACCTCCAGCCCGACTTCATTGTGCTTAATCGACTCATCCCTTCGGGAACGCAGCTGCATGCTAGTATATCCGGTAAAAACGTATCGTCACGAAGGCTATTTGTTATCTTTTCATACACCGGATCAATGGACCGGTCTGTACGGTTTAACGCTTGAACAAGCCTCTAACGTCATTGGAATGGAGCTAACCAAATCCCAAGCAGTCAAGGAACGTTCCCGCAGGCACAAAAACGAGTTTTTTTCCGATTTGATCGAGGGTTATATCACTTTCGAGCAGGAAGCACTGAACCGCGGCAAGAGATACGGGCTTAGAAAGGGTTATTCATGTGTCGTGCTGGCTATTCGTAATGATGAGGCGGCGGCACTAAAGGGAGGCAACTTGACTGAACAAGAGGAGCAATACGAGCACATCAAACGTCATTTCGGTACGCTTGAGCATCCTTTTACCATGTTTACCAAACATGATACCTACTGCATTTTGCTATCCATCCCGGACTCAGGCTGGGACGAGGCGAAACTCACCGAGCATCTCACTGGAATGCTTAAACACCTCCATCAGGAGAATGGAATGAGCATGTCGGTTGGCATCGGCAAACCTGCAATGAATGTGCTCGGCGTTCGCCATTCTTACACAGAAGCAGTCAATGCGCTGCAATTCGGCTATCGATTTAAACGCAAACAATTTGTCCAATCCTACCAAGCCAAGGATATCGGATATTTGTTCCATATGCTTCCCCAAGACGAGCTAAAACAATTTTACGAATCGACTCTAGATGGATTATTGCAAATCGCCGACGAATCCGAAAGAAAAGAGCTGCTCCGTACCCTGAACGCATTTTACGAAACACAATGCCAGCTTGTCGAAACATCCAAACAGCTTTTCGTGCATCGGAATACGGTGGTGTACAGATTGGAAAAGTGTGAAAGACTCCTGGATGTTAAACTCAAAGATCCCGCTGAAAGTCTACGAATTCGTATAGCGCTAGCGATCGAACCTTTATTGCTGCAAAAAGATTAAGAGACACATCTTCAGCAGGTTCTTGTTTCGTCAAAAATCCTATGCGATGATCCCGCTGTTCTACCGGTATCTCAATAAAAAACAGCCGTTCTCAGGATCTCTGTGATCGGCTGCAGATTATTTTTTAAATGAACGCTATCATCTACATGTAAGATATATACTCATCGCCGAAGCCCGAAAACAGAAGCTGCCGTAAGAAGGAGACCAATTGCTAACAGCCATGCCCATGAGTCATAAGTAAACATTTGAACAAGCTCCCATACGTTTGAAGGGCCAGATTGAGGTCCATCACACTTCTCCCCAAAATATCTCCGTTTCATAATCAAAAAGAACCGTACCCTCCCGTTTATTTCGATCAAATATATTCTGAAGCTCAGTCATCATCGGAGTATAATTGGGATGCCCGGGCACAGGACTGTAGGAAGATGATTGCAATCTGCCTTTCAAGCCCTCGAAGTCGAACTCCTGACTCATCTGAAAGTTCGCTTTCTGCATCGTGCCTTCCCTGAAAAAGGATTGAAGCACAGACTCAGAAATGTTTTTATGATTCACTTTTTCATAGTCGGTAGCGTACGCATGCAGCAGCTGATCATATTCTACACGAAACGAGTTACCGGTGGTAAGACGGGAATTCCAGACTAATACGACTTTACCTCCGGGCTGTAAAATCCGCCTAAACTCGGTCTGCGCTGCCAAGCGGTCAAACCAATGAAACGCCTGTGCGCACACAATAAATTCTACCGAATGATCAGGTAATCCCGTAGTTTCTGCAGAGCCTGATATCGTCTGAAAGTTCGGTTCATTCTCTAGCATTAGCTCGGCGGCTGTGCGCATGGCCTGATTCGGCTCGACGGCTATAACATAGCTTCCACGTTCCAGAAGCAATTTCGAGAAGATCCCTGTACCTGCACCGATATCTGCGATCTTACTGTTCGAATGCAAACCAACGGAGTTGTATAGATAATCAATGGCCTCTTTGGGATAACTCGGGCGGTAGTTCGTATAGGAATCAACCCGGTTTGAAAACCGTTCTTCATTTTTCATCTGTCAGCAGGTCTCCTTTGAATTAGACTATCCAAAACAAAACACCATTTCACTACTTTCTCTCTTTATTTCATAAAACCTTCCTGTTTATTCCATTATTTGTGCCATAAAAAATAACAGACCCCGGGCAGCCTGTGCTCGTGATCTGTTATCTCTACTAAACTCGTTTGATGTGGACTGCTGCGTTTACTTTAAATGGATCTTGAAGACATCTCCAGCTTCACCACCAAAAACGATAAAGCCAGCTTTGGGAAGCTCAATGGATTGTTGATCGGTGGCAACGGAAAAGTGAACCACTTCGCCCTGCTCATTATATACAGCGTAACCGCCGCCTTCCGGCGAATCTACCGTCAATGATTTGTTCGCAGAACGAGAATCGATTGCATACCAGCGGGCTTGACCGCTCGCCGGGATGGTGGCCTTTCCTGTCTTACCGCCAAAGATTGGTGTAATCGCATCCTCTGCAATATATTCCTGTCCGTCCTGAATCAAAATCTCAGCATTATTCTTGGTGTAAAATTGCAGATCGAAAGCATCTCTACCGTTCATCACGGGAATCTCTGCAACATTCACTGCATGGTCTGAATCTATAATTTGAGTGCCGTTTGCATAACCACTCTCCGTATCAACGCTCAGATTTTTGATTAGCATCGAAGGAAGCAGATAAAAAATCGATGTAATTTTTTCATCTAACGCGTAATATTTGGAGCCGCTGCGATCTGTCCATCTCTTTTCTGTGTCTGTGTTCAAAGGGTTGGGATCCAATTTTTGATAATCATACGTGTTCATCACCGTTTGACCTAGACCCGGCAATGATATCACTGCCTGCACCTTAACATACACTTTCCCGTTTTGTTCCTTCACAAAACTGGCCTTCACACTTCCATCCGTACTTGTGAATTGCCCCTCTCCAGTGTAGACATACGTCTGCTCTGGAATGATTCCGCCCTGCAAAGCTGGCAGAGTGATTTCGTCGTTCTTGACCTGAATATCCAGTGTTGTACCTACTGTACCGTATAGACCCGAATACGCATTGAGCTCCGTAGGCATCTTTACTTTTACGGGTGGGGAGAATGTCTGATCTTCCTTGATATCCTCGATGACACCCTGATCCTCCAATACTTCCAGCAGTACTTTGCTCGCAAACATCTGATTGTAGATGGAGGACCCACCTGAGGACAGAACGGCCATTGAAATATCATGTTCAGGTATAGTAATTAGTGATGCATGATACATCATGGTGTCTCCACCTTTGGCAAGTGCAGTAATGCCATAATCGCTAAACGGGGTAAGATCCACAGCATCCCATCCCAGGCCGTAATTGAATGTATTCCGCTCATCCGAGACCCATATTCCTTGTCGATATTCATGATTTTGCATAGACTTGACCGAGGATTCGGACAATATGTCTGGTCTGTTACCCATCAATACTTCAGCGAATTCGGTCAATTCTTCGGATGTAGAGTATATTCCACCTGTACCGAGAATGTTCGCATTTTCAACTGGCATTTTGGTTTCAATCGTGGGCCAATACGCTTCAGACAATTGATCTCTATCGAATGAATCCTGCGGTGTTTTGGTTGATTCCAGCTGTAACGGATTGCTGATAAACTTGGCGACATAATCGCTGTAGCTTAAACCACTCACGCGTTCAACCAGGATCTCAAGCAATTGAAAGCCATCGTTACAATAAACGGAATATGAACCAGGTTTCGATTTTAACTTTTCGGTTTTGAGTTTGAGCAATAGTTCATCGTGGTTGCGCATATCATTGTCGTTAAACAGCATGCTGTTCCCGTAATGTGAACCATAGAGACCAGATGAATGATTCATCAGCATCCGCGGGGTAATTTGGGTGTACCTGGCATCCGCCATCTCAAAGTCCTGAATATAGGTAGTAAGAGGCTCATCCAGATCTACTTTCCCGGAATCCACCAGCATCATGGTGGCTGCGGTGACAACCATCTTGCTCACCGAGCCAATGCCGTACATGCTTTCCCTGGTGACTGGTGTCTGCGATGCTTTGTCGTGAAAGCCAGTACTGCCCGACAATATGATTTCCCCTTGATCCCTAATGGCATATTGCAGACTTGTGACTCCATAATTTTGCACCAGATTTGTGGCCATTCGTTCTACCTGCTTTTCAATTGAAGTGCTCTTATTCGCCTCTGCCTTGACGTCTGTCATCGGAGTGATCACAAGCACCGCTGTAAATAACACACTGAACAGTTTCTTCATCCTCAGCTTCCTCCCTCAGTACTTTCGATAAGATGAATTCATCATATCTGGGAAGAGACACTCTGAACGTGAACAAACCCTGAATGGAAAAAAACAATCCCTGAACGGCATGTTCAGAGACTGTTGACTTCAAAGGGCAGCACAACCATGTTATTGAATGTCCGCTGATGATGTTCAATCGTCATATGCCCACCGTACTTTTCGCACATCCTTGATATATTCGTAAGGCCAATTCCGTGAAACTCCGGATTGGGCTTCTCACTCTTCATATGGGTTAGTGATTGCTCTGCATGATTCAGCACCTGGATCACAATTGCAGATGCAGTAGAATGAATGGCGATCAGGATATATCTGTCTTCAGCCTGTCTGACTTTTTTGGAAGCCTCGACTGCATTATCCAGCATATTCCCAAGTACAACACAGAGATCATAACGATCGATATGAACCTGTTGAGAATGAAGCTGAATGCGGGCGTCAATCTTGATTCCGTTTGCCTGTCCTACGGCAATGGTATTGGTGACAAGCGCATCGATCACGAGATTGCCGGAGTTTACCCGCTGGTACACGCCTTCAATCTTATTCAAGGTAAGCTTTATATGATCAGAAGCCGCTTCATGTTTGTTTTGCTTGATACATTCTTCAATGTACAAAAATTGCTGATGAATATCATGGATGATGCCTTTCACATTTTTGAAACTGTGCACTGTCTTCTCGTAGTTGGCATCCTGATAATCCATCTGACGCTGCAGCTGGGCATTCTCATTCGCAAGCTGAACCTTCTCCACCATATTATCGAATACATAGACAATGAACACATTGAGAAACAGCGAGCCCATCACGGAAATGATATAAAAGATGTTTTTCTCACTGTAGTTCGAAGCCACATTAATCTGATATAACGTAATGATCGGTACAATGAGAAATAAAAGATAATACCGATAGTGCAGGGCGAAACTTCTGCGTTTGGCAATAAGACGAACGACCTGAATGACAATAAACATGAGACTGCAGCCAAGCAGCATCACCTTGTAGAACACCCCATGATAACCCTCGTTGAAGTGATCCCATGTGGTGTAATCCGTAGCGTCCCAGACACTCATAATATACACAGCAATATAATTCACCATGGTGACCAGTACGGCATATAGGACCGTGAAAACCAGTTTTAGCTTCAACTCCACGTCATAGGATTGAGCCAAACTGAAGATAAATATTAACACAACCAACGACGAGATGACCGAAGGCAATGTAGAGGCCAAATAGAAAAAACATAAGACAATAAACAGGGCAAAATAGACCACTCTGTGCGGCTTTTGCCTGGACTTGCCGAGTACCGAATTGAAATAAAAATTCACCTGGAATGCCATAAGCAGCGTAACGACGATGACGGATAAGATTGTAAATGGTTCCATATCATTGAATCCTCATAATCATATATTTGGTATAGGCATCCTTGACTTCCTTGACTTTGGAACGACCGATGGGCAATTCAGCACCATTTAACATGACGACCTGGGAGCCGCTAAACTTCTGGACATGCATCAGGTTAATGATAATTGAGCGATGAATTTGCAAGAAACCATGATCCTTCAAAGCATCCGCATAATTCGAAATAATGCCTTTACTTTCATGCGTGCTTTCGGTGGTCACAAAATTCAGTTTGTTTTTGATTGTTAGACTTTTGATCACTTCAATCCAGAGAATGTCATCGTATTTCAACAGCAATTCTTCATAAGCTGATTTTATTAATACAAACTTTTTGTCCATTGATCTCAAGTACTGACATAGTTTAATCATTTTCTCCTCGAAGATATGTGGCTGGATCGGTTTGATCAGATATTGAAAAGTAACCACATCGAAGCTCTCTACCATATACTCCGGATAGCTGGTCAGAAACATGATTTGCACATCCAGAAATTTCAACATTCTGATTTCTTTGGCCGCCTGTATGCCGTTCATCCCGTTCATCTCCACATCCATAATAAGAATATGGAAGGTATCCCCAACCGTTTTGTAATGAGAAATCAATTCTTCACCGGATGGAAATAAGGTAACTTGGAAATCAATATTCGTTTTCAGAGATAAGGAGATCAGCATCGCTTTCACGAGCTCTCTTTGTTTCTCCTCATCATCACAAATGGCAACATTAAACATGATTGTACATCCGCCCTTCATTTGACGACAATTCTGAGTTTCACTCTCAAATATACTACTTTATCATACATTTCAGGGGGAAATGGGATGAAACGCAAGTTTCAAACCCTAAACTGCATGGAGATCGGTATGGACCAGGTAAAATTCCTGATTTATCGAACCACTATTGCTTGCTATCCGTGTCATTGATCAACATCGATGAACGTTTTTTTATGGATGAAAAAGGCTAGATTATGCACCATCCCAGCTAGTAGTGCGTAATAGAAGTAACTACTCAGATATCGAGGTGATTCAAATGAAGGCTGTAACGAGGTTACTGTTCCTATGTATGATTCCTCTGTTCTTGTCCGGCTGCTTACAAAACTCGAAGGAAAGTAATCAACCGATAAATACTTCAGATCTGGAGCCCCCGGTTAATATTTCAGTTGAAGAAGCGGAAGCTAAGATTCCGTTTGAAATCAAACAACCGTCAGTTCCTTTCCATGTTACTCAACAATCAGCAAGGATTTTAGATACCAATGGAGAATTTGATGCAATTGAAATCACGTATGCAAATAGCGATGAAGGAATAAATCTCATCATAATGATTACAAACTCACAGATTGATACACCTCCGACTGGGAAGAAAGGTTTGAAATTAACTAACGGTTCGCAAACATGGGACCAAGGAAACGAACATGTGAGTGCCATCTATTGGAGAAACGAGGGTCTAACTTACTCTCTTATTTCAGGAAAAAACAACAATCTTGAACCGTTATACGATTACCAAACCTTAATTGATATAGCAAATACATTAAATTGAATTTGAAAACTAATCGTACTCATAATGAGAAAAGGAGCCAACTCCTAAAGTTGGCTCCTACTTGAATGTGAAGATATAATATCGTAACACATGAATTATATAAATTAGGTTATATTACAACCCCATATCATCAGCAAGCTTCTCAACACCTGTGAAGATGGAATCTCCGTAACCCCAGAAATTATTGAAATCAATAACATAGATCTTCTTGTTTTTCACTGCGTTAATACTTTGCACCTGCTTGTTAGCAAGCAACTTGTCAATCGTTTCTTGCGGATCAATACCACCAGCATATTTGGAAATGATCATCACATCCGGATTGATCTCGATGAGTTTCTCCAGACTGAGTGTGCCTGTTTCATTGATCAACATATTATGTACGTTGATTAATGACATTGCACTTTCGATAAACGTATCTCCATTCCCGTTGTAAACCGCAATGGTTCCATCACCATTATCAGAGAAGGACGCATAATTGATTGTTTCAGCGCTAGCACGAGCCTTCAATGCTTCTTCGCGTACTTTAAGTTCCTCAATATAGGCCGCCGCGTTAGCTTGTACATTAAAGATCTCGCCTAGCTCGGTGATATCCTTATACAGACTATCCAACGAAGCATCAGTAACACTCGTGCTCTGCACAAACGTTTTGATACCCATATCATTCAAGCTGTTGACTGTACCCACACCCCAGTCGGCATCCTCAAACAGCCCGCCACGTCCCATAATCAGGTCAGGTGAAGCGCCAATGGTCACTTCCTTACCAACATATCCTTCGGCCAGAACAGGGATTTTCTTAAACTCATCAGCAATATCTTCAGGCACACTGCCAAATAAAGCAGCTACACCCACGAGCTTGTCCGTCAATCCAAGGCGAATCATCAGCTCGGCTGCACCTTGTGTATTGGCAACAACGCGTTCAGGTGCCTTGTCGAAGGTTTGTTCCTTAGCGACCCAGGTACCGTTCTCTGTTGTATAATTCGACACGGTTACCGGGTAAGTTGTTTCAGATGCAGCTGAAGTATCAGCATCGGTCTGCTCCCCATTTGCTGCTGCATTCGTGGCGCTGCTCTCCTCAGTTTGCTGTGAGCTGCCCTTGGCACCATCGCTGCCACCACTTGAACACGCAGCCATCACCAGAATCATTGCAGTAATCAAACAAAGAAACATCCCTTTTTTTACGGACACCAACATGTAAATAACCTCTCCCTTTTCCATTCTCGTCTGTCTTTTTGACCATTATGTAAAATAACTATTGTCAGTATACAGTAAATGTCGGAGTGTGTAAATGAGAACAATAATCAATATCAACTATATAGAAAACAAAAAAAGCCGCTAATATAGCGACTCTCACATGTGATTCTATTCTTGCCTCTCCATGAATACTATCAAACCGCATTAACAACCGATCCAACAGGATTACCAAAAGCGTTCCTTAAACCCCTTCAAAATCGATATCCCTTCTACAAAGTAATAATCGCCGTAAATCAGTGGAACATCGACATTTTTCTGCTCAGGGAAGTGGCTCGTTCCATGCAAAATAAGGCCTTCTTCTGCTTCGGAGTCCCAAGCACCATAATTCATATACAAGGAATGAAGAATTTTCTCTCCGCTTTTGAGATACATCTCTGCTTCAAGCCCATCAACCTGATCAGCTAAAAGCAGCAGTCCACAAGCAGCACAGGCTCCTGCCGACGAGTCACGAACTGAGGATTTTCCTTGAGGTGTACGAAAATCCCAAGTTGGAACCTGGTCTTCAGGTAAATTGGCCAAGAAAAAATGAGCCGTCCGTTTGGCTGCATCTAGATAATGCTGGTTACCTGTATAATGATAGCTTAGACTCATGCCATAGATCGCCCATGCCGTACCACGGGACCAAGCAGACTCTGGAGAATATCCCTGGCCTCCCTTTACTTCAAGCTTCTCCCCGGTTTCCGGGTCAAACACGAGAATGTGGGCAACAGAGCCGTCCGGACGGTAAAATTGCTGCCGCACGGTATCCGCATGCTTGACTGCAATGTGTTTGTAACGGGGATCTCCCGTTACGCTTGATGCCCAGTATAGCAGTGGTAAATTCATCAAGCAGTCAATGATGGCCCAGCCTGCCATATGCTCCCCATTCCATGCCCGGATATAATTTCCCTGGATATTAAAGCGTGCAGCCAGGAGATTAGCAGCAAGCAGAGCTCTCTTTTTGGAATCCTCTGAACCTAGAAGCTTATATCTGGCACCGCTTGTTAATGTCCACATGAAACCGATATCATGATCAACCATCTGGGAATCCGCTAACAATGCATCAAGCTGGCGTTCGCAGGATTCTGCCGCTTCCTTAAGATCCTTATCTTTGGTGTCCCGATAGACAAGCCACAGTATGCCGGGCCAGAAGCCCGCAGTCCACCAAGATGGTTGTTCTAACTGATATTCTCCATTTACACTTGCGTGAGGAAACCCATCCCCGATTCGACGAGAAATCCGTTTCACTTTTGCCTTCGTTTGATCCCATGCTTCCTGCACCCAATCCGGTTGAATCATCATTTCTCATTCCCTCCTCTTCAAATGTGCACTTCTAGTGTTGATCATGGTAGGCTTTATCCAAATTGACCTCTCCTCCGGACCATGCCTTACGCGAAGTCCACTCGGCCTCTCCCTGCCAGAAATCTGCATCAGGTGAGAGTCCTAACGCAAGAAATACAGTCGTACAGAGATACAGACTGCCCGTCGATATATAAAATTCTCCTACTTCCGGCTGGCTTCCGGCGAATCCAATTCGCAGCCATCCGGCATCGTCAAACGTCCCTGGCATCTGAATCTGCCGCTTGATTACCGCCGTAAGTGCGCAGCGAACTTGAGCTGGTTCCACTTCTACCGGGAGTTGCTCTCTTAGCGCCATGAGGGATAAATGCTGAAATGCCCCGAAACGATAGGCAAGCGATCGTCCAATGGGCGGGAAGGTGCCTTCCGGTGAAATTAAGCGTTCCAGGATGGCCGCATAGCGAGTTGCTCTGTCTAGCACCTTGACCCTAATCACTTTCCAATCCTCGAATTGATCTCCTAACGCGTCCAATGTATCCACGAGCATGGGTTGAATCACAAAGCTGTTATAGTAATCCCAATGAAAGTCAGGCCCGTCACCATAGGCACCATCTCCCAAGTACCATTGGTCATGCTGCCTTACCGCATAATCCACTCGCATACGATCCCAAGTTTCTACGCCCATTCGGGCAAGGGCCGCCTCAATGATTGCACTAAACAACAGCCAGTTGCTGAATACGGGGCGTATAATTCGTGTTGCGAGCAGGGCTGATTTCATATTATCTTTCGCTTTCTCATCCAGCAGTTCATACAGCTCACGTGGAGCCCGAAGCACCGCATTCGCAAGAAAGGCTGCGTCGACAACAGGCTGGCCGCCTTGCGTGAAATTCATAAAATCGGGTGAAGCTGGATCTGTCGCAACTCCAATTGAACGCCTGGCCAGGTCTGCCATCCTGGCTCGAATCTCCCCTTCCTCACCTGAACGAGGGCCGTGTTCAAGCCATGGTGCAATCCCGGCCAGTGTGCGGCCCAAAGCTTCTAGATATGCGTATTCTGCTCGATCGCCCCCCTTTGATTCGACAGGCATATCGAAAATAAGTCTGCTTTCGGATAAGGCGTAGAGTACAGGATGTGCTATGCGAACCAACGTATCCACCCAATACTTTCTGTCAACCGACACTTCCTCTTCCTCCTTCAGAATGAACATTTTTAGAAAATTATAGATGGTTGTTTAGACGCGAACAATAAACTATAATCATCAAAAACTGACCTATTGTGCTTAGGAGGATAAGGCATGCTTACGTTACTTTCTTGCGGCTATCGCACGATTCACCATGAAGGGATTGTGAGAAACCGACCAAATGGTTCAGGAAACTACACCTTTGTGTTTTTTAATAGCAGAGCAGAAGTGAGATTGTATGACAACATAAGCACGGTTGAGAAGAATACCTTCATTTTGTTTCAACCTCAAACACCTCATTATTACCGTGAGCTGGAGAGTCCATTTATTAATGATTGGTTCCACTGTAGCGGCAGCGAATTCCACGAATTTCTTCTACGTATTCAATTTCCTGTGGACACGCTTATTGAAGCTACAGATCCCTTGTTGATTTCCAGAAGCATCGCGGAACTTCAGAAGTGTTACAGACTGGATGGAAAGCTACGTGAGAGTATTATCGATTGCGACCTTCGGTCTTTCTTCATGAAATTGAGCGACTTGCGAGAAAGAACCGCTCCCCACCAACTCAGTCGATATTACGTCCAATTTACAGAGCTGCGCAACGACATCTATCGTTCTCCCCAGCAGAACATATCCGTGACAGAGCGAGCTTTACGATTAAATTTGAGCAAATCGTATTTTCAACACATCTATAAGGAGCTATTCGGTTGTTCCGTTATGAGGGATATGATTCATGCCCGGCTTGAACATGCCAAATATCTTTTGGATCACAGTGAGCTCTCCGTTAATCAGATTGCGTACGCATGTGGATATGAGAATGACACCCACTTTATGAGGCAGTTCAAGAAATTTGTTGGTGTTTCGCCCCGGAAATACAGATTCAGAATCGAGCCCAGTTGAGTTATGTTCGTTTGCACTTTAATTCCGTTCCCGTTCTATAAAATTACAAAAAACCGTTATTCAATTAACGAATGAACGGTTTTTTGGCTAAACTCTTAAATGATTTTGTTAGACTTCGAGATTTAACCAATCTGCCTTACGAAGCTGATAATGGTTATATTGTTCCTCTTCAATCTCAATCTCATCGATGAAGAGAAATTGGTTTTTCAGAATGACTTTGTTAGACGACTTGTTCTCTAAGAGTGCAATTGCGTTTAAATTTTCTACTTCAGTATTTTGAAATAGAAACTGAACAATACCTCGGACAGCTTGAGAAGCATAACCTCGATTTCGATGTTCTTTCGAGATTGCATACATGATTTCTCTATTCGGATTCGGTAGTTCATCTTTTATACCAGAACAACACCATCCGATAAGTTCTCTTCTCTCTTTCAAAACAATCCCTAATCTCAAAATGAGTTCCTCGACATGTTTTCCCTCTTGCACTCGCTGAATAAATTCATTGTTGGTTGGAATTTCGTAACTTATCAGCCATTCTTGGCGAACTTCCTTTGGAACATTCCACCCTGGTAAAAAGCCATGAATTTCAGGCTGCCATGTGAGTTCATGAATACGCTCAAGGTCAGAAGGTCGATATTCCCGAAGAATAATATCTCCACATTCAATAGAGAGTCTGTTATTTATGGTGTCATTAGATTGCATTATATCCTCCTATAATTTATGTACGATTTCTATTTTGGAGCGCAATTCTAGTAAATTCGGTTTAAAGGATAAATTCCAGGAAAGCTTTTGAATAATAACGCTTGTATTTTCTCGCTAAGCTCCACACCAATTTCAAATTCAGATACCTTATCTATTCTCAAATGACTCCTCCTAAACGAAGATATTGATCTAAACCTTTATACATTGCCTTTCTATACGGGTTCGCTAAAACCCTTTTATATTAACGCAATAGATATCTACATGATCCTTAGCACTCTGCTCTCTGTTGATTAATTCAGGTTTCCCAAGCCGGTAAAATAACGGCCTTAATCACTTAATCCCAGTACGTAGAAAATAAAAAGAAACACCCTCATGGGTGTCCCTTTTCGTTCACTCTAAATTTTAATTTCATGAGAATCTGGTCGTTCACTTCGTCGCATTGTTGTAAACTTCATCCGTGACAGGTTCTAGCCATTCAGGTGTACCTGCAGTAATCGCTATATGTTCAAACCAGCTGTTTTTTGCGGCACCATGCCAGTGTTTTACACCATCATGCGTAACAATAACATCGCCGGCTTTCAGGAATTGGGCAGGTTTGCCTTCCTCCTGATACCACCCTTCTCCACCGGTAACTAATAATATCTGGAATCCGTCACGGTGAATGTGCCAGTTGTTTCGGCATTCAGGCTCAAAGGTCACGTTCCCTACGCCAACATTCACTTTCGGATCTGCAACCAGAGCTTGAAGATAGCTTTGTCCCACAAAATATTGTGCATAAGCTTCATTCTTCTCTCCTACCGGAAATATAACGCCGTTCTTTACCTCTTCATGTTTTGTCATATTTGATTTCTCCAATCTGTTGATTATAATTATTTCTCTTCATTTTCCGGAATCACTTCATTGATGCAAGCAAGTGCATTTAGTGTTCTTGGAAAACCCATATAAGGCAGACAATGTGTGATCGCCGCAATCAGTGTTTCCTTGTCATTTCCCACATTAATATTTCCCTGTACGTGTGCCCTAACTTGGCCTTCGGCACCTCCCAATGCACTGACCATAGCCAGTGTTAACAATTCCCGGATTTTCAAATCAAGTCCGTCACGGGTATAGAAATCACCGAAGCAAAAAGCCGAAAGGTATTCCTGAATATGCTTCTGGTCCGAAGGTGCACTTGCTCTCATTTTTTCAATGACATCCCCAAAAATCTCAATCTGTACAGCAAGCCCTTTTTCCAAACGACTCTGTTCCGAAACCTGGCTTTGGCTTTCAATAGGCAATGCAATATTACGGAACGTGAACACCTCGTTCACTTCATGAATAGCGTTTAATGTTTTCGGAAAACCGATGTATGGGGCACACTGGTAAACGGCCTCTTTAATTTCAACCGGAGTCACCCCAACATTCAATGCCGCACTTACATGAGCCTTAAGCTGAGGTAATGTCTGATTGACCGTAAGGACCACCAGTGTCAGCAGCTCCCGCTGAATGTCCGTCAGCGTACCTTGATAGAACACTTCTCCAAAGATAAAACGGCTTAAGATGTCCTGAAATTCAGGATCTGTTGCATAGGCAGAGGGCACGCTCTCACCAAATAGTTCTTGGTATTTTTCCTTGCTCTTTTCGATTCGATCCAAGTGCTTCGCCTCCCTGTAGGCTTCTATTCTATTATTTCTGTGAAGGAAACATAAATGATGGAGATAATACATATTGATGCGTTACCGCACATGTGTATAATATAAAGGGAAAGTAATGCAGCTTCAATAAACAAACCGTCTTCATTCGTGCGCTATTGCACAAATTTGAAATAATGTGCGACTACCCTTTGGAAAGGAGCGAAGCCTCATGTCCAAATTAAAATTGGATCGAAGAGTGCAAAAATCTCAAGATGCAATTAAGAATGCATTCACTCAACTGATGTCTGAGAAAAATCTGGATCACATTACGATTCAGGACATTTCGCATCGGGCAAACGTCGGTCGTAGAACGATCTATGATCATTACATGGATAAATTTGATTTGCTCGACAAACTTATTGAAGAACACATTAACGAGCTACGCAGAATATGCGAAGCCGCATCTGACTTAAGTTTTGCAGAGGGAAATCTCCTCTGGTTTGAATACTTTGAACATCATCTTCCCTTCTTTTCAGCCATGTTATCAAGCAAGGGCGCCTCTGTATTTCGTCATCATTTTCTTGCATTTGTTATTGAAGAATTAGAGGGCGAAGTGAATATAACCGAAGGAATAAATCAGGGATTAAGCAAGGAGATCATTCTTAATTTCTTTGGAGCGGCAATCGTGGAGATCGTCGAAGCGTGGCTTACCAATGGAATTTCGGAGTCAACTCAGGTTATTGCAGAACAAGTAGGGGTTTTGTTGGATCGGAATTTCTAGGAACGAGTTACAGAATGAGATATCACAGCAGAAGGAGCATTGAGCCATGATTTTTATTACCAAAAAATTGATGAATCGGCTAACTCAATCTTATAGAGAACCTGACATGTACATATGTTATTGCACGCCGCAGAGCTGGTCAGCGAAGACAAGCCGGGCTATATTGCTCATAAATGAAGATAAATTAATCATCCTTTTCCTCAATTTTTTCTCGACTAAAGTCATACATAAAGTTGAATTCCAAACAGCAGAATTACAAGATCAAACCTATCATTCTGGAACCTTATTTTCTGCAACATGGTCATTCCACGTTCAAGGCCAGCGATGGAAATTCATGATTCCCAGGAAAATCCTTACGCTGGGCTCGATGCAGAGCGACTTTTTGAATTTTATGAAACTGCGTATCTATCATTAATATTGAAATCATCACTTCGATCTCCCGCAGCATGAATAAGAGCAGTCGATCCAATGAATCGACTGCTCTCCTGTGTTAAATCAACAGCTGTTCAACCAATTGAGCTTGAGCATCTGCATATAACTTTATTAAACTGCAAGCACCCGTACAGCTAAACATGTCGATGAAGCTTGGTGTTACACTCCGATGTTGTCGCAGTGACATACTCCATGTAATTCACTGAACCTTGAAAATTCAGATACGCTTCATAACGCATGCGGATGGCAGGTAGTGTAATATAATCCAGCACCTGTTCCTTCGGAACCCACCTGCACTCGCTCGTTTCCTCAGATGAAGCTAATTCTCCACCTTCTAATTTACATACAAAATCAAACATGACCTTTGTCGGAACATCCGTCACACCGTCATACCACTTATGTACTGCTGTATTCGAGACAACACTAATCAAATGACTAACACTGGCGTCTATCCCGCTTTCTTCCTTGATCTCACGGATCACGCCATCAATCAGGTTTTCTCCTACTTCAGTAATCCCGCCTGGGTACACCCAGCCATCGTCATGGGCCTTTACTAACAGGATATTTCCATGTCCGTCTTCTACAATTCCGCCTGCCGATACAATATGCGTTGGAAAAACCATCTAATCACCCCCTCAACAGTAAATCTGTATATAAATTCCACATCCTTCATATAACTTCCTGCATAAACCACATATTCCTTTTCCCTGATGCTTAGTCCATTCAACTTTTTGATACAAGCTGCGGGAAATGTGATATGGTCTAGAATGTATTTGTTGCATAACAAACGCACTACTTGCTGAGGAGAAGATTACAAGTGAATGAGATTCAAGGAATTGAGAAACCACACAGATTAACCGATCCACTGGTTGTAACCCTAGTCGCAAGCCTATGCTGCTTGTTATGGGGAAGTGCTTTCCCATCTATTAAACTAGGGTATATCGCTTTTAACATCATGCCAGAAGATATTGGTTCCAAATTTGTATTTGCAGGGTATCGATTTATACTTGCAGGATTGCTGCTCCTGACCCTGTACCGCTTGATTCGAAAACGGAAGTTTGCTCTATCTGGACGGCAATGGACCAGTCTCACTATGCTGGGAGTCATGCAAACAGGCCTGCAGTATATGTTTTTTTACATAGGTGTATCCAATACGACTGGTGTTAAAGGCTCCATTGTGAACGCAACAGCAACCTTTTTCAGTGTGGTGCTAGCCCATTTCCTGTATCAAAATGACAAGCTAAGCAGTAAAAAAGTTATTGGCTGCGTGCTGGGATTTATCGGTGTCATTATTGTCAATTTCAATACCGATCTACTTTCATTTTCCGTTTCGTTTACAGGTGAAGGCTTCGTCATTGCAGCTGCATTCATATTTTCCATTACGGCCATCTACGCGAAGCATTTAACCTCTTCCATGGATGTATTGGTTGTCACGGGTTTCAGCCTGTTTGTCGGCGGATTGACGCTGGCTATGCTGGGTCTGCTGCTGGGCGGACAGGTAACACATTTCACCCTGGAATCCACCAGTAACTTAGTTTATTTGGTACTCCTGTCATCCGCAGCATTTTGTTTATGGAATATGCTTCTTAAATACAACAAAGTAGGAAAAGTGTCTGTATACAACTTCCTTATCCCCGTGTTTGGCTCATTGCTATCTGCTGTATTTTTGGGCGAAAGCATTATGGAACTGAAGAATCTGGTTGCTCTCCTGTTCGTGTCGATCGGCATTTACATCGTGAATCGAGCAAGCTCTGCATAGCATCCGGCTGTTTGTAAACAATCTTTCCCGTAACGATAGAAAAACCAAGTTCATCTCCTCTTTACGGGATCGAACTTGGTTTTTCTTTACCTTATCTATTAATTTCGTGCCTGGTTAACCCTGGCAATAAGTTCATGAATAACATCATCAGGTGAACGCTCATTCATCCATTGTTGACCGAACATTTGAAATACTTTGATCATAGGGAAGTCTTCCCAAAATCCCACAAATTCCTCGTTAAGATATACCTTATCTGTAACATGCTCGTTCATGTCATTCAGACATTTTTCCAATTCCGCTTTTGCTGCCGGATCACTCATCCATTCGCTCAGAAGGCTGAATTTGTGAAACGTAATCTCTTCTTTCCCGAAGTCACAATGGAGACGTTCCGTGATTCGGATGTCTTTGGACGAGCTGCCCAGCGAAATTTGGAAGTATCCAGTCTCTGCCACCCAGCGGTTATACTTGGTGTTATAGTACGAAAAATCTCTCTCTTCCAGATCAAAGGTAATCTTGCGTTTCTCACCGGGCTCCAGTTCGATTTTGACAAAGGCTTTTAACTCTTTCTCCGGACGAGTCCATGTGCACTCTTCATCGTGTACGTACAATTGAACGACTTCTTTCCCTTTGCGCTTACCTGTGTTTTTTAACTGGAAAGAAACGGTGACGCCGGTGTTCGTCTGAGCCACTTCCAGATCCGAATACGAGAACGATGTATAGGACAATCCGTGCCCAAACGGGAATTGAGGAGCCAGTTCTTTCCGGTCATAGTATCGATATCCTACAAAAAGACCTTCACGATAATACAGCTTGCCATTCTCTCCGCGAATCCGCATATGGGACGGGTTGTCCGATAGCTTCACAGGGAAGGTCTCCGACAGCTTACCCGATGGATTCGTGTGTCCGAATAATACATCTGCAACCACTTTACCCATGCCTTGCCCCGACAACCACGAGTGAATCACACCAGGTACATGCTGTACCCATGGACGCATCGCGAGTGCGGTGCCGCTGCTGGTTACGACAATGCACTTGGGCTGAACCGCGGCTACCGCCATAATCAATTTCACTTGATGCTCGGGAAGGTCAATGCCTTGCAGATCATGCATCTCCGATTCGGCATATTCCGGTTGGCCAACAAACAGTACAGCAACATCAGAATTCTTGGCTAATGTGACGCTCTCCTGAATTAACTCATCGTGAATGGAGTCATCCTCCGGGTATCCTTCTGAATATCCCATCGTAATATTCTCGCCGGCCAGATTCTTTATCTCGTCCCACGGAATGTCTACTCTTGTCGGCGTTACCTTCGCACTGCCTGCCCCCTGAATTCGAGGCTTCTTGGCAAACCGCCCAATCACGGCAATGGACCCCAATGATTCCGGCTGCAGCGGAAGAATCGCGTTCTCATTTTTCAGAAGCACAATACTTTCGGCTGCCGCTTTGCGAGCAAGTGCATGGTAATCCGCATCTTCAGAAGTCTCCTCGCCTTTGTTGCCCGTTACCCGCTCGACCAGCTTCAAAATGCGACCCACGCTTCGATCCAATTGTTCTTCGGAAAGGCTTCCGTTTCGAATCGCCTCAATGATGGCTTTGGCATTGTAATGAGCAGGACCTGGCATCTCCAGATCAAGTCCAGCCTTCAGTCCGCGTATGCGATCATTGACAGCTGTCCAGTCGGATAGAACAACGCCTTCATAACCCCACTCTTCTCTCAAAATGTCATGCAGCAAATGCTCGTTCTCACTCGTGTACGTTCCATTCAATAAGTTATAAGAACACATAACCGTCCAAGGATCGGATTTCTTAATAATTCGTTCGAAGGCGCTCAGGTAAATTTCGCGCAGTGTCCGCTCGTCGATTTCCGAACTGGTCACCATTTTCTCAAACTCCTGGTTGTTTCCCGCAAAGTGTTTAACAGAAGCACCTACACCTTCGCTTTGAATCCCATTAATGAATGCTGCTCCAAGTTCACCCGTCAAGCACGGGTCTTCCGAATAGTATTCGAAATTTCTACCGCCAAGCGGTGTCCTTTTCATATTGACACCCGGTCCAAGCAGCAGCTCTACATCCATGGCTTTCGATTCGCGTCCTAGAGCCACACCGACCTCATGCAGCAATTCCGTGTTCCACGAAGAACCGATGGCCGAACCCGTAGGGTAACAGGTTGCAGGTACATTTTCCGTTGTGATGCCCATTTCTTCATCGCTGTTCGTTTTACGGATGCCGTTTGTTCCATCGTACATATGAACTGGCGGAATGTTCAACCGCTCGATACCCTTCGTCATCCACATATTCAATCCCGCGCAGAGTGAAGCTTTCTCGGCCAGAGTCATTGCCGACAACAATTCATTAATCGATTTATCCATAGTACTCACCCTTTTTATTTAATTTTGTTCCTGTTCTTTCTTCAGTTCCTGTGCATCATACAGTTTGAAAAACGGAAACCATACCACAAATACAATCAGCAGGACCACCGCCAGCAAAATAAGACCATTAAATCCAGACATAATGTAGGTGGACAAGCCGATCGGCGTGTACCATAGCTGGAAGATCTGGCTCGGGATCCGCACCCAACCCCAGTCGAGAGCCAAGTACACAATCACCGGAGTGATAAGCGCGTTGATCCACATGGGCACCATAAGCAGCGGATTAAAGGCAATCGGTGCTCCGTACACGACAGGTTCATTGATGTTGAACAAGGACGGAATGATGGTCGCTTTGCCGACAGATTTCAGTTTTTTCGATCGTGCCATCAGGAACCAGACCACTAACGGCAAGGTCGCTCCCATCCCCCCAATACCAAGCCATCCAGAGAAGAAGGTTTCAAATGTGTTGATATTGACCGGATCTTGTCCAGCTGCAACAAGAGAAGCATTCTGTTCAATTGCAGGTATCCAGATTGCGTACCAGATCGGTGTCATCACCCATGGGCTCACGCCGAAGGAATAGAGGACTACGCCGATAAAATTAAATAATAAAAATCCGGTTAAACTTTGTCCCACAGCATTGATCGGCTCAAATATGTTTACAATCAGTCCAAAAATATCAAAATGAAGCTGATATACGAGAACCCATCCTGTGGTTAATACCAGAGCGATCGGTACGAGAAAGTCGAACCAGTCCATAATGAATTCGGGAAGTGAAGACCCCTTTTTGAAGAACGAAAATTTGTTGCACAGGATCATCACAAGCGCAACGAATACTCCCACCAAGAGTGCTGTGATCATTCCCGAAGGTCCAAATCGTTCAAGGATGAACTGAATGGTACCATCTTCGTTTATTGTCGGATTAAGCAGCATAGCGAACAGGGATACCCCCGTCATTCCCGCCAGCAGTTTGATTTTGTGCCGCTCCTTTTTTTCCATCACCACATAAGGCGTCAGGAAAGCAATAAACAACCCAAGCAAACCGAAACTGAACGTCGTGATCGGTGTCAGGTCCGGCATTCCCGGAATAAAGTCCTGCAAAATTGAAATCAATGTAATAATCGAACCGATGAAAATCATCGGAATGGCGACCATAATGGCTTCTTGAATCGAAGAAACCCAAATATTATTCGTAAACGCCTCCAATCTTGGCGCAAACGAATCTGTCATCCATTTCATGAACCGCTTCATCCAAACTCCCCCTGTCTTCCTCTTAGCTGCTACAACCATAGTATATCGATTCGTGTGAACGCTTTCTTGTTGGAACTTGCCACTTGATGGTTCGTTTTTTGTCCATTTCTAGTCCTACGTTCTAGCTTGCCTGCCTGTACAAGAAATAAACAACAAAAAACATCCCTCCATTACAGAAAGGATGCCTTAAGGATACTTTTTTTAATATTGTCTATTTAAAATGAGCAGCACCACGCCATGTGGCGGGAGCAAAATCACTCTACGCCAACACTCATCTCTAATGATCTCTGTCCTCATGAAGGGGCCGCTTCTGTTGTTTAGATAAGAGATCTCTTCTTCCGTTAAGGCGTATGGCGATCCCATGCGTGTCCACTCATCAAATACGGAGCCATGATCCCGATCGAGTTGATAACTGGTGCATTTATAAGGTCCTGGGAGCTTGTTAAGCGTAAGTTCAAAAGCTTTGCTGCCCTTCTCCTCAAATACGTCATAACGGGTTGAACAGGATAATTCGGACCAATCTCCACTCGCAAACAGCTGATCTACATGCACATAATGATAGAACAGAAATTGCATGCTTCCGTCACTTTTTCGCGTTCCGACATAACCGTCTCCCTTGAATAGCAGCTCATCACCCAGCTTCTGCATAAGCTCAAATGCATAATAGCTAGGTTTCTTCAGACCATCGCGATTGATCAGGCCAAAGCCTCCATAGAAAGGAGAAGTAGGAACGATACTTTCTTCGAATACATCGGTAAAAGACCAAAAAGCCATGGCTTTCACATCACCGAGTGTATTCATGGTGTGATAAATGACGAACGGAGCCATAAACATGGTATCGTGCAGCAAGTTACGGTCATACAGCGAAAAATTCCACTCGGTGACATGGAGTTCAACATGATCGTACGAAGACGCCTTCATTTTCTGCCGAAGAAGATCAATACTTTCCTTATAAAAAGATGGCGGCATGATTTGAGTTAATCGATCCTCTTCAACTTTTAGCTTGGGATACTCTGAATAGATATGGAACGAGAAAAAGTCGAGAGCAACTTCATGCTTCCTGCAGTATGACAGAAACTCCTCAGCCCAGGTGTCGTTCCAAAGAGATCCATAACCCATCGCTGGGCCCCCCACTTTCAGATCGGGCAATACCGTTTTGATAGCATGGGCGGTCAATTCGTAAAAAGCGAAATATTCTTCCTTGCTTCCTGCCCAACAAACACCAGCCAGGTCAGGCTCGTTCCATACTTCGAAGTACCACTTCTTCACTTCTTCCGCCCCATAACGATTCAAACAGTGCCTGATGAATTCGCGAACAAGTGCCTGCCACTTGGCAGGGTCGGATGGCGGACTAATATTCCCCCTCCACCAAAACAACGTTTCCTTGGATCTCGCCAGCTGGCTCGGCATAAAGCTTAATTCCACGAATGGCCGAACTCCCTGAGCCAGCAGGAAATCATACAACTTGTCCACATAAGACCAGTTATAGACAGGAGCGCCTTGCTCCGTTTCACTGTACACCATCATCTCATCATTAAATATGCCGTGAAATCGAATGTACTGAAAAGGGACTTTGCCTTTCAAAGCAGACAGCTGATTCCGCCAATCTTCACGCAAACCTTCGATGGCTCTCCCCGCCGTCATGGTGATATTCCAGTGCTTTTCGTAGACGAACGACGTCTGATCCGCACGAACCTCAATGCTGGTTTGGTCTGACAGATGCGCAGACGATACAGGCAGCATCTCCTGATTCGCGTTGCCCTTGGGATCCAGATATCGATACAGCGAGCCAATTGCGTTCAGCGTTTCCATCTCGTAATAATCTCCGCTAGAAGATTCCTCATACGTTTTGGGTTTGCGGTTCACATTCAACTCATGGGGCTCCGGTGTACGCGAAGCTTCACGGTAGGAACCGGGCGTGCAGCCGTACTTTTCCTTGAAGTATTTGTTAAACAGCTTGATGTTGGCGAATCCGCAATCCAGTGCGATTTCGGATATTTTTTTATCATTTGCTGCCAGCTGGGCCTGAGCTTTCTCCAGGCGAATGAGGGTCAGATACTTTTGGAAAGGTATCCCGATCTTGTCCGTAAAGAAGTGGGAAAAATAATGCAAGCTTAAATGCTCGGAATGTGCCATATCCTGCAGCGTAATCTTCTCATTATAGTGAATATCAATATATGTGAGGACCCTGTTCAGCCGTTTATAGTCATAATCCTTACTTCCTTCTTCCTGCGTCGGATTCGTTCCATCTGAAAAATACCTCTGCAGGAAGCCGCATAACATCTGTAATCTGCCCATTGTGAAATTTTGATACCCCGGCGTTTTTTTGTTGATCTCCCAAACCATCTGCGCAAGATGTTGTTTGATGCTATGCAGCCGGGGAACGTCCTGCTCTACGTTCAAGGCAGAGTTACAGGAGATAAACGCATTATCGTTCATCAACTCCGGACCAAACTGCAATGTTAATAACACGTTGTCCTGATTGGTTCGTTCCATCTTGTGCACGGACATGCTGTTTACCACAATCAGATCATCTTCATGCAATGTATACTGCTGCTGGTCCAGATACATGTTGATTGAGCCATGGAGAACATAGACAACCTCCACTTCCTTATGCCAATGGAAATCGATATGTTTTACTGAGTTCACGAAGAGTTTCATCGGCAGATCGTCGTGATGTTGAATAAACTCATATAGATAGCGAATGGTCTGCACCTTCCTTCATACCGCTTATTATAGACACAGCATTTTGAAGATATCAATGTGCAGGTCAGTTTCACGTCCGTTACATTCATTGTCTGTCTTTTTTGGAGCCTCCCTACATTGTTCTTTAAGAATAACAAAAAAGCCGATCAATTATACTCCATTGATCGGCCTTTTTTCCTAACTATTCAGACTACCTACTTCATATCAAAGTCCCTTATTTCTTACCAACCGCGATCGGACATGCGCTCATCCGCAGACAATTTGGAAATCTCGATCCCTTTCATCGGTGCACCCAGGTTTTTGGACACTTCCGCAATCAGTTTGTAATCCGTGTAATGTGTTGTCGCTTCAACAATGGCACGAGCGAACTTCTCAGGGCTATCCGATTTGAAAATACCGGATCCAACGAATACGCCGTCTGCGCCCAAATGCATCATAAGTGCTGCATCTGCCGGAGTAGCTACCCCACCTGCAGCAAAGTTAACAACTGGAAGCTTGCCATTCTCATGTACTTCGAGCAGAAGCTCATAAGATACACCCAGGTTTTTCGCTTCAGCATACAACTCGTCCTTGGACATGTTTTGGGCTTTGCGGATTTGGCTGTTAATCAGACGCATATGACGAACCGCTTCAACAATATTGCCTGTTCCCGGCTCACCTTTGGTACGAATCATCGATGCGCCTTCACCAATGCGGCGAAGAGCCTCTCCCAGATCTTTGGCTCCACATACAAATGGTACAGTGAACTCATGTTTATCAATATGGAATACTTCGTCTGCAGGTGTCAATACTTCACTCTCATCGAGATAGTCCACGCCCAGGGATTCAAGCACTTTGGCTTCGATGTAATGACCGATACGCGCTTTGGCCATCACCGGAATGGATACCACTTTCATAACCTCTTCAACGATCGTTGGATCTGCCATGCGAGCTACACCACCGGCTGCGCGAATATCAGAAGGTACCCGCTCAAGAGCCATAACAGCTGTTGCCCCAGCCGCTTCCGCAATTTTAGCCTGTTCCGCATTCATGACGTCCATGATGACGCCACCTTTTTGCATTTCAGCCATTCCTCTTTTAACACGATCTGTACCTGTTTGCATGATTGTAATCCTCCCAGTTTAACTTTTGATTCATTTCAAAAAGGACATCTTATTTCAACAAAGTAAATGATCTATTTTTCGATGCCACTATTGTTTCCCCTTAAACTATGAATTAGTATAAAATGAGAATGGATACATAAAAAGATCCAATATCACCGGATTTTATTGTACCACTTTGAATGTGTTGAACCACTTTATACAACCATTGGAGGATCTATGCAATTTCATTTAGCGTACAGTTCATATTTGAACCGACAATATACCAAAATGAAGGCTCTCTATCATGCGGTTCGTGACGCTATTCATGATGGTAACCTCGTATACGGCGAAAAGTTACCTTCCACAAGGGAGTTAGCAGCGTCATATCACATTTCCCGGGGAACCGTGAACCAGGTCTATGATACGTTAACTGCCCAAGGTTACCTTCAGTCAGAGCACGGCAGAGGTACCTTTGTTGCTTATCAAGCGGATTTAAGCAATGAGGATTACCAGGTAAAATCCTGTACTCATCACTTGTCAGCTTGGGGAAACCGTATCCAACAGCTTGAGCAGCAGACTGCCCAACAAACGGCAAAAGCTCGTGATCACAGCAAAGAGAACAGCGAAGTGATCGACTTCAGCAAATATCAGCCGGATCTTTCCAAGTTCCCTTACGATGAATGGAATAATCGATTGTATGCAGAGATACGGCATCGTGAGGAGAACGTTATTCATGCTTCTGCCTCTGTTAGCTCAACAGGAGACCCGAAATTAAGAGAAGCCATTGCTGCCTACCTGCGGAGAATGCGGGGGATTCATGTAGATGCGGATCATATCGCCGTTACTGCAGGTTCCATGCAGGCTATAGCGCTGCTCACTCAGTTGCTCGCAGACCCTGGCGACCATGTTGTGACGGAAAGCCCTTGTTATGTCGGGATTTCTCAAGCCATTATGGCTGCAGGCGCCAAGTTGATTGAAGCGAGTCTCGATGGTCAGGGACTGGTTCCCCAAAACTGGGATGCACGTATGTTGTTTGTCACGCCGTCGAGGCAATTTCCAACAGGCGAAATGCTTAGTCTTGAACGCAGACAAACCCTGCTGGACTGGGCACATCGCCGGGATGCCATGATTGTCGAGGATGATTACGACAGTGAGTTCCGATACCGCGGAATGCATGTTGAACCTCTGAAAACACTCGATAAAGAAGGACGCGTCATTTACCTTGGAAGCTTCACCAAAACATTGCCTTTTGAAGTCCGGCTGGGTTATGTGGTCCTCCCTCCCACCTTGGCAGACACCTTTCGAAAGGCCCAGGCTTTATATGAGCCAAGACCTGTCAATCTAATTGAACAGCGGGCGCTCGCCGCATTTATGACAAGCGGTCAGTATGAGCGCCATCTGCGCAGGATGAATCGTCTGTACAGCCGCAAGTTCCATATGCTACTCAAATTATTGAATCAGCAGCTCTCTACATGGTTTGATTGGGTGGAAAATGAAGCGGGTCTGCACGTGTTCGGCTGGTGGCGAGGTACAACCTCAGCTTATGAAGCCTTTCGGTCATCCGCCAGATCGGAAGGGGTGCACTACTCGGAAGTCAGCAGCTCAACATCGGATGGCATAAAGGTTGGTATTTATTTATCATTTGCCCATTTGTCGGATGCACAAATACAGGAAGGCGTTGCGAGATTACAAAAAGCTGTAATGTTCTAGTCTTATCTTGAGGCAATTTGACTCTTTAATAGCAGTAAAAAAAATCCCCTCATGTGTGGCAGGAAGAACTCACGATTAGATGTGATTTCTGATTGATCCTGTCACCCCGAGGGGATTTTTATGATTAATGCCTGGGGAATGCTTAATGTATAATGTGCCTATTTCATTTCATTCTCATTGCTTATTTATTAAATGTTACCTTCTCCAAACCGCCTTCAAGAATGATCGATGTATCCCGTGGTTTCGTTTCCGCGATTTTGCGGCCGCCTCTGTACGAGTAGAGCACACCGGCTTGTTTACGGATGGCTTCATATTCATTCTCTGCTTCCAGAACGATGAAGTTGGCCGGCTTGCCTTCTTCAATACCGTACACATCCTCGATGTGGAGCGTTCTTGCGCTGTTTTTGGTAATCAGGTCAATGGAATTCACGATTTGATCGTAACCAAGCAGCTGCGAAGCATGGATACCCATATGCAGCACTTGAAGCATGTTACCTGTACCGAGTGGATACCATGGATCGAAGATGTCATCGTGACCGAAGCACACGTTCAGACCTGCTTCCTGCAGCTCTTTGACACGAGTCAGACCTCTTCTTTTCGGATACGTGTCGAAGCGTCCCTGCAGGTGGATGTTAACCAGCGGATTGGAGACGAAGTTCAGGTCCGCCATTTTCAGCAATCTGAACAGCTTGTACGTATATGCATCATTGTATGACCCCATCGCCGTCGTATGACTCGCAGTCGTACGGGAACCCAGTCCACGTTCATAGGCTTCCTTGGCAACGACTTCGACAAAACGGGATTGCTCATCGTCTATTTCATCACAGTGAATGTCGATTAGACGGTCATATTTCTCAGCAAGGTCAAATGCAACCTTCATGGAATCGACGCCGTATTCTCTCGTGAATTCGAAGTGCGGAATGCCTCCCACAACGTCAACGCCCATTTTCAGCGATTCTTCAAGCAGCTCCACACCGTTCGGATAGGAATGAATACCTTCCTGCGGGAAAGCAACAAGCTGGATGTCAATGTAAGGCGCCATCTCTTCTTTTACTTCAAGCATCGCTTTAACTGCCGTCAAGCTTGGATCTGTTACGTCCACATGTGTCCGCACATGCTGGATGCCCTGCGCCATTTGCCATTTCAGCGCCGTTTTGGAACGAGTTTTAACATCTTCATGCGTCAGAAATGCTTTGCGTTCGGACCACCGCTGAATGCCTTCGAACAACGTACCGCTCAAATTCCATTCCGGCTCACCTGCCGTTAACGTTGTATCCAGATGAATATGAGGCTCGATGAACGGTGGCAGTACAAGCGAACCGCCCACATCGACGACTTCCTCATTCGCAGCAGCAGCTGGCTCCTGCGTGATTTGTTCGAACTTCCCGTCTTTTACGACGATATTCCATAGACCTTCTTTACCCCGCAATTTCGCGTTCTGTATAATCATTTATTTTCCCCTTTTCTTTGGATTCTTTCGCAGATAGGATCAGCATAAGTACAATGTAGGCTACTGCTGTACCAAGAAGTGCATTCAACGGCGTTACTCCTGGTGCAAGTTGAGCGAAAGCCACACCGATCGCCCAAGCCGCCATCGCTATCCAGTTTACCGTTTTGAACGTCATCTCGGCAAACGGTTTATAATTTCTGCGCTTCACGAAGAAGTAATCTGCAATGATAATGGCCCCAATGGACGGTACGGCTGCGCCGAGTACGTTCAGGAAACCAACGAAGTTGTTGTACATCCACATCGCAAAGATGGTACCCACGATGCCGTTAACGATAACGAAGAATTTCTTCGAAATTTTAGTGATGTTGGCAAAACCAAGTCCCGAAGCATATAGAGCATTGTCGTTCGTTGTCCAGATATTCAATCCCAGAACGATGATTGCAGGAATGATCAAGCCTTGCAGGAACATGACTTCCGAAATATCTGCCAGGTTATAGGCCATGGCGCCGACTGCACCGAACAGGAACATGAGCGAGTTACCCAGGAAGAATGCAATGACGGTTGCGGTAACTGCCTGGCGTGACGTACGGGAGAACCGGGCAAAATCTGGCGTTAACGTACCCCCGCTGATAAATGATCCTATACAAATGGTTAGTGCTGCTGCTGCAGTGAGCGACTGTGCCGGCGTGTAATCAAACAATCCTTGCAGGCCACCCAGCGTGTCTGCACCTTCGAACATGGAGTAACTCCCGAGAATGGCAATGGCCGGAACCGCGATATAACCCAAAATAACAAGTGACTTCATACCGTAGATTGCAGATGCCGTCATGGCGAGACCAAACACAAAGATTAGCAGGTACACATTCCAATCCATCGCTTTGGCAACAGGAATCGCGAACATCGCTACGCCAACACCGAACCATCCAACCTGCGTGAATCCGAGCAGGAACGAAGGCAGATACGACCCTTTCTCACCGAATGCATATTTGGCCAGCAAATGTGTGGACAAGCCTGTCTTCGCCGCGATATGTGCCAGTGCTCCTGTATAGATCCCGAGCACCAAATTACCCGCAAGCACGATACCAATGAACTCCATAAAGGTTAAGCTGACACCAAGCGTCCCTCCTGCCAGCATGCTTGCTGAGAAGAACGTGAACCCCAGCATAACGGACAACGTCTTCCAAAAATGATTTCTCTGCGTTTTTGGCACTGCCTGCCATGAAAATTCTTGATCTTGTTTGCTCATCAGAATACCCCCAACTTAAAGTGTCCTGATACCAAAAAGCAGAAAAAAGAGGCTACTCGTCAGGTCATAACTGACAAGTAGCCTCTTTTTTGCATCATAACCCGCGCGAAGACGCAGAGCATCCCTGAACGGAATATGCCCTGTTTCATGCGTGATTATAAAAATCCGCTGCCCTTGCCAGCCTCTCTGGACTGAATTAAAGGTACCAGTATTCAATTACGTTCTATTATTTTGGAAAACGCCACAGATGTCAATGTCATTATTATCCAAACACGATAAAACAGTTATGGAATCAACTTTTCTTCTTAGACCTTCTTCATGTTTTCAGCGTGAATAGCCCTTCATATCTTCCGTTAACGATTATCCTTGCATCCTTGTTCTCAACAGATCCAACCTGTGATAAACTGGCCTTGCTTGATCTGGTTAAGTCTGAAAGGTGTGATGACCATGGCATATAAACTTGATACTCAAAACAAAAACGTACGTTCATGGAAGCAGCAATCTATTTAAAGGAGATGTCACGTTAAAATTGACTATGGAGAAATTTGATTATAGGTCAGAGACAGAGCGATTAATCATCAGACCTTTACAGAAAGACGATTATATCAATTGGTTGAATGAATTCGAAAACCGCTTCCCCTCCCAATACCGTCATGATCAAGGGAAAGTGGACATGACTGAATGTACACGGGATTGGTTCCATCATCTGGTAGATCGACATCAAGAGCTAGCATGCACAGATGCGGTTTATGTATTTGGGGTGTTTAGAAAGGAAGATGGTACACATCTGGGTACGATTGATATTGCAACCTTAGCCAGAGCTAATTTTCAATGGGCAAGCTTCGGCTATACAATCCATAATCAATATTGGAGGCAAGGATACGGCAAAGAAGCAGTAAAAGAAGCCCTTAATATGGCATTTGAACATTTGAAATTTCACCGTATAGAAGCCCATATTAACTTGGATAATATCCCTTCGATAAAACTTGCTGAGCGCGTAGGTATGGAATTTGAATGTATACGCAAAGGCTTCATACACGAATATGATGAATGGACGGACCATTTGGTTTATTACAAAAATATCAATTAATCTTTTCCACTGGTGAATTCAAAGATCAAAAACAAAAGACGGACTCCGTATGGTGGAATCCGTCTTTTGTTTATTTTTTTGATTATTATCAATATGCTTTAATTCGTTTTCACTGGCAACTTGCCGGTAGCTTCTTGATGACCAAGCAGTACATTGATTCCGGCTTCTGTATTGGGTTCCTGTTTGCCATAAACAGCAAGTCCTGAGCGAATGTTCTTCAGATATATCGTTTCATAGGGATTGCCGAGCGACAACAGCGTGTAGCGTTGATTTCGAGTGTTCATCTCATTAATTAGGGTTTGATAAGCGCTCCATCCAAACTGGCTGGCCACGTTACGGAACTGGTAGGAAGCCAGGATGACATAATCGGCTTTGGCAACCGTCTCTTTCGTTTGAGCTTGTCCAATTAGGGCAATGTCCGTCTTTAACGACAGGTTTTTTGATGCCTGCTTCAGCTGTCTCTCAAGCTGTTTGGCTTGCTCTTCCTCCGCTGCAACAATGACGACCCGATCTCCTTGTTGCAATGAATCCGGGCGTTTACCGTCACGGCTGGCCAACAGGGTGACTGCGCGCTCTGCAATTTCCCGCTCCACCTCGCGATGTCCCTCTGAACCGATAACTTGGTTAAGCTCGGCCAGCTTAGACGTAAGGCTTTCACTGCGTTCAAACAAGCCATACTTCGCTTTTAGTTCCAAAATGCGCTCAACGGATGCATGAATGGTATCAATCGGAATCGTTCCGTTCTTCACTGCATTCACGAGTGTTTGGTGAGCAGCGGCACAATTCTGCGGCATTAGGATGATATCCACACCGGCATTGACCGCCCGTTCTACCGCCTGATCTTCACCAAAATGCTCCGCTATCCCATCCATGGTGAACGCATCTGAAATAATGATCCCCTCATATCCAAGCTCTTCCCGAAGCAGACCATTCAATACCTTTTTGGATAACGTGGCTGGAACAGGCACCCGTTGTCCATCTTTAAGCGAAGTGACCTGTTCGTTGTCTATGGCAGGAAAAGCAATGTGAGCAGTCATGATCATCTCCACCCCGTTTTCGATTGCTGCCTGAAAAGGTTTCAGCTCCACCGAATCGAGCCGCTCGCGGTTATGCGTCAGGACCGGCAATCCGAGATGGGAATCCACCATCGTGTCCCCGTGTCCTGGAAAATGCTTAACTGCCGCAATGACGCCAGATTGCCGCAGCCCTGTTATCGTTGCGAGACCAAGTCTGGTGACCAAATCTGCATCTGAACTGAATGATCGCATTCCGATGATCGGGTTGTCCGGATTGCTGTTAATATCGAGCACTGGGGCAAAGTTGATATTCAGTCCCAGTGCTTTCAGCTCTTCGCCCGTCAGCTGTCCTGCCGCTTCAGACAGGGCTGAATCTCCGGTTGCACCTAGAGCCATTTGACCCGGTAAATTGGTACCGCCAGGGATTCGCTTAATCACGCCGCCCTCCTGGTCAATGCCAAGAAACATTGGAATGTCCCCTGCTTCCTTTTGCAGATTGTGCGTGAATGTTGTGATCTGCCGAGTGTCCACAATATTTTTATCAAAAAGGATTAAGCCACCCAGATCCTGATTATGGATACTGCTTTTCAATCCTTCATTGACTGTCGTTGTCACTTTACCGTTCCACTGCCGAATGTCAGGCATAAGCATCTGACCGACCTGCTCACTCACGGTCATATAAGAAATCAGCTTGTCCCAATCCTGAGCCTGAATGGCTGCCTGGCGTTCGAACTGAATCAATCGTGACATAAATACGGCATATTCTGCTCGCGTGACCGTTTGATTCGGACGGTAGGTGCCATCTGAATATCCGCCGACCAAACCATTGGAGCTCATGACGAGAATGGGCGCTGCTGCCCAATGGCTTTCCGTATCGGACCAATTGGCGGTTTGCTTGCCTTCCGATAGAGAATATGCGCGTGTTAAGAAAGCTGCAGTTTCAGCGCGGCTAAGCGGTGCATCTGGACGGAAGGAGCCATCCGGGAATCCGCTGGCCAGTCCATTTTTAGAAGCGATCGCAATTTCTTTAGTAAAGGCGTGTGTCTCTGGAACATCCGAGTAAGTCGTACCTTCAGCGGGCTTCTCTAGCTGTTCAGGATATAGCTCCCGTACCAGAAAGGTGACAGCCTGTGCTCTTGTGACAAGCCCTGCGGGTTTAAATTTCCCATCTCCATACCCTGCGACGGTTCCCCGCTTCGCCATATACTCAATACCATCTTCTGCCCACTTGGAATACTGTAAATCATTAAAATGCTCTTCGGCTGCTGCATTTCCCGCCCATATGAGCATAGAGCTGAGAACGGCGCCGAATATGCCTATCATTTTTCGCTGCATTTGTTTCACTCCTGTTGCTGTTCTATGTAAGATAAATAGACGCTATTGATATCCGTTTAGTTACGTTTTATAGCCTTGGACTTGATCATCGCTTACATACACTTGACTGTAAATGACGCATCTAAGATAATTAGGGTTTCACTAAAAATAGCCGAAGAGGAAGATTTTACATTAGGAAGTGAGGTGATTGTCTTGAATTGGTTAAATGAACTCTCCAAATCACAGAAACGCAAACCGAAAAAGGAGCTCGAACGCTCACTTGTTGAAGGCATCTTTCGGGTGTATGACCGTTTCCCCCGAATGGGTCTTCGCGAGCGGATCGGGCAGCAGGATATGTCTCTCGATATCACGGATGCCTATGTTAACGGGCGAAATGCCATGATTGAAGCTGGCGTGGGTATCGGCAAGTCCTTTGGTTATCTCATCCCCAGTCTGCTCATTAATCAGGTATCACAACAGCCCATTATTATCGCCACATCCTCCATTCAGCTTTCGGAACAGATACATAAGGATCTTCGCGTCATCGGCAGCCGGCTCGGCTTCACTACAGTTCGCTCTGTCGTAGGTAAAGGCATGGGCCAGTATGCTTGCCGAAACAGGGCTGCGGAGTTGTTCGAGCCAGATGATCCAAATTCCCCCTTGTCCACCCTTGCTCAGCGAGTAATTAATTATGAAATTGATGAAAGAGCGGACATCCAAGGTGGAATTAGTGATACTGAATGGTCTAACGTGTCCGTAAATGATTGCCAATTCGAACGTTGTCATCATAAAAATGGATGCTTGTTTTACGAAATGCGTGCCAAAATTAATGCTAGGCCAAGCGAGATTGATTTTATTATTGTGAATCAAGATCTGCTCATCCGGGATCTGATGAAGAAAAAAGAAGGAACAAGGGGCATTATTACAGAAAGACCGGCTCTAATCATCATTGATGAAGCCCATAATCTGGAGGCCAAAGTTAGAGACGCAAGAACGCTCGAGTTCACGTTAAGAGGCATCTGCCGTACACTGGACAACACGGTACAATTGCTCATGAAGCAGTCTATGGACAAGACTCTCCTTTCCCAATCCAAATTCATCAAAAGATGTACTCAGCATATTTTCAAACAAATCGAGGCTGACCTGCTCCGAGAGGCCAAACAGGATAGTGACCGTATCAAGATTGCTGAGATGCAAGGCATACCATTTCGCCAAGTCTCCCAACATTTGAAGGACCTTAGTCTTCGCTTATCGGTTCTGACTTCACGCAACGAGCGCGAGATTGACGAAGTTTATGAAGCGATGAACGGGCTTATATCTCTCATGGATGTTTTGGCTAACACAGATGATAATCATCTTAGTTGGGCAAGTAGAACACTTCGGGCAACCACAATCAGCATCTGTCCCAAAGATATAAGCCAGTTTCTAAAACATACGTTATTTAACGGCAAAACGTCTGTGATTCTCACGTCGGCCACGATGTGTCAAGGCGGAGAAACGCTGGAGGAACAATATTCTTATTTAACACAATCGCTTGGTTACAGGGGCGATTATATGGACCGCAAACCCTCTCCATTTGATTACACGAACCATGCCATGATGTACATCTCGAACAAGGTTCCAACCTATCATTACGATCATCGCGAGCTGTATCTTGAAGCAGCCTACCACGAAATGATTCAACTCTGTAATTTAACCCAAGGTAGAACTTTGGTCCTTTTTTCTGCCAAGGAAGACATGAAGTATATTCATCAGAAGCTGATCTCAGATAAGGGTAAATATCCATGGGCGGTACATGTTCAGAAGGAGGGATCTTCCCAAGATGGGGTAATCGCAGAATTCCGCCGAAGTAAAGGTGTCTTGCTTAGTACAGGCGTTTTCTGGGAAGGTGTAAATATTGAGGGTCCTGACCTGTCGCAAGTCATTGTTTTTCGTCTGCCCTTCCATGTTCCGTCCGATCCCATCTATGCGTATAAGGCCACTGTATCCGACAATTCGTTCATGGACGTCTTTGTACCGGACATGCTTCTTCGGTTACGGCAAGGAACAGGACGATTGATTCGCAGCGAAACGGACCTTGGCGTGCTCAGCATCCTTGACTCTCGCCTCAGCGAAGCAGCCAGGAAGAATTACCGGGAACAGGTGCTGGAAACATTACCTTTTAAAAAGGTGACAGAGGATTTTTCGATATTGAAGAAATTTGTCCACGAAAAGGACATTAAACAGTAAGTTTGAAATGGGATACTACTGTTAACGATTGGTTGCGGACACTCATTAAAGAGTCGCATTATGGGCGTTCAACATAAAAAAGCTGATACGGTCTTGTCACCCGCATCAGCTTTTCAGTTTACAATCCAACAAGGGAATGTACCTTGGCAATTACTTCTCTATATACATTGTCTCTATTTCGTTGCACGTTATGCCCATCATCGTAAGGTCTGCCGGGGCAACTTCATCCCCAGATGAGCAGTGAATATTGATTTACTCCTCATACTCCTTAATAACCTGCTCAATCCCCATCAAAATCAGCTTTAAACCAAATTCAAAAGCCTGATCGGTCCCCATTACCTCAAAAAGTCCACTTTTGTACATTCCTCGGAAAAGTCCTGCTTCTGCCTCTGTCATGGAGTCCAGAAGTTCGTTCATCTGCCCGCCCGGAGCCATTCCCTCATCCTCCAGCATCACGGCGATATTACGCTGATGTTGATAATCATCCAAAACGAAATAGAACACATAGTTTGTAAGCGTTATAACGGCTTGCAATTTCTGCTCTTGCTCAAGTGGTGTCGATTCTACGCAAAGCAACATACGGTTGGTGAATCGGATCATGTCAGGTTCATGGGGCAGCGTCATCATCATGAGCTGCGTCGAGCAGGGATAGCGACTCAACACGCTTCGAATGGTTATGGCTAGTTCCTCCAACTGCTCTTTCCAATTCCCCTCCGAATTGAATTCCTCCAAAATGATTTTCGATATCTGGTTAGCCAGTCGTTGATAGAGATTCTGCTTGCTCTTGAAATACCAATAAATAGAAGGCGCCTGAATCCCCAGACGATCGGCTAATCGTCTCATGCTGAATTTCTCGATGCCCTCTTCTCCCAGAAGTCCCCACGATGCTTCCAATATTTTATCTTCCGAGATTTGTGGCTGTTGTTTTTTCATTAATATCCGCCCTTTATCTAACAGTGTAAGTTTTACTTTACAGGTTCATACGCTCATGATATCATCTTACACTGTAAGGCACAAACTAACACTGTTAGATTGTCAGCAATACTAAATTACATGAAGAAGGTAGTGACCCACATGGATGCAGAAAACCTCCATTATTTTGAAAAGGCTCCAATCACCAAAGCCGTAGCTCACTTTGCCATCCCGATGATGCTCGGCACGTCAATGAACGTCATATACTCCATCTTGAACGCCTATTTCCTCGGTACGCTGGGCAATACTGCGATGTTAACCGCTCTTGCGCTAACTTTGCCTTTGTTTGCCGCCATCATGGCGTTAGGTAACTTGATTGGCATAGGCAGCGGTACCTTTATTTCCCGTTTGCTGGGCGAGCAGAAATATGATGACGTAAAACATGTGTCTTCCTTTGCGTTCTACAGCAGTTTAGCTCTCGGTTTGCTGGTCATGGCCATCGGTCTTCCATTGATCGATCCCATCGTTCATGGTCTAGGTGCAACAACAGAATCATTTGGATTCACAAAAGAGTATGTCACCGTTATGCTGCTTGGCTCGCCATTTGTAATCCTGTTTTTCACACTGGAAAATATCGTACGCTCCGAAGGATCGGCCATCACGTCAATGGTCGGCATGATCCTCAGTGTGGTCGTAAACATCATACTTGATGCGGTAGTCATCTACGTCTTTCACTGGGGCGTTATTGGTGTAGCCTCTGCTACCGTGATTTCCAACCTGGTTGCGAGTGCATTCTACGCCTTTCATATGGGGAATAAAAGCCGTTTACTCACCATTTCTGCCAAATGGTTTAAGGCAAGCAAAGACATCCTGAGCAATGTATTCAAAATTGGTGTTCCTGTCTTTATCATGAGTATCTTCCTGGGGGCCATGTCACTTTTCTTGAACCATTTTCTTGCCGACTATGGGGATCAGGCTGTAGCGGGTTACGGGATTGCATCACGTTTGCTGCAGTTTCCTGAATTCATTTTGATGGGATTATGTGAAGGAGTTGTGCCACTGATTGCTTTTACGTTTACGGCGAACAGGCTGCGTATGAAACAAACCATTGGATTTACGATTAAAAGCATTCTCGTTCTAGCCGCCGGGTTCGGCATCATCGTTTATCTGATCTCCGATCATTTAATCGGACTATTCACGAATGATCCGCAGCTCATTGAAATGGGAAGCTATATTCTGCATGTGACATTTCTGTCCCTGTTCATCTCAGGAATGACGACGCTGTTCACAGGCATTTTCCAGGCAACTGCCCAAGGAACCGCCGCATTTGTTATGTCCATTATTCAAGGAGTTACATTGATTCCTGTGCTTTTCATCGCCAATTATATGAGCGGCTTCCATGGCGTGGTCTGGTCACTAGTTATTGCGGATGCTGTTGCTTTCCTCGTTGGTGCTGCCATGTTGTTTATGCTGCGGAATAAACTGCAGCCTGAACTGGAACACCTTGTACAGTAGTATTCATTATTGGTTATTAGTGAAGCAAGGTCAGAATTCTACAAAACAAAAATAAGCCGCTTAAATAGCGACTTATTTTTGTATGATTCTAGTGTACATTTTTACAATGCACTTTTGTTTCTATCCATTTACGGATTTGTTGACCATAGCCCCGCATGCTTCAACAATACGCGTGGGTGCAGCTTCAGTTGTGCCACGATCAGGTCTGCCAGATCTTCAGGCTGCATCACCTTGTCCGGATTGCCGTCCGTCAACTTGAGCTCGACTGCCATATCCGTAGCAACAGTGCTAGGAGTCAGAGCCGTAACACGAATGTTTTTCTTACGTACTTCAAGCATCAAAGACTCGGTGAGTCCATTCACAGCTGCCTTGGATGCAGTATACGCGCTCGTAAGCGGCGCACCTTTTTGTCCAGCCGTAGATGAAATGTTAATGATATCGCCTGTGTTGCGCTCCATCATTTCTGGCAATACCGCACGGGTCGTGTAATATACACCTTTCACATTGACATCAATAATATTGGTCCATTCTTCCGGTGTTAACTCCATGAATCCGCCGAATTTGCCGATACCCGCATTGTTGATCAGAATATCGATCGCTCCGAGCTCTCCCCGCACAGACTCTACTGCTGCTGTAATGGAATCCAGATCGGTCACATCTGCTGCAGCAATCGCTACGTTCACATTGTACGGTTTAAGTTCTTCCTTGACCTTTTGCAAATTCTCAAGTGTCCGGCCTACAAGACCTACGTGAATGCCCTCTTGTGCAAATGCAATGGCAATCGCGCGACCAATCCCGCGACCTGCTCCTGTAATTAATGCTACTTTTCCTGCTATGGACTGCATATTATTGTTCGCTCCTTCGATTAGTAGATAAGTTAAATGGAATTACAAACCTAGCGTTAAAAACAATCGTTCTCAACTTCTATTCCATTCTAACTGCCCTTACTTTAAATGAAAAGCATGCACTTTTTGGTGCGGTGGTTACCAAACGGTAACTGCCACATCCATTTACTTGCTTTCTTCCTTAAGCTGACTTAGCCGATTCAGACCCCAAGTATACATCATTTCCACAATGGGCAGTATGCTCATTCCTACTTCTGTCATCGAATATTCAACCTTGGGAGGGACATCCGGATAGACTTCTCGATGAACGATGCCATCCTCAATTAGCTCACGCAGCTGGCTTGTCAACATTTTATGTGAAATTTTAGGAAAGAGCTTTTGTAAATCGCTAAACCGATGAGGTCCTTCTACTCCCAAATGCCATAAAATAACCACTTTCCACTTGCCGCTAAGAATTGATAATGTATACTCTTTCTCGCAATGGTAATCCTTTTGGGCTAATCGATCCCGGATATCTTGTCTCAGCGAATCTGTCATGTCTTATCATTCCTTTATTGTATTAAACATTAGTTGGACAAGAAGTTGCCTTCATGCATCAACAGCATATTATTTAGCAACCCTTCTATTATACCACCACAAGTTTGTATAAAAGAAGATAACATGATTCGGATGTGAACAAGAATAACGAAGAGAAATTAAAAAGAGACATTGGCTGCTGGTAAGACATATTTTTTTCTCAAACGTCTGTTGCAAAAAAAAATAAAAAAACCAAAGAAGCAGTAAATCTCTAAGTTTTATTACATATATTTACAAAATTTGATACCTGTGCTATGTTTGTTTTGAAAGCGCATCCATGACTGGTTTTATTGACAATTCTTGATCTTATTTCACAATGAAAAGGGAGATGGAAATGAAAAATCAGCTCACAAAGGCAAGCGCACTAATGTTGGTATTTGTCCTCATGTTTGGTTGGATGAACACGCCTGTTCATGCAGATCCTCCTCTATTCACAATTGAAAGCGAAAATGCTCAGCTGACGTCCGATCTGCAAGTCGTTACTGAAATTTACGGACAACCCAAACCTGGCTTCTCTGGAAGCGGATTTGTCTGGATGCAGAATTCCGGTACGATCACCTTCAACGTTACTGTTCCTGAAACCGGTATGTACGCTATCTCCACTCAGTACATGCAAGAGTTGAGCCCTGATGGAAGACTTCAATATTTAACCGTTAACGGCGTGACCAAAGGGTCGCACATGCTGCCCTATTCGACAGCATGGTCGAATTACGACTTCGGATTTCACAAGCTGAATCAAGGGATCAATACCATCCAAGTTAAAGCAGGCTGGGGCTTTGCTTATTTTGACACCTTCACTGTAGATCACGCCGATCTCGATCCTCTGGATGTACAGCCTGTTCTCACCGATCCTGAGGCTACACCCGAAACCCAGCTTTTAATGAACTATTTGACAGAAGTTTACGGCAACCATATTATTTCTGGACAGCAAGAGATTTACGGAGGCGGTAATAATGGAGATACCGAATTGGAGTTTGAATGGATTCACGACCTTTCCGGTAAATATCCGGCCATTCGAGGTTTCGATTTTATGAATTATAATCCTTTATATGGTTGGGAGGACGGCACAACCGATCGCATGATCGACTGGGTTAATAACCGAGGTGGGATTGCTACAGCTGCATGGCATATCAATGTTCCTCGCCAATTCGACACCTATCAACTCGGAGAATTCGTTGATTGGAAAGAAGCAACCTACAAACCGACCGAAACTAATTTTAATACGGCGAATGCAGTCATTCCTGGAACGAAAGAATATGAATACGTGATGCTGACCATTGCGGATTTGGCGGAGCAGCTGCAGATTTTACAGGATCATGACGTGCCTGTTATTTTCCGGCCTTACCATGAGGCTGAAGGTAATGGCGGGTTAAATGGCGAAGGAGCCTGGTTTTGGTGGGCTTCGGCTGGCGCAGATGTATATAAGCAGCTATGGGACCTTTTATATACCGAGCTCACGGAAACTTATGATCTGCACAACTTGATCTGGACTTACAACAGCTACGTTTATAGCACATCCCCTGCTTGGTATCCTGGCGACGACCAGGTGGATCTGGTCGGCTATGACAAATACAATACGATTTACAATCGATATGATGGTTTGTCCGGCGTTCCCAATGAAGATGCGATTACATCGATATTTTATCAGCTTGTTGATTTGACAGGCGGCCAAAAGATGGTGGCCATGACGGAGAATGACACGGTTCCAAGCGTACAGAATCTGATGGAGGAAAAATCGGGATGGCTCTACTTCTGCCCTTGGTACGGAGAACATCTGATGAGTTCTGCATTCAACAATCCGGCCACTCTCAAAACACTTTACCAAAGTGATTATGTCATTACGCTCGATGAGCTGCCAAATTTAAAGGTGGGTACCGGAGCACCAAGAGTCTCCATTACTCCTGCAGACAATGAATGAATAGAACGAAGAAAAAATGAATACCTGGAAAATGTATTTAAACGAATGTTCGGAAGCTTTCTAAACGAGCTTCCGAACAATACATAGCATGCCCTTCCGCCCAATAAGCGGAAGGGCATGCTTCATGCTGCAAGTAGGATTTCAATTGTAGCATTTCTGCTCCAATCAAAATTCACCCTCTTAACTATTAACGTCATGAAGCAGCCAAATCCACCATGAGAAGGTTGAGAATCACTCCGGGCATATATTACAATTAAATCTAGAGCTATGAATCCCAAAGGAGGCGCTAACATGCTTGAAAGACCAACGACAGAGGAGTATGCAGCTTATTATGAAGGATACATAAAACTGGTTCCCGAAGGGAATATCATCGAACGGTTGGAGCAGCAATCCAATATCGTACATACCCTTCTGTCCTCATTGACTGAGGAGCAAGCCAATTACCGTTATGCTGAAGGCAAGTGGAGCGTAAAAGAGGTCATTGGCCACCTGACGGATAACGAACGTATCATGAGCAGCAGACTGCTTCGCATCGCCAGAGGCGACCAAGCAAATCATCCCGGTTACGATCAGGATGTCCTTATGCAAAGTCATCCCTTTGATGCGTACACCGTAGCCGATCTGAACGAAGAATATACGGTCGCACGTCGCTCGACCCTTCTTATGCTCAGTCATATCACGCCGGAAGCTTGGCTGCGTAAAGGAATTGTTAGTGATAACCCAGCTTCGGCTCGATCCATTGCTTATGTTTTGGTTGGACATGAACTGCACCATCTATCGATTCTACGCGATCGTTATGCTGTAGATGTGCCATTATAATTAACTCAACTTTTGGAAGTGAATCCCCATTATGGTTATTGGACAGACGTTGAACCTTCGTTCCCTGAAGATATCAACATCTGTCCATCATCCTTTAATCCGTCCATCTACGCTTACGTTGATTCCCTATTATTTACCTTTCAAAAGAGATTGAATTTGTATCCTTATTCAATGTTAATGCAGAGTAATTATTCAGTATCGGCATATCGCCTTCCCATTCAATCGGTAGCACCACATAGCTGGATTGAAAATAATCTGCTCCATTCCAACGGTCCGCAAAGTACAGATATTCCTGTTCGGATCGCTTCAGTACAAAAGACGGCTGCGTGTGATATGTCGTTTCGTCACCGAAATTCCTCAGCATCCCCCACGGTCCATCCATAGTTTCCGCCACTGCTACCTTCCCTTGATTCGGATCCCAACCCGTACAAAAAGAGGTTAGCATGTAGTATTTCCCATTCCGCTTGAAAACCGCCGGCGCCTCCCGATACTCCCCCTGCCACAACTTTCCGATCAGACTGTCGACATTCAGGTAATCCTGCTGCAGACGATAGATATGAAGATCCGCATTATCTCTGGCAGCTGATATAAAGTAGGCAGTCCCGTCATCATCCTGAAAGAGCGTACAGTCACGCGACATATAACCATATGGATTGAAGCTGCCATGATAGATGAAATGGCTATCTGGATAATCGGATGTGGCAATGGCACATGCAGCATCATTATAATTCGTTCCGTTCTCATAGTGGACCCATAGTACAAACTTTTTAGTTTCCTGATTAAACAGCACTTTGGGCCGTTCGAGGTTCACTTTTCCGACCCTGTCATTCATTAATTTCATGTTGGTTCGTACCCTGATGGGGGCAGCCGGAGTGGAAGTCGTAAGGATATGATTTCGAAACTCCCAATTGAACAGATCTCTGGAACGGTAACAACTGACATAAATATCATCTCTGCGGTCTTCCCCATACCAGTAATAATAATGATCATGGAACAACATATGTCCACCATGGGCATGGATCGGCTGACCACTTATATCACGCCAGATGGTTCCATTGGTTAATTGATGATTATTCAAACCGTTATCCCTCTCTTCTATTTGTTTTTCAGGTTGGAGTATTTGCTATTCTTCATCTGCTCCAAATACCTTCACTTCCCACAACCTTGGTGTATACCAGTTGTTCGGGTTGTTATGGAGCTGAGCATTCACCATATGGATTCTTACATATCTCGCCGTACTTGATAACGTATCCGAGGTGAAACCGTAAGAGGTATTATTGGTACGATCCAATGCTTCAGTCCAATTTACATTGTCTGTACTTGTCTCAATTTTATATTTGTAAAACCCTTCAGAGCCTTTTTGCATCCACCAGGAAATTTGTACATTATGAATCTCTTGAACCGAACCGAGGTCTACCTTCCACCAATGTGGCCAGGAACTGCCTGTACCGATCCATTCCGTTTGATAGTTGCCATCGTTCGCATAATTCGCCGGGTTCGTCCCCGTAGCCGTTTGCGCTGTTGCTGGTTTGCCTTGGGACAGCAGCTTTCCGTCCTGGACAGGGACTACGACATCATCGTTCGCACTGTAGAGGACTTGATCGAAATAGTCATAGAATGCGTAACCATTGGAGAAGGAAACGGGAAGAAGCCGCTCCTCTGTTGTTCCGTTTTCCGTGCCAGCCCAGCCGAACATCCATCGATAAGCAACCATAACCACTTGGTTACCCGTGTTTGATTTTACCCGCATGACAGAACCCGATTGTGCCGAGAAGGTTGACGTGTTGCCTATCGTTCGTAATTCAGACCACTCTCCATCGATGCTTGAAGCGGAGGAATACATAGGTATACTCGGGTACCAACCCGCAGCTTGGGACGAGAACAAATAATAAACGCCATCCTTTTTGATCACTTTGGGCAGTTCCCGATGTTGATCCTGATAGATTACGGAAACCTGGTTTTCCACATCCAGCCAATCAGAGGTCAACTTGTACAAAATCGTATCTGAATTATTATTCGCTGTTGAGATCAAATAAGCTGAATCGTCGTCATCTTTGAAAATGGAGATATCCCGAGACTCATTCCCTTCTGGTCGAAAGCTTTTATGAAAGGTGAAGTTCTCTCCAGGCGTGGCAGAAGCTACTGACACCCTGGCAAGTGTGTAATCTGTGCTGTTCTCATAATGGGCCCAAAATACGAATTTGTTCGTGGGAGCATGGTATAAGACATTAATCCCTTCGAATTTGGAATTCGCCAAGTCCGGATGATCCGTGTAGGAAAGTACCACCTTGTCATTCCCATAAGTGATATCGTCAGTTGACGTCTGTTGTATCATCTGGCCAAAGCCGCCTGAGGACTTTTGAACAAAATTAAATCTGTAGTAGGTATTCCCTACTTTTAGTTCATTCGGGAGGTTTAAAGTAGATTGGTTCGTATTATCAAAGGTTGTGAGGTTATCTGGAAGGGTGTGGGGTGCATATTCGGGCGAGACAGCAGAGGTTATCAAGGAGCTTCCGCCATATGCTTTCACTTGATATCTGTATGTGCTGCCTATGGTAAGGTCATAATCATCCATCGTTGTTCCGGTCAAGGTTTGCAATAAAATGAAGGGCTCATTGTTCTCGGATCGATATAATTCATATTCGTTTGCTCCATTAACAGGTGCCCAGTGTATTTTGGCATTGGACACTTCGGATGCGTTCTTAAGCACAAACAGTGTTGCTGCAATCTGGGTCCCCTCACTATCTTCAGCGTGAACGGTTTGAGCAGAGAATAATAGATGGCAAGTTAACACTATCAATGCAATCACAATAGCCGTCCCTCGTTTTTCTATAACCATGTCTCATCATCTCCTTTTTAGTAGACCAACCTTCCTTATGCCGGAAGGCTGATCTTGGTAGAGTGTGACTTTATTTCAACTTCATGAGTGCCATGACATCCGTCTCGCTGGCCTGGCTATACCACTCGTTTACTTCATCGATGACTTGGTCTCCGCCTTTTTCGTGCCACTGCTTCACAAAAGTATCAAATGCTTCAATTGGCTCATTGCCGTATATGATTTTGGTGAAGGTTTCTTGCTCCATGGTAGTCAGCTGCTCCCACACATTTTGCATCGTTGGCGTAGGTGGACCGTTAAACTCGTTTGGAAGCAGAACATCCCGGTTTTCATATGAAATGCGATATCCATCTTTGGTTGTTTGATCCTTAGAATCACTTTGGATGAGCACACCGGTATCGGCTTTGACACCGTTCGCCAGATCAAAATATGATTTTCCGGGACCATCTACACTCGGCGTATTTTTGGTGAACCCCATTTTCCCAACACTTTGTATCGCTTCCAGAGGTTTGTTGAATTTTTTCGGATCGAATGTCACCTCTTCATTGACGATATCGTAATCGTAACCCTGAGCGTAGCCATATTTGAAATCCCCCGTACTGAAGGCCGCATCGTACATTTTATCGTAGTACAGGAAGAATGCCTCCATGTTTTGGAATTCGTTATTGAACATGAATACGCCATCGTTTTGCTGAGCGGACTGATATGTCTTATCACCATTTACACCTTGAATGGTCGGGTAAGCTTGGATTTTGGCGCCCTCGATATTTTTCTCCACATCCTTCACACTGTCATAGAGCCAAGGACGTCCAATGATGATGCCTGCCTTGCCTTCGGTAAAATCGGATAATGCGTCCCATGCACCCTGAGTGGCCAGTTCTTTGTTCAAATACCCTTTGGCATACCAATCCCGCAGCTTGGCGAGTGCCTCCCTGTTGCCTTCAGCTACTGATCCATAGGTTAATTTGCCATTGTCGTTCACCCATTGCCGCGGAAGGTGTTTCCCTGTATATGCGCTGAAGATCATGACGGGATCACTGACCCAGCCCGTGTTGTAGGAATCCTTGCCCGAGAATGTAAACCCGTATGTGTCTTGCTTGCCGTTACCATCCGGGTCCTCCGTGGTAAATGCCGCAATGACGTTCTCAAACTCTTCTATGGTTGTTGGCGCTTTCATTTTAAATTTATCCAACCAGTCCTGACGGATCAGCATGACTTCGCCCTCCGTCAGATTCGGTGCGATCGCCATTCCGTAAACCTTCCCGTCCCTGACCACCGGATTGAACGTCGTTGGGTATTGTTTGTAAATCTCTCTCATCCGCTCTGGCATATAAGCTGCAATATCTTCCGTTATCTCTTTGACCCGGCCCGATTCGATCAAATCGTTGACTAGCATGGTGTCATACACCGGCAGGACATCAGGCAGCTTTTCGGAACCGGTTAACGCCAGCCGAAGCTTGGTATTATATTGGGAAGCATCGCCACCCAGCAGTGTGGTTTCGATCTTGATGCCCAGATTTTTTTCTCCCCAGCGGGTTAATACATTGTCATTCAAACTTTCACCATTGATATATTTGCCGGCATTTTCATCCTGTTGTTTCGCAATCGTAATCTTGAATGGAGGATCGTATTTTCCGTCCTTAAGCACCGATGTCGGTGCAGATTCAGTACTGTTCTCTCCTTGGCTGCATCCAGCCACAAGCAAAGCGGACAGGATTACCAAGCTAACCATTTTCCGAATCCTTATTTTTTCCTTCATTGAAACATGCCCCCTTCGTCCATATCGTACTGCTTGCTAATCATTCTACTGCTCCTAATCATGATGAAAACTACTCTTTCACAGCACCTAACACAATCCCCTTCACGAAGTAACGCTGCAAAAAAGGATAGACCAAAATAATAGGCAGCGTACTGACAAAAATTTGGGCTGCCTTGATGCTCTGCTCCGACATGGCCGCGACTTCAGACTGGCTCATCGCCATGTTCTGCATGTTGCTCTGCACCACAACCGTCTGCAGGAAGGAAGCCAGCGGATACCTGCTCGCATCCGACATGTATAAAATCCCGTCAAACCAGGAATTCCAATGTCCGACCATGATGAATAAAGATACGGTAGCGATTCCGGGCAGAGATAGCGGCAGATAGATTTTGCTAAGGATCACAAAGAAAGATGCTCCGTCAATGAATGCTGCTTCTTCCAGCGCTTTTGGAATCGTTTTGAAGAAATTAACGAGAAGTATGAGATTGTAAGCTCCGAAGGCTCCTGGCAGTACAAGGGCCCAGATCGTATCCTTCAACCCGAGGCTTGTCACCAAAATGTAAGAAGGTATCAGTCCCCCGGAGAAAAGCATGGTGAAGATAAAGAACCACATGAGTGCGTTGCGGCCCCGAAATTCCTTGGACAGAGCATATCCTGCACAGGTCAGGATAAACATGCTGATGGTGGTCCCCAAAACGGTTCGGGTGATGGATGTCAGCATTGCACCATTGAAATTGGAATTGTTAAACGTTTTTACATACGCATCCACGTTGAACCCGACCGGCCAAAATGACACCATATTACCGCTAATGGCCGCTTTGCTGCTGAGCGATTGCGCCAACAGATGAAGCAGTGGAAGAAAACACGCCAGACCGGCCAGTATCATGAACACGTAATTAAAATAGGAGAATACTCTATAACCTGTCGTCTTATGGTACATGATCCCTCTCCCTCTTGTTAGAATATTTTATAATTGGCATACTTATAGGCCAGCCTGTAGGATACGACGATCAGAATCAGGCTGATTCCCGATTTGAAGAGACCAACCGCTGTCCCGAATCCGTATTGCCCGTTTAACAAGGAAGAACGATAGACATAGGTGTCGATAATATCTCCCGTACTGTAGACAAGCGGGTTATACAAGTTGAAAACCTGATCAAATCCGGCGTCCAGAATGTTGCCCAGACTAAGTGTAGAGATGACGATAATCATCGGCAGCATGCTGGGCAAGGTGACGTATCGAATTTGCTGCCGGCGTGTGGCTCCGTCAATCTCAGCCGCTTCGTAATAGGAGGGATTGATTCCCGCAATGGTAGCCAAATAGACAATCATGCCAAAACCGAAGCTTTTCCAAACGTCACTCACAACGACAGTGTACCGAAAGAGATCCGGATCACCCAAAAAGTAAATCGGTTCGCTCTCAAACAACCAGTTCAATATTCGATTGATGCCTCCGTCTAATCCCAGAATATCAATCATCAGTCCCGCGACAGTGACCCAGGACAAAAAGTGCGGCAGATACACCAGTGTCTGTACACTTTTCTTAATCCCGATATTTCGTACCTCGCTCAGCAAAATAGCCATGATAATCGGAACGATAATACCGACGATAATTTTGGAAACCGCAATAATCAGCGTATTAACGATCGCTTGAGTTGCTTCGTCGTACTGGAAGATCCTTTCGAAATTTGCTAACCCGATCCACCGGGAACCCGAGATACCAAGCCATGGTTTGTAGTCCTGAAACGCCATGAGCAAGCCAACCATCGGCCCATACGAGAAGATACAGACAAATACGAAAGCGGGAAGACACAGTACATACAACGGCCAGCTTTTCCTGATTTCGGTTTTCCATGGACTACGCCTTTTAATCCTGGTTTTTACTTTTTCTGCGGATGTAACGGTGCCCATCTCATTAATGCTGCATACCTCCTTTATGACAAGTCCTGGAAATCAATCCTCCAATCAAGCTTAACAAAAGCGCTTTCATTCCAAAATGCCAAAATTTCAAGATCATCACCCCAGCCTGAACCACTTTAAACCGCTTTCATTTTAGCGTTGTGCCGCCCTTCCTCTTTTCGGTCGTTTGGCTTATATTAAAGTTAAATTGGTAGAGACCTTATTACTCCCAAGCTTATGGTCAGGAAAGGGAATCACGATGCTAAGAAAAATGTACATGAAGCGATTTATCTATTTCTTTGTTTTTTTTCTGCTGCTGACGTTAAGTTTATTTTTCGTGATGAACCGTTTGAGTTCCAAAACACTGGAGGACAATCTGATTGGAGCTTCCAAGAACCAGCTTGATTATGTGAAAGGCATTTTGGACGGAATTATGTATGAGGCTAACATGTACGGGGTCCAGTTTGCAGCCGACAGTGACGTCCGGTTTTATCAGAGCCAAGTGATTGAGCTGAGTAACTACGATTCCCAAATGAAGAAAAATGAAATCGTTGATCGCTTACGTCAAATTTTGCTTTCCAGCCGTTCGATTGAGTCCATCGGCATCTACTGGAAGTCTGAAGAATCGTTCCTGTCCACCAACAATACGCTGGAGGCAAGACTTCCGTTCAAGGAAGTTCAAGAACGGGGTTGGCGAATTTTCGAAGGCAGCCTGTATTACTTTGCCGTCTACCCTTATATCCAAAAAAACGGAAAAGTTGAACCTGCCCAATATGTCGTTGGCGTAAAACTGAAAACCGATTATTTGAAGAGCCTGCTCAAGAAGGCGGTCAACAATGACAGCTCGAATGCTTTTTTCCTGTTTAACCAACAGCAATTGTGGAGTGAAAAAGAAGTTGACAACGATTTATTGAAAGCGGTTAACAGCATGCTCACGCCCCAACCGGAGTCAACTGTAAAATATGATTATCATACCAAATCGGATGATTACTATGTTCTCTCAAGATACATTGAACCGATTGACGCCTACCTGATTACATACACACGTACGAATGATTTTCTGCAGCCGCTGGATCGCAATCGCAAAGTTTTCCTTGTGAGCATTTTAGCCGTTTTGACGCTCGGTTTGTTTGTTATCTTCACGTTTTACCGGAATTATTACCGAAACATTCGTCTGTTGGAGAAGAAGTTCTCACAGGTTGAACAAGGCAATCACAACACACGAATTACCGAGAACACCGATAAGGAATTCTACAGCCTATTCCGCAGTTTTAACCATATGGTTGCAGAGATCCAGGAGCTGTTCGTATCCTTGAAGACCGAAACAAATCTGAGAAGAAGTGCCGAATTAAAACAACTGCAAGCCCAGATTAATCCGCATTTTTTATACAACAGTTTGTTTTATATCATGTCGGTCGCCCAGTTTTCGCCGGATGCGGTCATGCGAATGAGCAAGCACCTGGCGGAATATTACCGCTATTTAACCAAATTGGACCGGCATGAGGTAACACTGGAGAGCGAGCTTCAGTTTGCGGAACATTTCCTGATCATCATGACACTCAGCAAAAAAATCGAGTACAAGATCGACTTGCCGTCCGAACTTGCCTCCCTTCCTCTGACGCCGCTGATCATTCAGCCTGTAGTCGAGAACGCCATTCAACATGGAATTGAAGGACGACAGGGAGCCCATCAGGTCACGATCGATGTCAAACGGACGCAAACTGCCATAACGATCAGGATCTCGGATGACGGAAAAGGGCTCTCACTGGAGGAAATCCACAGGCTCGAAACTCAGTTGGAGAGCGACACCCCCCCTGAAGGAATAAGAGGCGTCGGGCTCTGGAATGTAAACCGGCGTCTGAGAAATACGTACGGCGAGCTGAGCGGACTTCAATTTTCCACCAATGATTGGGGCGGCTTGTCAGTACTGATGCTGATCGATTTTTCTGCAGAGAAAGGAGAAACGTATGCGACTACTGATCGTGGATGATGGACACTACGTTGTGGAATATATGAAACACCTGCTTGATTGGAAGTCCTTCGGCATCCAGCAGATCGAGACGACGACCAATTCGATTGAAGCCAGAGAATGGTTGAACCAACGTCATGTAGATATTCTAATCACCGATATCCGAATGCCCGAGGTTTCGGGAATTGATCTGCTCCAACACATCCATCAACATAACTTGCTCACTAAAGTCATTATCCTTTCGGGCTACTCCCAGTTTGAATATGCGCAGCAAGGAATTCGTCTAGGTGCACTCGATTATTTGCTTAAACCAGTAGACAAGGATGATGTGGAGAAAGCCATGTATAAAGCCATCCATAATATAAAGAACACCACTCCACGTCCCGCCGTCCATTGGGAAAACTTCGATGGTTTGGGCTATCTGCTATCACTGCTTGGAGAAAATGAGACGTTGAGAACGGAATTCGAGGCTTATACCGACTTATTAGGAAGTCGCCTTTTTTGCTGCTTGAAAATGGAAAATTGCACACAAGCTGATATAGAAGATTTGCAGCACAAACTTGGAGATCAATGGACCTGTCTCGTCTGGTCTTCCGGAACGCAGCTGGTCGGTTTAGTTCCCGAAGAGGTTGCCGAGATGCTGATCACCAAACCGGACTGTACATTCTTATCCCCACCATTTTCAATAACCGACCGGAACGAATTCCGTCAGCTGTTTTACGAATTCTTCCTGGGTGAGTATGTGCAGTCTGCGGACTTTGGCGGGATATTTAATCTTTCTCCATCATGCGGGGATTGGGAGTCGGCGGGCAATATTATGAAAAGTTATGATCGAATCCAACTGCGAAAGGAAAAAATCCTCTTCCTGATGGAAACCATCCTTTATGTATATATGGTGGATAAAGAACGGAATCCTTCGGAGACTGCGGATTGGATATTCAATCGGCTTAGGGATCCGGACAAACTATGGCCGACACTCATGGATATAGTTAGCCAAATCAGGAACAACAAGCAAATGTCCATTCAAACGATCGTGAGTAAAGTGCAAAAATATATCGAAGACCATCTTTCACATGGTCTCAGTCTGGATGAGCTGGGAAAAGTGGCACACCTTCACCCTGTCTACCTTTCCAAACTGTTCAAACAGGAGACTGGAGAAAATGTGTCCAACTACATTTCCAAGAAGCGACTGGAGAAAGCCTCTCACCTCCTGCTGGATTCAGAACTCCGCATAGCCGATATTTCTCAAATGGTTGGCTACAAGAAAAATCAGTATTTTATCCAATTGTTCAAGGAAGAGTTCGGGGTTACCCCTTATCAATACCGCAGGAATATGGTCCATCAGTAAGGGGAACAGTACGTGGCTAGACTAGCTTGAAGAATCAACCCCCTCTTTACCCCAGCGATGCCTGAGTATTAGTAACTTTCTCATGTTTAACTCGATGTGCCCAACGATGAGCTGAACCTTAGAGCTGACTCTCAGCTCTAAGGTTCAGCTCATTTTTTGTTGCTTGATTACTTGCCATAAAGAGAAGAAACGATGTAGATCACATGATGTGACAAACATACAAATTTTCAATCAAGGTAATTTGATTATAATACTACCTTGACAGTCACAGTAGTATGACGTATTATACAATTGCGAGGTGATTACATGAGCCAAAACAAAATTACATCCGACCTACTACGCGGCCATACCGATACAATGATTTTACGGCTCTTATCCGAAGCTGACAGATATGGGTACGAGATTGTCAAAATGATTGCCGAGCGCTCAGGCGGTGAGTACGAATTAAAAGAAGCCACCATGTATTCCAGTGTTCGGCGACTTGAAGCGGAGGGTGATATCGAGTGGTATTGGGGCGATGAATCTCAAGGCGGACGCCGTAAGTATTTTAGAATTACCGAAAAAGGCAAAGCAACGCATGCCAGCAACAAAGAAAACTGGGAGTACGCGAAGCGCGTGCTTGAAAACTTATTATAAGGAGTGTTGAGGTTATGAATGAAAAGCTCACTCACTATTTGAACGGAGTCTTTGCACCGTACGATGGGGTAAAAAGTGTCACCGAATTAAAAGCAGATCTGCACTCCGATTTGCAAGAAAGGTTTCGTGACCTCAAGGCAGAGGGCAAAGATGATGAAACTGCTTTTGAGATGACCATTGAGAGCATCGGCGATATTGAACAGACCGTGCAGGAGGTTGCCAACCTCTCCCGTTCTCTGGAGCGGCAAGTAGTGACAAACTTTAACGCAAGTAACCTGTCAACGAGCGATTTTGCTGGTGTTACCGCACATAAAGGACAATTCAAGTCCAGTGCGCTGAGAGGCTCCAATTTCAGGGATGCAGATTTGACTGGTAGTTCTTTTTCTAGCAGCGATGTCCGGGATGCCAATTTTGACCGCGCCAATCTGACGGACTGCACCCTCTCTACACTGGACCTTGCAAATGCGAGCTTCAGACAATCCCTTCTTGTACGCACGAACTTCAGCAAGTCGGGTATGGACGGAGCCAAATTCACAGATGTCAGACTGACTGACGTTACGTTCTCCTTAACTGATCTTAGAAAAGCTATCTTCCATAACTGTATCTTCGACGGTGTGGAGTTCAAGTCTTCCGATCTGAGCGGGCAGCGTTTTGATGGGCAAACCTTTATCGGAGTCAAGTTTGAAAAGGTGGCATTGAACGAAGTTTCATTTCAGAACGCTACACTCAAAAACGTATCCTTTCCAACGTCTTCCTGGTCCAACAAGTATTATCGGGTGATCAAGACCGTCTGCTTTGACGGTGCGATGATGGATAAACTCACTTATGCTGCCCTCAAAGGCATGGAAGCCAATGTATCCAAAGTTACGGTTATCTAAGGAGGGGATCCCATGCAAAACAAGTCCATTCAAGTGATTGGCCTGCAAAAATCCTACAAACAGCTGCACGTCCTCAAGGGCGTGGATTTCGAAGTGGAAAAAGGCAGTATCTTCGCCCTTCTCGGCTCCAATGGTGCCGGCAAAACAACCGTTGTTAAAATTCTCACCACGCTGCTTCAAAAAGACAGCGGAACTGCTACCGTGAACGGATTCGATGTTGCAGCAAACCCTGACCATGTACGGCAGGCGATCAGCCTGACCGGACAATTTGCCGCCGTGGACGAAATTTTAACCGGACGGGAAAATCTGATCATGATTGCCAAACTGCGATATCTGCACAATCCGCGTCAGATTGCGGAAGATTTGCTTCAACGCTTTGGTCTAACGGATGCTGCGGACCGCAGGGTATCGACGTATTCGGGCGGGATGCGTCGCAGACTCGACATTGCTCTAAGCCTCGTGGGAAAACCACAGATTATTTTTCTCGACGAGCCAACGACCGGGCTAGATCCCGAAGCACGTATTGAGGTATGGAAAATTGTTAAAGAGCTGTCGGATAGCGGGACGACAGTATTTCTGACTACGCAGTATCTGGAGGAAGCTGAGCAGCTTGCTGACCGAATAGCCATTCTCCACGAGGGAAGAATTATCGCCAGCGGCACGCTCTCCGATCTGAAGAAGTTGATTCCAACCGCAAAAGTGGAGTACGTCGAAAAGCAGCCTACACTTGAAGATATATTCCTCGCAGTCATCGGCAAAAAGGAGGCCAATTAAATGGAAACGGTAAAAAAGCACTTTTTTAGTGATATGAGCGTGATGCTGGGACGTTCCTTGCGCCATATTCTTCGCAGCATGGACACCATTATTACGGTTACGATCATGCCCATTGCCTTCATGCTGCTGTTTGTCTATGTGTTTGGCGGTGCAATTCAAACCGGGACGGATAACTACGTCAATTATCTATTGCCCGGTATACTACTCATTGCGATTGCCAGCGGAATTTCTTACACGGCGTACCGTCTGTTTATTGATGTACAGCGGGGCATATTTGAACGGTTTCACTCCATGCCGATTTCACGTTCCACTTTATTATGGGGGCATGTCCTGACCTCACTGGTTTCTAACACTATCTCTGTTGTCGTCATCATATTAGTAGCACTTGTAATGGGCTTTCGCTCACCGGCTGGAATCCTCTCATGGCTTGGCGTTGCGGGCATACTCGCTCTGTTTACACTGGCATTAACCTGGGTCGCAGCGATTGCTGGACTGTCTGCAAAATCTGTGGATGGCGCAAGTGCGTTCTCCTACCCCATTATATTCCTTCCTTTTATCAGCTCTGCATTTGTACCAACTCAATCGATGCCTACGGTTGTTCGTGTCTTTGCCGAAAACCAACCAGTAACCTCCATTGTCGAAGCGATCCGTGCGCTGCTCTTAGATCAACCGGTAGGCAATGAGATATGGGTCGCTTTGGCATGGTGTGTCGGGGTCCTGCTGGTCGCATATATTCTTGCAATGAGAGTTTATAACAACAAGCGGGTGTAAAAAAATTCGTTCTCTGTATATTCCTCCTCCCTGTTTAAACTCGAATTCCACATGTAAATCACTATTTAATTCACTTACGTATTGTGCAGCAATTAAACAAAAAGGTCGTTGAAATCGATCCCTATCGGGTGATTTCACGATCTTTTATTGTAACCATTTGAGTCAATGAAACTTCCGCTGATTGTTCTATCTTTATCCTGTGTTATACTATAACACAAACCTATTTTGGGTAATTCTAGGAGGTTCCAAATGTTGCAAAGTATTAATATCCCAGGCTTAATCATTCTCATCCTAATCGTTTTATTAATTATATGGTTCGTTCGTAAACTGATGGCATCCTTACGCCGTTAGGTACGTGTCCTTGTCCTCGGACCGTGACACCTGCGGTACGCCTCAAAAAAAGCCGCTATATTAGCGACTTATATAGGGTATATATATATCTGTTACTCGACATGTCATGAATACTGGCTACTTATGACCATCGCTTGATCTAAAGGACTCCTGGGCTACGTATCGCTTTGCACGGTCGACAGTGAAACGAGAACTGGTCCTGCAAAAGCCGATGCCTCTTCCCCTTTTGGATTATGAAGCCGGAACAGAAAAGTGTCTCCTGCTTCAGACTTCCATACCATATAATCACTTATTCCTTCCTCACCGGAAGCTTGAAGATAGAGTTCCGCGAAACGTAAAGGATGTTCAACCAATTCGCCACTATAATCGGATACCTCACCAACTGTGCTGAGCTCCTCATTGCCTTCGGCTTTAAGCTGAGTCACATCGTAATTAGAAGGCAGCGGTTCAATGTCCACATAATAATCCGGATTACTGCTTAACGACAAGCGACCTGCTGCTTCATCGAAGGTGAATTTCTCAAAGACATACAAGGAAAATCCTTCGCCTTGCTTCAGATCCGCTTCCATGGACTGGTTTCCATCTGCTGTCATTAACTCAAAACTCTCTGACTCTGGACGAGTCGTTTCAGGAGCAGGCTCCTGCTCGGCGGGAAGAGGTGAAACCGATTCAGTTTCTGGAGTCATAGGATCCGGATTAGCGGTAGGCACCGCTTCGTCTGTACAAGCAGAAAGCATCAAAACCAGGATAACCATCGGAAAGTTCAGCCACAGAGCATAACGGGTTTTCAATGTGATCGCTCCTTTCGAAAGTAACCTAAGAATTTAAATCTGAATGATGATGTGCTCAACCCACACACGATCCAATTGTTCCTAATGTTGAGACAATATGTTATTACCCGTTATAGTGATCTACACTCAACCATTTTTCCTCCAAGCTCCCCGCACTTTAAGTTTAATGATTCATATAAAAAAAGCCGCTACTTAGCGACTTCAACTTCAAACGTACTTCTTTATCCCATTCTAGATCGACATGGTTACATGAATCAGTCTTCTACAGTTTGACGTTATTAAAAAATGACTGCCGGACAGGTTGTCCGGCAGTCATTCGCTTAACTCGTAGTATGCTTCTCTTCATATTCGCTTGATAATTCTTTAAGCGATCTGATTTTACCATGAGGATGCTGTTCTTGCTTTCGTGACTTCCAAGCAGCTTCCTGCCTTTTCTTCTGGCGAGCCATAAAAGATCTCCTCCTCAGGAAATTAGAGTGATACTACTTTTCTATGATGTGAATTATCACTGACTTTCATTCATGTACAGCTTCATCTCAATAATCCACCATTCAGAAATCACCAGCTCTTATTGAGCAGTGTATCCACCATCCACGATCAGGCTGTTTCCTGTCATGTAAGACGAATCATCACTGGCCAGGAACAGAACGGCCTTAGCCATTTCTTCCGCTTGACCGAGACGTTTCATCGGTGTAGCTGCCGAAAGAGCTTGTTTGCTCTCTTCAGGAATAATTGGTGTATCGATAAAACCTGGGCATAGTGCGTTGACGCGAATGTTTTTCTCTGCATATTCCAGAGCCAGCGAACGGGTCAAATTCACAACGCCGCCTTTGGCTGCATTGTAGGCTGCAGATCCAGGTGAACCAACCCATCCATACATCGATGCCGTATTAACGATTGTGCCTCCACCGATTTTGAGCATTTCACGAATCGATTCACGCGCAACCAGGAATACTCCGTCCAGGTCGACATTAACCGTATTACGCCACTCGGCATAGTCCAGCTCGTGCGATGGATGAACACGTCCGATTCCTGCGTTGTTGAACACGATGTCCACTTTGCCAAAAGCTTCAACGGTTTGTTTGAAAATTTCAGCAACCTCTTGTTCGCTTGTGATGTTGGCTTTGATGAATAGAGCCTCCGCGTTAAGCGCTTTCAGCTCCTGCTCAAACGCTTTGCCTTTTTCTTCATTTAAGTCCACAAGGACGACTTTAGCTCCTTCGGAAACGAATAGACGAGCTGTCGCTGCACCAATTCCGGATGCTCCTCCTGTGATCACTGCTACTTTGTCTTGTAGTTTGCTCATGACTATATCCTCCAGTATACTATTTTGAATAGCGCCTATATCAATAGTGCTATATGATGTTTACAAAACTAATTGTATGCTTAAAATTGTAACAATCCAATCATTAAGATAAAGCCAAGTGTCTACCTTCTAGACACTTCTCCACACAATGTCTAATTTTATAGGAGATTTTTTGAATGAATGATGAACTTATTGTGACTTCTCAACATCGTAATCGTACCAGAGAGCATCTCAAAACGGCTCTGATTCAGCTTATTAAGAAAAAAGGCTTCCATGCAGTGTCTGTCAAAGATATCGTCGACCAAGCGGGTTACAATCGAAGCACGTTTTATTTGCATTATCAGGATAAGTATCTCCTTGCCGAAGAGTTGCTGGTCATGAAGCTGGAAGGCTTAAAAGAAGCAACAGGTAAACCCTACTGGCACGGTCACAAGGTCTTTACAAACAAACTTAACGTGGAATCTTTTCAAATCGTGGATTATATTTATGAACACCGTGACTTCTTCGAATTAATCCAATATGATGATACGTTACCTGGTCTGCACACAGGCTTTCCACAAACCATGCTCAAAATTTATGAGGAGCAATTTGTATTCGAAACGATCAATAATACCCCTGTCAACATGGAGTATTTCAAGTACTATACAGCATACGGTTTTTTTGGACTATTAAACAATTGGATTTTAAGCGGATTCCGTGAGTCACGGGATGCGTTTATCCATAACGTGATTGAGCTCACCAAAACGCATATTCAATCTTTTCATTATGTGGGGAACAAGCTGGACTCTGATACCGAGTGAGCAGCTTAACTTAGAAACTACATACAAAAAGAGCCGCTTTTTAAGCGGCTTCTTATTTGAGTGCATGATGTCCTCCGATATGTTCTACTGTTCACTCCATCTTTATGAATTGGTCAATCCTACACAAGCCACAGCTTTGTCCTCATTCCTGAGTATAACTGGTTTATATGGGTATATTGGATAATATAGTTAATGATCCGGGAGGCGAAGCACTTTGGCTATTCGAAGATCAGGCAGTAATTCAAATCCAAACCCAAATGGTACGAATCACGATCTGTACTCCAAACGAAATGTATGGTCTGGTGTTCTATTCGGCATGGGTGCTATCGCCTTCATGGATGAGGCGGTTTTTCATCAATTGCTGCATTGGCACCATTTTTATGATAAATCCACAACCAACGTAGGTTTGATCTCAGATGGGCTTTTTCATGCTTTTAGTTGGTTTGCAACCATTGGCGGATTGTTCATGTACGCGGATCTTCGAAGAAGAAGTGTTCTTTGCCGCGCCAGATGGTGGGGAGGATTATTACTTGGAGCCGGAAGCTTTCAGTTATATGATGGACTGATCCAACACAAACTGATGAGAATCCATCAGATTCGATATGTGGATAATGTCATTCTCTACGATATGATATGGAACATCTTGGCCGCTTGTATGATTCTCATTGGGCTCATTCTTGTTTACCGTACCCGAAGCAGCCAAGAAACAGGAAAGGCATACTCCAATGTACATTAATTCTCATCTACATCATTACCATGGAACTGAACAACAGCCAATAGTATCTGCCCTGCCACAACTGCTTCTGGCGATACCTTTTGTGATTGCTTTGATCTTGTATATTATGGCTGCACTTCGTTCTAATTCTAATAAGCCCTGGCCTCTACATCGGACAGTTTGCGGGTGTATTGGCGTTGTGTCAGCAGTTATTGCTGTAGCTGGTCCCCTTGCTAGTCTGGCCCATACTAATTTTGTTGCACATATGCTGAGTCATTTACTGTTGGGTATGCTCGCACCGTTACTTCTGGTCTTGGCCGCACCGATGACGCTTCTGCTGAAAACGTTAAGCATCCCGTTAGCCAGGCGGATTACACGCATTCTGAAAAGTTGGCCCTCTCGCCTGTTGACTCATCCGCTCTTCACAGCGCTCCTCAATATAGGAGGACTCTGGCTGCTGTATACGACGAATCTTTACTCACTTATGCATGAGAGTGTCGTTCTTTATCTCTTTATTCATATTCATATCTTCATTGCAGGCTATCTATTTACGCTATCCCTTCTTTACATTGAGCCTATGCCCCATCGATTCTCCTTTGTGTATCGTTCAATCATTCTGATCTTATCGTTGGCAGGTCATGGCATTTTATCGAAAATGATCTATGTTCAACCGCCTGACGGTGTATCTCTGAACCAGGCAAAGCTCGGAGCCATGCTCATGTACTATGGTGGGGATATGATTGATCTCCTTTTGATCATGATTTTATGTTCACACTGGTTTCGAGCAACTCGACCACGCTCGGACTTATCTATCCACTGATAGCATATCGCAATCGACCACCTTGGGAGATTTCCAACAACTACAAAAGACCGTTGAACGGGCTTAAATATGTTCAACGGTCTCTTTATTATATATGGTTGAGCATGCTTCGCCTGCAGATCTTGTAGTTCGCTATTTAATGTCCTTACCTGTCCACAATCTGACCCGATCTTTAATCCATTCCGTATATTGCTGTTCCATCTCGACGGCTCCAGCCTGATCAATTTCAGCAAGCATCCCATCATAGATGCCATCAAACGCACTCGGCGTAGTAGTGATCGCTTCGGCGATTCGTTTCTGGATGATATCCTGCGTTTTCTGCGAAATCACGTTGTAATCACCGCTATCCGAAGGTATAGGCATGTTATAGGCTGCTCCCCATTCTTTGACCGGAAACTCTTCTTCCGAAGGGAATAGGTCCTTCCACGTACTGATTCCGTAACCTGCAAGGGCCTCCTTCTCTGCTTCCGAATAACTTTGCTGTATTTGCTCAGGATAATTGGTTGTAAAATAATTTCCAGTGGAATCCTTCACTCCATCGCCGTAGTGAGCTCCGAAAATGTAGTACAGACCCACACCGGACTCCTTAGTAAATGTATTATTGTCTTTGTTTTTCTTTTCCTGGATCTCTGCCGGTATGGAGCGAACTCCATCTTCCAGGACATAATGCTCTCCCTCAACTCCCCAGTTTCTTAGAATCTGGCCTTCTTCGGAAGACATCCAGTCCAAAAATTTAATCGCCCGAACAGGGTCTGGGCAGTCCACCGTTATGCCAATTCCATAGCCGTCAAAACCTATGTTCTGGAAGTCTTTGCGCTGGAAAGTCTCATCGAGCGTTACAGGATAGTATCCATAAGTCAAGTCATCTTTCCCCACACTTTTGAGTGCATTTTCTGCATCACTGTAACCCCAGTTCGGGTCAAGCAAAGACAATACTCGCCCACTGGCAATTTTGGATTTATACTGATCGTCTTTCTGAACAAAACTATCTTTGTCCAGGAGCCCTTCATTGAACATTTTGTTCAGCCAACGGAAATATTCCTTCTCCTCCGGACGCTTGTAATGAAGCTTAGCTTCGTAGGTTTCAGGATCAATAAAGTACTCCCCGTCTCCTGGGCCTCCTGTTGCCATGGCCGCCGGATCGGTTACGGTGATCATTCGACGCCATCCGTCTGCGCTGAGTGTCAGCGGAATGGTCGGCTGTCCATCTTCAGTTGTGGGATGCTTTTCATAATATTCTCTTAGCACCTTCTCATAATCATCCAGCGTTTTGATCTCCGGATATCCCAGTTCTTTGACGACACGATGCTGGATGGCAGCGCCATTGTTCGCATCAAAGCTGATCTGGTCGATAGCACCATTCGTAGGAATCCAGTAAATGGATGGATCTTCATTGCTGTATTTCAATCGATTGAACTGCTCCCCATAGATTTTCTTCAGGTTTGGCGCATGCTCTTCGATTAGGTCCGTCAAATCCAGCATGGCACCTGCATCTACCAATCTCGTTAAATTTCCTTTTGGAAAGATCAAATCCGGATAATCACCGCTTGCAGCCATGAGGGAGATCCGGTCATTGCCTCCTCCGCTTGATATATCATATTCTGCATCAATGGTCACGCCTGTTTTTTCAGTAATCTTTTTGCCTACAGCGTCCTGCATCTTGTTCCAGTTAGGACTCGAATCTGCCCCGAAAAAAGTGAACGTAATCGGGCTATCCGAGTCGACACCCTCCGAACTGGAATTGTTCGCTGTGTTACTGCTGCATCCGGCTGAGATCAGTAAAGTGCTCGTTAAAAGACATGTTCCTATTGCTTTGGATAGTGTGCGCATGTTTTTTTAACCCCCTGTATCTGGATTGACTTGTTTCCAAATGGCTGTTCTTATATTGATATCGCTTTCAAGAATACGTTTTCGATAATACTCCTTGAATCACTTTTATCTCTCGCCTCACTCTCCTTTTTTTCTATATAGTAGTATGTGTGCATTCATTCAAACCTTGATTATTCAGTCAGAAATATAGCATGATATAGACAAATCTCGATGCTGTGGTGGTGATTTCTTGAAGAACGTTCGTCTAAGATGGTTTACGAGAGACGAGGAATTTCCATTTTTTATTCAATACGGGGAGCATGCGGAAGACTTTTCCCTTCATAAACATACGGACTTCTCTGAACTCGTCATTGTGCTAAATGGCCATGCTACTCATATCGTTAATGATGAAATTTCTTTTATAAAAAAGGGACACGTGTTCGTCATTAACGGGGAAACCACGCATGCCTATAAAGACCCTTGTAGCTTTGAAATTTGTAATATCATGTATAAGCCGGAAATGATGATTCAACTTGGATCTGATTTGCGTTCGTTTGAAGGTTATCATGCGATGTTTGTGTTGGAACCGCTTTATCATAACAAGAAATCAATTCACAAACATATGTATCTATCGTTAAACAATATGAAATATATTGAAGAGTTTATCTCCGACATGATCGACGAATATCACGGGAAAAGGCCGGGGTACAAAACGTTACTGACTTCCAAATTTACCGAACTCGTAGTCTATTTATCCAGGCACCATGAATCGAGTGGAAAAACGACAGAAGGCCAGGTCATGCATCTGGCCGCGGCAGTCTCCTATATTGAAGATCATTATTTGGAACATATCACTTTGGAGGATATCGCATTATATGCCAACATTTCCGTACGACATCTAAATCGGATTTTCAAATCCTTTTATCAAACATCTCCCATTGCTTATCTTCACCGTTTGCGCATGGAGCGTGCATGCCAGCTCTTAAGGTTAACGAATCTGCCTATTACACAAGTTTCATACCAGTCCGGATTTAATGACAGCAACTATTTTACGAGGCTATTTACTAAAACGTACGGGTTGCCCCCAAAACTTTTCAGACAAAGAGAACTGGTAATGGACGAATCCACCTCTGAATAAAGGAACCTTCGCCTGAAGTTCCCTTAATAGAAAGTTGAGTATTCATTCTCAGGCAACCTAACCCCAAGGAGTAGATAAAAAAAAACCGCCCTGGCGCATTCGGCCAGGACGGGATGTAAGATCATTTAGTTGTTTGCATTTTCCTTAGTCACCAGCTTCAATTCTGCCGGGATGGACTTCTCCACCTGTTTGCCGTCCAGGACATCCAGAGCAGCTTGTACGGCCAGCTGGCCAATCAGTACCGGCTGCTGAGCGACGGTCGCTGTCAGTTTTCCGTCCTGAATAGATTTAATTGCATCGTCGTTACCGTCAAATCCGATCACTGGAATGTCTTTGCCCGAGCTTTGAATCGCTTCAATCGCACCAAGTGCCATCTCATCGTTATGGGCAAATACAGCCTGTACATCCGGATTTCCCTGCAGCAGGTTTTCCATCACATTCAAACCTTTGGAGCGGTCGAAATCCGCCGACTGTTTGGCAACCACGTCAAGCTTCTGGTCAGCCACCTCGTGGAAACCTTTACCCCGTTCACGTGTAGCGGAAGCCCCTGGCACACCTTCTAGTTCAATCACTTTAGCACCTTCACCGAGCTGTTCAACGAAATATTCTGCTGCCATCTGTCCGCCTTTGACATTATCGGATGCTACCAGAGCCGCTACCTCACCTTTGTCTGCGGAACGGTCCAGTGTAATTACGGGAATGCCTACGCTGTTGGCCGATTGAACTGCCGTAGAGATTGCCGCGGAGTCCGCTGGGTTAATCAGGAGTGCATCAACTCCCTGCTGAATTAGGTCATCCACATCGTTGGTCTGCTTGGCCGAATCATTTTGTGCATCGACCACGATAACCTCAATGCCTTGTTTTTGAGCTTCGGCAACGACTCCGTCTTTCAATGAAACGAAGAACGGATTGTTCAGTGTTGAAATCGAGAGACCTATTTTCTTCTGTCCTTTATTTCCGGCACCGTCCGGCTTTGCCCATTCAGGCGGCTCCAGAGAGCAACCGGCCAGAACAATAATCATAATCATGCTTACAAGTGTTAATGTCCATTTTTTCATAATTATTTCTCCCCTTAAGCCGTTTTCTTGCGGTCCAGCAGGACAGCAATCGCAATGACGACACCTTTGACCACCATTTGATAGAAGGAGTTCACGCCGAGTAGGTTCAAACCATTGTTCAGCACGCCGATAATCAGAACACCAATTAATGTGCCCACGATCCGTCCGCGTCCACCTGTCAGGCTTGTTCCGCCCAGAACAACGGCTGCGATCGCATCCAGTTCATAAGAAGTACCTGCTGTTGGCTGTGCGGAATTCAAACGAGATGTCAGGATTGCACCTGCCAGAGCTGCCAGCATGCCTGCGAGGGAATAGATCATAATCTTTACACGTGTGACTTTGATACCCGAGATAATGGATGCTTTCTCATTACCACCAATAGCATACGTTTTGCGGCCAAAAGCCGTTTTATGCAGAATCGTCCATAGAATCACGAAGGTAATCAGCATCGTTATGGCAGGTACCGGAATGCCTAACAGATATCCGCGTCCAAACAGTTGGAACAGCAGACTGTCACCGAGTCCTGTGATCGGATTACCATTCGTATATACCAGCGTTAAGCCGCGGAATATGGTCATTGTCGCCAATGTAGCGATAAATGGAGCCATTTTACCCTTCGTAATCATGAGTCCATTCACCATACCCATCACACCACCAAGTGCTACCCCGATAATGATGGACAAAATCGGATCCAGGCCAGACAACATCATGTTTGCGACAAACGCGCTGGATAAAGCCAGTATGGAGCCAACGGACAAGTCGATCCCGCCTGTCAGAATGACAAAAGTCATACCGAAGGCAATCAGTGCATTAATCGATACCTGACGCAGCAGGTTCAAGATATTAAGCGGTTCCAAGAAGCTTGGATTGAGTACGGATACGATAATAATCAGAATGATTAAACCAAGCAGCGGTCCTAATTTCTGTGTTACGCTCGATAAGCGGAATCCCGTTCCGGTTGTTTTGTTGTTCTGCATTGTTGTCATTTCACTGTCTCCCTGTGGCCAATGTCATAATGTTTTCCTGTGTTGCTTCTTCCCTGGCCAGCTCTCCGCTGATCTGCCCTTCATGCACAACCACAATTCGGTCACTCATACCGAGTACTTCAGGAAGCTCCGAAGATACCATGATGATGGCGACGCCGCGTTCTGTCAGTTCATTCATCAACTGATAGATTTCACGCTTTGCTCCGACATCCACACCTCTCGTTGGTTCATCCAGAATGAGCACGCTTGGTCCGATACCCACCCATTTGGCAATAACAACTTTCTGCTGGTTGCCCCCTGATAGGTTACGCGCGGCTGTCTCCGAAGATTGCGTCTTGATCTGCAGGCGCTTGATCAGGGTATCTACGAAATCCTGTTCTTTTGGAGCTGAAATGAACCCTTTACTGGAGAAGCTGAACAGATTGGTCAGCGCCATGTTTTCCCGAATCGAGAAGTCCAGTACAAGCCCTTCATCCTTACGGTCTTCTGTGATGAAACCGATGCCGTGTTTCACTGCATCCGAGGGTTTACGAATGCTCGCTTTTTTGCCACGGATCAAGACTTCTCCACTGTCCAGGGTATCCAGACCAAAGATCGCTCTCATGATCTCTGTCCGTCCCGAACCCATAAGTCCGGAGAAACCAACAATCTCACCTGCTCTTACGTTGAAGCTGACATGTTGGAACAATCCCTTAATGCTTGCGTCCCGTACTTCCAGAACAACTTCGCCATAGGAAGGATTACGGGCCGGATACCGCTCGGTTAACTCCCGTCCAACCATTTTCCGCACCACTTCATCGAAGCTTGTCTCAGGAATCAGCTTGGTATCTACCGTCCTGCCATCCCGCATTACCGTGATCCGGTCGCAGATGGTGAAGATCTCCTCCATACGGTGAGAAATATACACAATGGATACTCCATTTTTCTTCAGTGCAGTAATCACATCAAACAACTTCTGAATTTCGCGTTCCGTTAACGCTGCAGTGGGTTCATCCATAATAATGACCTTCGCATCTGTCATCAGCGCCTTGGCGATTTCTATCATCTGCTGCTGTCCAACGGAGCATTCTCCTGCGGGCCGTTCGAGCGGGATTTGTACCGACAGCTTGGCGAATTGTTCTGAAGCGAGCGCTTTCATTTGTTTTGTATTGAGCAACCCTAAGGAAGAGGTCATCTCCTTACCGATGAAAAGATTATCGAGCACCGTCATTTCGGGCCAAACGTGAAGCTCCTGATGAATAAATGCGATACCTAACTTCTCTGCTTCCTTTGGACTGCCAAAATAGGTTTCCTTTTCATCAATGGAGATCTTTCCCTGATCACGCTGGTGAAGTCCGATTAAAATATTCATCAGCGTGGATTTGCCGGCTCCGTTCTCACCCATCAGGGCATGAACTTCACCTTCCCTCAGTTCGAAATCCACTCCGCTTAGCACCTGGTTGGTGCCAAATGCTTTATGAATGTTGTGCATCTGAATATGCATCATGCAACCTCCTTTTAACCGAAATGAACACCTGATTGTAAAATGCAATTGGCATAGGGTGTAGCTTCACCTGTGCGAATAACCGCCTTAACCTGCCGGGTTAGTGCTTTGAATTGTTCGTGGTTGATGGAAGCATCAATGGCATCGATGCCAAATTTCTCTGTAACGAACTGCAGAGCTTCCGGATTGCCTTCCTTGATCTCTTCTGCCACGATTACTCTCTCAATGACCATATCGTCTGTGATCACTTCAACAACTTCCTGAAAGCTTGGCGTTCCGAGTTTCAGAGCGAGATCAATCTTAATCACTCCTTCAGGAACGGGTAGACCGGCATCCGCAATGGCAATCATGTCTGTATGACCCAGATCAGCCAGTATTTTAGAAATGTGACTATTTAGTATGCCGTTTCTTTTCATGATAAACTCTCCTCCACTTCGTCTCTCGTCGGCATGCCGCCCTGTGCTCCAAACTTGGTCACGGACAACGATGCGGCACGATTGGCGAACCGTATGCTCTCCTGCAGCGGCTTGCCTTCCGCTAAGGCGACCGCGAATGCAGCATTGAATGTATCCCCTGCACCGGTAGTATCCACTGCCTCCACCTTATATGTTGGCACCAGGATTTCCTCAGCTCCGTCAAAGTAACGAACTCCCTTACTGCCTTCCGTTATAAACAATTTGTTCGGGTATTTGCGCAATGCCTCAGCTGGGCTCATGCCTTGAAACAGGATTTCGGCTTCATGCTCGTTCGGCGTGATGTAGGCGGCATTGTCAATGACTTCCTGCGGCACTGTTCTCGCCGGAGCCGGATTAAGCAGCAGAGGCGTTCCGTATTCAGCACACAGGCTGCTCACATGGACAACGGTTTCTTCCGGAATTTCCTGCTGGATCAACACGATATCGGCATCGCGAATTACTTCGGCCGCATGATCTACATAAGAAGGAGTGACTTCGCGATTTGCCGCCTCGACGACTACGATACTGTTATCACCTTCTGCCAATATGATATGAGCCGTTCCACTTTCCGAATGTGTAACCGGTTTCACATTTTGCGTATTTACAGCATTTGCTTTGAAATTATTCAAAATGTCTTGACCAAAAGCATCGTCTCCTACCCGGCCAATCATCGTTACATCACCGCCCAGTCTTGCCGCGGCAACGGCCTGATTGGCTCCCTTACCGCCAGGTACCGTTTTGAAACTTTCCCCAAGGACGGTTTCACCCGCCCCCGGACGTCTTGATGAAGTAACGACCAAATCCATGGAACTGCTTCCGATTACGCATATTTTAGCCATCTGAATTCACCTTTCTCGTTGTGCCTCGTTCGATAAAACTTACGGGCATCTGTATGTTTTTGTTCTCAATTGGAGCTTGTTCCACAAGCCCGATAAGTAATCCCGCCGCTTCCCTGCCCATCTCGTATGCAGGCTGGCGAATGGTTGACAATGCGGGTGATAACAGGCTGCTCATCGGAATGTCGTCGAATCCAATTACTTGCACATCGTCAGGAACCTTTCTCCCGATTCGCGAAGCCTCATGCAGTACCGCCATAGCTGCGATGTCATTGCTGGCAATAACTCCATCCGTGTCACCATATTTGCTGAACAGCTCTTCTGCCCACAATCCCGCTTCGTTAAAAGAGAATGAGGTCGTCTGGATCACATGGTAATCCAATCCGGCATCCCGGATGATTTCAATGGCTCCCTCGAATCGATCCTGTGCTGGCTTGATATGTGACGGACCCTGCATAACGGTTATCCGATGACTACCGCGCTTGATGATTTCTCTCGCTGCCAGTCGTCCGCCCTCTCTTCCGTCCGCATAAACAGAAGGACTATCCAGTGCAGTCCTGTCAAGAAACACGACAGGTATTTTTAATTTTTCATATATTGGAGAATGAGGGTAGTTCGTGGATGAGATCACACCGACTACGTTATTTTGGATAAACGTCTGGATGTAATCCTGCTCCTTCGATTCATCCTCATCACTATTTCCGAAAATGAGCCTGAAATCCTGCTCCTGCATCCGATCTTCTACACCCCTAGCTAACTGTGGAAAGTAAGGGTTTGCAATGTCCGGCAGCAGCAGACCAATCAGTTTGGACTTACGTTTATATAATGAGCGAGCTACTTCATTAGGGGAGAAGTTAAGCGCCTTCACGGCATCTTCTACTTTCTTGCGTGTATCCGCATGTACATAACCCCTGTCATTGATGACCCTAGATACGGTGGCTACTGATACACCAGCCAAATTCGCTACGTCTTTGATTGTTGTCATGAATTTGTTCTCCTTATGTGTAACCGGTTACAGACATTAAATTATCACATATCTTTTTATTTGACAATCCTTTTCTTGCTGGAAATTTATCCAAGTTGTTTTGTGTTTCCTGATGCTATTGAATATTGGAACAGAAAAAGCCACGGTTAACGTGACTTTTTATCCGTTTCAATTATTTTTCCGTCGTTTAATTCTTGTTGCTGGCGAGTGTAATTTCAAAAGCTGAACCGATTTCACCAGCAAAAACAATGATGCCATTCTCAGGAAGAACTACCTCGTTTTGGCCGCTGACCACAGTGTGATTAATGGAAATACCCGCTTGATTATACACGGTAAAAGCACCTTTTGAAGGCATTTGGACCGTCATAACCTTACCTGCTGCCGTCGCCGGGATCGAGTACCATGTGGCATAACCATTCGTCTGGATCGTTGTCTTCGACTGATTTCCGGAATAGAGCGGCTTCACTGCGTCCTGGCTCGCATAAACTTTGCCCCCTGCTGTAACATATTCCACTCCGTTTTCCTTGAAGAATTCGTATTCCATCGTATCACGACCGGCCAAACCGGGGATTTGCAGCTGGTTCACAGCGAGGTTGGCGTCTATGATTGTATTGGTGTATACCAAGCCTGGCATCTCGTCAAAGAGGTGAATCGGGATGATCGGTGTAGCACTGTCATATACCGTTGAAGTGTATTTCTCGTTCACAAGAAAGTAATTCTTACCTTCACGTTTCTGCCAGGCTGCCGCTACATCCGGGGACAATTCACTCGTTTCCAGCTTCTCAGCCTTGTATTCGGAAGAAGCGATCTGCCCAAGCCCAGGCATGGACTGATAGGAGCGTGACCATAAATAGATATTCCCGTTATCTTCTTCAACGAACATCAATTTTTCCGTACCTTCATCGTTGGTAAAAGTTCCATCTGTGGTATATGTGTACTTTTGTTCAGCACTATTCGGTGTTAAAGGCGCGGTCAAAGTTAGTTGCCCATCAGCTTGCACATCAATATTCAGTAGCGAGCTGGCTCCACCTCCATAGATGCCCGAATAAGCTGATAACCCCTTAGGCATCGTTGCGCTTACAGGTGTCCCAAATGACTTATCCGGCTTTCGTTCCGTAATGATATCCTTCTCCTCAAGTGCACCAAGCAGCAGTTCCGTTGCAATCAATTGATCCGTTGTACTTGTTCCTCCCGAAGAAGTAACGGCTGCAGCCATGTTGTATTCGGGAAGTACAATCAGAGAGGAATGGTACGAAATCGTATTTCCGCCTTTGGCAACGGCCTGGATGCCGTATTCATTGAAAGGAAAAAGGTTTACACTATCCCAGCCCAAGCCATAAGAAATTGACGAATCTGCATCTTCCGGCCACATGCCATTTTTGTATTCTTCTTCTGCCATGGCTTCTGCCGATTCATGCGAGAGAATGCCTTCAAGCTCTCCCGTGAAAATTTGCGCAAATTGAACCAAGTCTTCGGCTGTGGAATAAATGCCTCCCGAAGCAATCATATTTGTGTTTTCCTGTGGAAGTTGTCCATTATGCAGGGCTGAATACGTCACGGCCATTTTGTTGTCACTAATCAGATCCTGTGGCGTTTTGGTGTTGTTCATACCCAAAGGCTCGGTAATATAGCTGTGCATGAATGCAGTAAAACTCATTCCACTAATTCGCTCAACCAGAATCTCGGCTAACGAAAAGCCGTCGTTACTGTAAACCGAATATGCTCCGGGGTCTGCCTTTAGCTTTTGCGTAGCGAGTTGATCCAACAATGTATCATGTGCGTAAGTATCGTTATCCCCGAACAGGATGGCACTGCTGCTTGAAGTTCCAGGAAGTCCGGAGGAATGATTCAACAGCATTCGCGTCGTGATTTCTTTGTAGCGTTCATCCTTCATTTTGAAATCAGGAATATAAGTTATCACAGGTACATCCAGATCGATTTTTCCTTCATCGACCAACATCATCACAGCAGTTGTTACCACCATTTTACTGGTTGAACCTATGCCATAGATCGTATCTGCGTTAAGAGGTACGGTGTTATTCTGGTCATTCTTGCCGGTTTGGCCCGAAATTACGATTTCACCATCATCTATGAGTGCATACTGCACGCTTGTTGTGCCATAGGTTTCGGTAAGAATTTGGGCTTTCTCAATCACTGCTTTTTTAGTCATCTCGTACGTAACATCGTTGACATTACTTACCGGCACAGCCATAGCAGACATTGGAGCAAGTATGGTAAACACCAGCGTTACGGCTATAATTGAAGTTCGTTTCTTGATGGACAAAATTATCATCTCCTGTTTTTTCTGTGTTGGCTACCATCAGGTGGCGTCAAGATAAGTGTACTTAAGGAAAATGTACTGCCCGTGTCATCCATATGAACTGAACATGAACTACAAAAAAAGCCGCGAATGCGGCATGATCATGACACCCATCAACGACGTTATTTAAATTCCAAAGTATGGGTACAATCTACTTTCATTCTACTTTCGTTAGACTCTCGAATATTTTTCTTGACTTTTACTCATGTATAATGATGTTCGTTTTAACATTTTGGGAGCGCAAGTGCAGCTTAATTGTAGGTCGCAACAAGGTACAGAAAATGGTTTTATTATTGTGAATTTTTCATATGATGAAATATTATAGTTATATAGCAAAAAAAGAACCTTCGAACTCACATTAAAGTGATTTGAAGGTTCTTGAATTTTTATAAATACGCATCTTACTAGTTTTCCATTGCGTTTTCCATCGTTCGTTGCTGTTCCCTTGCCTGTAGGCGCTGATGTGCTATCCATAAAAAAGGAACTCCGCATACAGCACTGATCGCAATAGGTGCAAATACAAGCATTGGTTGGTTAGCCCCGAAGCTGTCGAGCAAAAAGCCGCCCAGGATTGGAGCACTGACATTGCCCAGATTGTTGAATCCGATCATGCCGAAATATGTGCCTTTCAGTTCCGGTTTCGCAATCCGATCCACCAGAACATCCATCAGCGTAAACATGAGTACTTCTCCTACCGTAAAAATGACAACTGCCGCCACCAGCATCCATGGGCTTTGTGCCAACCCAAACAGCAGCAGACTGACAGATACCATAATATTGCCTGTTATAAGCGGCACTACAGGTGGAAAGCGACTCGCGATACGAACCACCGGAAATTGAACGGCGAGAACAACCACTGCGTTTAAAGAAAGCATGTATCCAAACCATTTCGCACCATCAGTCATATTCGGGTTAATCGCCATGAACTGAGGTAGCGTCGAGCTAAAGTGTCCGTACCCGAGCACACAAAAGATGGTCCCAATCAAAACAAACATAAAGACAGGATCCCCGCTTGTTATGCGGAATGCTTGTTTCAAACGGATCGGCTCCGTTGTCCCCGTGCTCTGCCCGTCCTGCTTCAGAGGATGAAGAATAAACTGAACAATTAATAGAATACCGTAAGCTATGTATACTCCTCCAGCGACCAGAAAGGACAAATTCGAATCCGATAATCCCAAATACAGGCCTAGCAGCGGTCCGAACACAACACCCAGATTTATCGCTGCATACCTCAGATTGAATACAAGCAGCTTGCTTGACGGTGGTGTGATATCCGATAACAACGCCCTGGATGTCGGTTCAAATAACGCCCGGCAAATGCCGTTGAGTGCATTCATGATAAAGAACAGCCAGATCTCGTCCGATAGAGCAAACCCAATAAATACGAGCGCCCAGCCAAATACCGACATGAACAGCACTTTTTTACGTCCAATCCGGTCAGAGATGTATCCACCGTAGAAACTGGCAAAAACACCGACGAGCGCGCTCACGGCCACGATTATGCCTGTCTGGGTTGGCGACGCCCCCATCTGCTGTGTCAAATAGATGGACAGAAACGGAATGCTCATGGAAGTCGCCATACGTCCAAAGATGGTACCAACGATAATCGTCCACGCCAGTGGATGAATTTGTTTTAACTGTGAAGCCATGCTGTTCCCCCTTGTTGACCACTCCTGATTTTACATGTTCTTATAAACATATGTATGAATTCTATTATACGGCCCGTGGACTTTTTAGAGGTACATTTTATTTGGAAAACGGTCTTGACTTTTTACGTTTAGGCTTGATCCCCTCTCTTTTCCTCGTCACAGCCATACAATATATCTATATCCGGTGCAGATACATGATGAGTGTTCATTATTGTGAATTTTTCATATGTTGAAATTATATTATAAATGTCATACTAATTCTGTTTTTATAATTGTTCCGCGGGTTTATGCATGTCTCCTTTAGCTATGATGCTTGGATTCCATTAAAAAAAGCCGCCCTCGGGCGGCTTTCAAAAATCGACAGCTCTCTGTCGAACCGTTCGCTCCATTCTTCAATTACGTACGTCCGGTCCAATCCGCTCCGGCAACTTCCTTCCATCTTGTCCTGATTTCATCGTACAATTCCTGCGGAAGAGCGCCATTTGCGATCAGATCAGCATTTTGCTGCCACCGGTTCGGCTTCGTTGTTCCAACAATAGCCGTATCGACTCCCTCCGTACTTAACGTGAAACGAAGGGCCGTTTCGACCGCGCTTTGCACATCATTACCTGCAAGAAAACCGTAACCCAGCTCCTGCAAACGTCTCCAATATACGAATGGATAGGCATCTTCGGGGAGCGTGTCAAACGTCCATGCTGCATTGGCAATCGGTCGTTTGGCAATGACACCCATGTTTCTTTTTCTCGCCTCCGGCAATGTCAGATCAATCGCTTCCTGGTCTGCAATGTTCAGCGAAGTTTCCAAACTGTCGAACACCCCGGTGCCAATGGCATAGAGCGCGTCCGTTGTGTCCCCGCTGTACCCGATAAACCTGGTCTTTCCGGCTTCCTTGGCTCGCTGCAGCACTTCAATTACCGCCCCTTGCCGGAGAACTTCTTCAGAACAGCTATGCAAATGAATGACATCCACATACTCCGTTTTGAGTCTTCTCAGGCTGCGGTCAATCGTTTGCTCCAGCACCTTGGCGTCCCAGTCAGGTCCATCTACCCCTGCAGCATGTCCACATTTGGTAAACAAATAATAGTCATCACGCCGATGCGAAAGTACATCCCCAATCAGTTCCTCACTGTCCCCATAACATTCGGCGGTATCAATAACATTCAATCCGGCATCTAAAGCGGTATTCAGGAGTGTTTCCACGTCTTGTTTGGATACGTTGCTTCCGATTTCAGATCCGCCAAATCCGAGCGTGCTTACTTTCATGCCTGTGTTTCCATATTCGCGCAGTTCCATGATTGATTCCTCCGACTTCGTTAATATAGGTACAACGTATGAAAGATTGACAACTCTATGGGTTATTACCCGTCAGACGAACATCACACCCACTTTAGATCTATTTATCCAATAAACATTTAAAATCCATATAAGAAAAGTGCCCTCTGTTCTTGTCCATGAATTATCGGATCTAATCGTGTCACACGCTCCTAACTCAATCCAATATGTATAGTGACAGTCGATTAGGTCCTCACACAATTTTACGTTACAAAAAACTGGCTCGGATTACCAAGTTCCGGATGAAATTTCTCACGAAATCTCCCTCCTGTATAGGCTCCGATTACTTTCCTCCAGAATGCCTGAGCGACCACATTGTTGCGCACCTGCGTTACTTTCCATCTTCCCGGAAAACGATGAAACAGCTCGTGTGCCGCTTGAGTCCCTATTCCGCTCCGCCGATATTTTTGCATGACAAAGAACTCGGTCAAATAATAATCGTTATCCTTACTCCCAGGCTCGAAGCGTTCCACCAGTGCAAAACCGGCCGGGGCTTCATCACACGTGATGAGAAAAGCAAATTTACCGCCTTCCTCCTCCCAAAATGCTTCCAAACCGGGATACTCCGGAAAAATGCCATTGCTGTCCACATCGATATTCAGATATTTTGTAAAATCATATAGATAAAACTGCATTAAATGCCGAATTACCTGACTCCGTTCCCGGGGAACCAGCTCGATTTGCATATTCATCCGGTTCACCTCCTCTGCTTAATACTTATACTAGTTACTTTAAAGGTTTGTAAGGCGAAGGGCAAGAATACAGCCTTCCTCTGCACTATTCCGTGAACGGCTGTGACCAAGCAAATTATGGTACACTAGGACATAGACGATTTGAAGAAGATTTAACCAGGAGGTGCCGAACTTGACCAATGTGCAAAAAGAGATTGATCGACGCAAGCTGGATGACAAACTGCCTTCCATGCCTTGGTTCGTTCAGCAATTCATAGATTATAAGCTGCCCGATTTATCACCCTCTACCCTGCTGGAATACTTAAGGGACTATGATACTTTTTTCAGTTGGCTGCGTGCTGAAGGATTGTCCCAGGCTGAGTCTAACCGGGAAGTGACGTTAACTGAACTGGAAGTATTACGGATGGATTCGGTAACCTCGTTCCGCTTGTTCCTCGCTACTAAACGCGAAGGAGCCAATTCGAGAATTACGGTATCCCGCAAACTGTCCTCTCTGCGCTCCCTCTTTCATTATTTGAGCCAAATTGCCGAAGATGAAGATTTCTATCCGCTGCTGAAACGAAATATTATGGCCAAGATTGAGATCAAACGCACACACAAGCCAAAGGACACCGCGGCGAAGCTCAAAGGGAAACTATTAGAGGATGAGGAGCTGCTTGAGTTCATCGGATATATCCTCGAAGGATATGCAGTCGACATGCAAAAAAACAAACAAGCTCTGTACTCCCATGAACTCAACAAAGAACGGGATGCATGCATCGCCAGTCTTATTCTCAATTCCGGACTACGGGTATCCGAAGTGGTTAACCTGAATGTCGATGATCTGGATTTGAATAATAAACTGTTATATGTTTACCGCAAAGGTAACAACGATGAAACGTTCAAAACACCCGTATATTTCAGGGAGCAGGCCAAGGATGAACTAGCCAACTACATGCAGCTCCGGCAATCAAGGTATCGCACGCCCAAACGGGAAAAAGGATTATTCATTGCGCTTCGTAACGGTGAGTCTGAAGGCAGTCGAATGACCAAACGAGCCATTCAGGCCATGATTATGAAATATGCCAAATGTTTTGGCAAACCGTATCTGACGGTGCATAAGCTGCGGCATTCCTTTGCAACAGACTATTACTTGCAAAATGATATCTATAAAACAAAGGAACAGCTTGGACACGCCTCGACAGAAACGACCGAAATCTATGCACATCTTACTGACAAAACGATGTCTGAAGCCATTGAGCGTCGTTCAGAAGGTACGGGTTCATAGGAGACTCCCATGCCAATCAAACAGCGGATACTTTTTACTGATAATCAGTAAGAATATCCGCTGTTTTTTCGCTTATTCAGCTTTTCTATGATAACGAATATGAATACGGAGAGTTTACTGAGATGAAACTCATTACTTTTTGATCACACGAAATTCTTCTCGGCTCATGACTGCTCTATATTCACATGTTCCAGCAACCATCGTGCAATAAGTTCTGGTTTCTGCACAGAGTGCCAAACTACCTCGCTTATCAGATCAGGTTCACTGCATGCTGAATGCAAGGATTCTTTCGGAAACCAGGAAACAACTGCCATCACTCCCTTTAGCTTCTGAAGTATAGCCACATGCTGTTCTTCACGAATCATCACCAGTTTGGGGTAGGGTGCCGCTTTGTATCCTTCAATCAGAATCCAGTCATATTCCGATAGACGACTCAGCATCGTCTCCAGACTGGTTGGCTGCTGCTCGATGACAGCCGTTCGCTTCTCCGACATTACAACCACGGCGGAGGCTCCCGCCTGATTGAAACGATATGAATCTGTTCCTTCATGATCCATCTGGAAATGATCGTGTCCATCATGCTTTATGACGGCAACGCGTAACCCTTCCGAAGAAAGATAGCTCGTGAGCTCTGCAGTTAAGGTGCTTTTCCCCGTATTTTTGTATCCCACGATCTGCACAATGTGTGGAAGTGTTCTCTTGTTGACCATGAGCTTACCTCACCTGTCCACTTGGCAGCTTGAGTATGCGCACTTGTTCTCCTGCAGCAATCCCTTTCTTGTCAGGCGGAATGATGATCAGACAATCACTGTCCTTGATCGTAATCATGACGCTGGACTCATCCACTCGTGACGCAGCAGGCTTCGCATATACCCTCCCATTCCGGATCTCTGTGCGCCCCCGTACGAATCGCGTAAAATTGTTCACTTTTGTATATTCTTGATCCAATGTCGCTGTCCACTCTTCCAAATAAGGCCGTGCATCGTTTTGCATCATACGAATGGTAGGCCGTACGAACAGTCCGAATCCTACAAAACAAGCTCCGGGGTTACCGGATAGGGCAAATAGTAACTTACCGCTAACAACCGCTGCTGTCGTAACACTTCCTGGTCGCATCGTTACTTTATTAAACAGCATCTCCATGTTGCCTTCCCGTACCAGATCTCCCATAATGTCATAATCTCCAACCGATACGCCCCCTGTGGTTACAACGATATCGTTATGCTCGACTGCTTCTGCCAGCTTAGCACGAGCCGTATCCACATCATCGGCTATGGATCCATACATCACAGGTTCTCCCCCTGCCTCCACGACCAAGGATCGGAGCATATGACTATTGCTGTTACGAATGCGTCCCGGCTGCAAAGGCTCGTCCACCTCCAGCAATTCCGTTCCCGTTGCAAAAATGGCGACTTTCGGACGTCTAAACACCGGTACATTGGCCACACCAAAAGTAGCCAATACGGATTGTTCTCCTGCCTGGATGATCGTGCCGGCTTCAAGCAGCAGCTCACCTTCCTGAACTTCCAATCCAATTGGCGTTATATTGGCATTGGGCTGGATATGACGCTTCAATGCAATCCATTGTTCTCCATCCTGTTCCCTGCTTTCGGTCATCTCCAGCATAACAACCGCATCTGCCCCTTCAGGAACTTGTGCACCTGTCATGATTCGCGCGGTCGTACCTGAAGTAATGGATATGTTTGACGTGTATCCACATGGAATTTCATCAACGACTCGCAGCCAGATCTGTTGATCGCTGGACGCATGGGTTGTGTCACTGCTGACAATCGCATAACCATCCATACCTGATCTACGGAAAAAAGGATAAGGATGCGGGGCATGGATCGTTTCAGCAAGCGTTCGTCCATGCGCTGATTCCAGCGTTACTTTTTCTATTGAAGCTTTAGTAACATGAGGAGATATTTTGGCCTGAGCAGCTTCGACCTGAACGGCTGTGCGGTTGAATTTGGGACTTGTCATATCATCTGAATGTGTATTGATTTTCAAAATGGAACGGACCTCCTTGGGACAGAACTTGTTTAAGAAAGTGTAGCGTGAAAGCAGGGGTGTGACAAGTACTCGCTCGCGGGTAACATGAAACTGTGAGCTTATGCCCATAATAGGGGGAAGAACGGAGGAGCAGATATGAGCAACCGATGCGAATTATGCGGTAGAGAGCCTGTGGAAACAACAGTTCATCATCTCACACCCAAGGAAATGGGCGGTACTTTCATGCCTACTGCTGATCTATGTATCCCGTGTCATAAACAAATCCATTCGCTATTTACCAACCAGGATATCATCAGGCTCCAATTAACAGAACTTCAGGCCCTACGAGAGAATGAACGAATGGCCCCTTTTGTTCGCTGGATTCGCAAACAACCACCTTCCACCATTCCCCGGACACGTAAATCCAATCATGTTCGCAGATCTTAATGAAATCTATACTTCCTACTATAAAACAAAAAGAACAGCCACAAGGTGAGCTTTCGCATGGCAGGGTTCATTCTGCCTTACCTTGTGGCTGTTCTCTATATACTCTCCAGGCTGGCAAATCTCATCTTTACCTTCGCCTCATGATTCGCCCGCCGCCTACCCTTGTTTTGGGCTTCTTATAAGAGCTCTTTGGTGAATTAAACAATCCACCACTCTTGTTACGTTCGACGGTACCGGTGCTCGGTTCCTTTTTACGGCTAAACAATCCACCGCCTGAACCTACACTCGTATCGGTGTCTCCTCCCCGCCGGGTAATGGATCCTTTTCGGTCAACCGTGATGGGCGGAGCTGCCTTTTTGTCATTGTTTGTTGGTGCACGATAAGTACCTTGATTCGGTTTGTACGTATCACGATCGGTGTACCCTCTGTACTTTCCGTATCCGCTACCGCCAAAGGAATCAAACAAATTGCCAATGAGCGTTGCGGTCAAATACCCCTGTAAAAAGGAAGAATCATAATTCTGGCGTACGTATTCCTTGGAATCCACCTCAATTAAGGTATCTTCCTTCTTGTTCGGGTCCTGCTGCAAATGATAATACTGGTCCTGATACACCAGGAACATCCGCTCTTCGTTTTCCGCCGAGATCTGATCAGGTTTGCGCTGTTCGGATAACTCCTGAGCGACTTCCGGAACAGAACGATCGGCAGCCCGATACACATAGGATGTCGTATTGCCACTGCCACTTACAGACTCAAGCGGATAAGTGTCCTGAACGGAAGGCATCCCGCACGCGGACAACAGGGACATGACAAGGCTGAGGACCAGCATTAATTTTAATCCAAGTGCCATGCGCTTTTTCATTGGAACCTCTCCTAGCTCGAACGAATCACTTTGATATCCGCAGGAAGAATGGACTCACCTTCATACAGAGTAAATCTTCTGTCTTGCCATTCCACACGCAGAAGCATGTTATCATCGGACTGGTACTGCCAAACCAATTGCTCTCCAGCCTGACCATAAGGTGTCCTGCCGGCAGTGGTAACCATTCCTCCATATTCTTCCTCCAGATGATACGCGCGTCCGTCCAGATCAAGTAAGGTTGGTACTTCGTCTGGTGCGTCAAGACGCCCATCAATTGGCGTATAGAGGGAATAACGTGTCAATTCTCTTTCTTCTACATGCAGATGTCTAAACGTTGTACCGTCTTGCAGTGTTAGCACCACCGCTCTTCGGGCACGATGCTGCACCCGCCCCACGACTTCATACGTAACGAGCGAGACCTCACAGATATCTCCAGGCTCAAGGTCCAGCATGGTTTTCTCTGCTCGTGGTGGTTCGGGTTTGGCTAGTATTCCTTTAATCCGTTTCCATACACTCATACCCATTACTCCCGTTCGTTATCTTATAAACAAGCTGCAATAATTAATGCGCCCACGATGTGCAAGGCACCTGAGAACAAGCCATATCCTGTCTTCCCTTGCTGAATTCCTGTGTCCAAATCGAGATTGGCCCACGTGCGAATCATAAAATGCACAACGCTTTCCAGAATAAGCAGGATGACAAACGAAACAACGGATACAAGCAACGCTTCACCCAGATGACCCGCTGTCGAAATCGAAGTGGCAAGCACATACCCTTGAGCAAACAGCTTCATGACCATCCGTGTTGTAACTGCCATGTTCCCTGCCTTAACTTCCGCAAAATCCTTATACTTCGTAAACAATGAATCCACATACATCAAAACAAAAAGCAAAACCGAACCAGATAATGTCCAGACCAGCATCGCCAAAATGTTCAAATCCATTTACACAGCCCCCACTTATCAACATGAACCGCATTTAAAAGCGAAGGAGAAACGCTGTCTCTCCTCCGCTAGGAACCCTGCTTAAGATGCAAGGTTTAGTTCTTATTTTCGTACTGCTTCATGAGTGCCGCCAGTTCATCTTCAACGGCCTGATCCTTGCCGAGTTTCTCGAACTCTTCATCAAGTGATTTTCCTTTGGAAGACATCTCGTTGCTTGCTTCAGCCTGTGCTTCCATTTGCATCATTTTCTCTTCCATACGTTTCATGCCAGCACTCGCTGTATCGGAGCTGAATCCGTTCAACGCTTTGTTGATTTCGGTTTGTGCTTTTGCTGCATTATAACGCGCTACCAACGTTTCACGCTTGTTTTTCATTTGTGTCAATTGCTTGCGCATTTCATCCAGCTTGCCGCGCAGATTGTCTGCCGAAGCCTTGTTCTGATCATAGCTTGTTTTGTATTCTGCCATTTTTACTTCAGCAGCTTTTTTCTCTTCCAGAGCCCGGCGCGCCAGCTCCATGTTCTGTGCACGTGCTGCGGTATGAGCTTGCTCCTCACGTTTCTTCACCAATGCTTCCTGTTCCTCGAACAGCTGCTTGAACTTTTTCTCAATCGCGATTTGTTGAGCAACAGCCTTCTCTGCATCTTCCAGATCTTCCTGCATATCACGGATATATTGATCCGTCATTTTGATTGGATCTTCTGCCTTGTCAATAATGGCATTAATGTTAGACATCGTTAAATCACGCAAACGTTTGAAAATGGACATTATGGTATTCCTCCTAGTCGATTTACATCTTGTATATAATCATACATACGTGGTAACCTTCATCCCGTTTCAATTTTACCAAAAAAAATCATAAAACACGATTCAGATTCACCCAAAATATACTATTTTGTATCATTCGCCAGGGTTAAATGATCATCGAGCAGCTTTTCCGCCGTCTGTACGATCTCATCAATCTGTACACGTGTAATGGCGTCAAAATGAATCCCCATAATAACGGTTACAGTCACCTTAAGAGAATTTGCGGCCTTACGTGCAAGACGCTCACACAATTCCTGTTCCTTATGCCCCGGTATATGGACTGCCGTCCCCACCACGCGTTCTCTTTCCGGATAAAAGGTCGCCACAGCCCCTATATGAGCTTTCCCACCCGTGACCAAAAATATCTTATCTTCTCCAGCTTCAATGACCTGCAAACGAACCGATTTCAAATCATACGTACCCATCCTAATCCACCCATCCTTTTGGAGTATATGTAATGGTGGAATTATGAGCTTAATGACTGAATTGGACAATGAAACATCTCACATTTATGCATAATGGACCATCAACACGGGCATACCAAAGAGAACGCAATTTGACAAAGGAGGCTATATCATGCGTATTCGCCTCATCGCATTCTCCATGTTGATCCTTATCTTTATGAGTGGAAGCTATTCACCTGGACAACTGCTGGCAAAACCCGTTCGAGAGAGCATGCCTGCTGCAAAGCCGGATCTATCTGAGGATGAACAGCTGACACTCGGTCAGCTAAGGCAGAAATATGCCGATACGTTCAAGACCAATGGTCCTTCAACCAGACAGGTAGCACTGACTTTTGATGATGTACCTGATCCGCGCTTCACTCCGCAGGTATTGGATATTTTAAAGAAATATAATGTTAAAGCGACTTTCTTTATTGTTGGCAACCGGGCAGAGAAACATCCCGACCTCGTCAGACGGATCGTTAGGGAAGGTCACATTGTTGGGAACCACAGTTACAACCACCCTGAATTCAGTAAGCTGTCTTTGAATGCTTTTCGCAAACAAATTCTACATACCGGCGACATTATTCGTAAACTGACCGGGTATACACCAAAAATGATTCGTCCTCCATACGGGGATATTAATGAAAAACAGCTGCAATGGGCCGCAAGACAGCAATACAGCATCGTCAATTGGAATGTGGATTCGCTGGATTGGAAAGGCCTTAGCAAAGAACAAGTGAAGCAGAATGTCTTATCTGCAGTCAAACCAGGCTCCATCATTCTTCAACATGCGGGCGGAGGCGTGGGCTCCAATCTGTCCGGTACCATTGGAGCACTTCCGGAGATTATAGATGAACTGCGATGCAGGGGCTTCAATCTGGTGACTTTGGACGAGATGCTGCAATTGCCAAAAAGCAAATAATACTCGGCTTAGTAGAGGAAACACATAAGTTATGAATTAACAATCTTGCGCGTTTTAATAAAGACAAAGGGTACCCTTATTACGCGTTCATCGTGTAATAAAGGCACCCTTTTGTAGCACTGATACTTATTTCAAGATATAAAGTTCAACGTCCTGAAAACCAAAGGTACTCACAGACTTCTGGCTTCCAGGAATGAAAATGTCAATTCGTTTCCCTTTGATCGCTCCACCGACATCCCGGGCAGTAGCCACAAATGCCTGCTTAGGCAGCGCCGGATGGGAGTGACCCGTAACAAGAACCTTTGTACCCAGTGGGATGACACTAGGGTCTACTGCAATCGTGCCGAGTTCAAGTGGATTACCGAAGTAATCAACAGCACCCCATCCACCATTTTCGGAAGCGGCTGCAGAGTATGCTGTTGCTTTCACATCAATGGATTTACTATAATCAAACGTTTTGCCCCAGGCCTCAACGACTTTATCGTCAGCATTTACATCAAGGCTAGCGGTCGCAATCGTCTTTGCACCTGTAGAGCTCTTCGCAGCTGGAGCAGCTGAGGCTGTGTTTGCTTTTCCAGGAATCGTAATTTTCAAACCACCATAAATGTTGTAAGGTGAAATATCACTGTTTGCTTTAACCAGTGTGTTCAGTCCAACTCCATATTGTTTCGATAAGGTATAGAAGGTATCCCCCTCTTTGGCCACGTGAACAGAATCAGCGTGAGCTGGAACGGCCTGAATGAGCATTGCTGCTGTCAATAGGGCTGTTGCTGTTTTGGCTATAGTTCTCTTCTTAATCATGGTCTTCCTCCCTCATTGTGCCTGCGAAGTTAGTTGTCGGATTCGGATGGAGGAAACCACCCTATAGGTCTCTGTTACATTCGTCTTGCGTTATGTATCCCTAATTCACCCCAAGCAGCGTGCGTTTCAAACTTCCCCCCACGGTCTGCATCATTACATCCTCCACACTTCCTCCTCAGGAAGTTTCGGCAGGAACAATATATCACAATTTTGTAACCAAGGTCCGTAGTAAATGTTACCAACTGTATTGAACAACACATTATGCGGCTTTAGAAATAAGGATTTTTCTTGTTAAAGAGCGATCAAGCAGCTCTGGAACGATGACAGAAACGTTACTTTTACGACACTGGATACTTATCCATAATCAAAAAAACAACCCTGCTAACGTGACGTGAGCAAGGTTGTTTGATTTCTTTTTTTGTTCGTTCTATTTAATCCGGTTCACTGACTGGATCATGCTCAAAGGTTATGACAAGACTTTACCGAGGAAGTCACGTGTACGTGGATTCTTAGGTTGACCAAATACTTCATCCGGTGTGCCCTCTTCCACAATTACACCGCCATCCATAAAGATGATGCGATCACCCACTTCACGGGCAAAGCCCATTTCGTGGGTAACAATAACCATCGTCATGCCGCCTTCAGCCAGGCGTTTCATAACGTCGAGTACTTCACCAACCATTTCCGGGTCAAGTGCAGACGTTGGCTCGTCAAACAGCATCACATGCGGCTGCATCGCAAGCGCTCTGGCAATGGCAATCCGCTGCTTCTGTCCACCAGACAGCTGACTCGGATAAGCATCTTTTTTATCCAATAACCCAACGGTTTTGAGCAAGTCTGTGGCGATCTGCTTGGCTTCCTGTGCAGATTGCTTTTTGACTTTAATCGGGGCAATGGTAATGTTTTGCTCCACGGTTTTATGCGGAAACAGATTAAAGTGCTGGAACACCATCCCCATTTTTTCCCGGGTTGCATTAATGTTGTGTTTGGGATCTGTGATCGATACGCCTTCGAAATTAATTTCACCTGAAGTAGGCTGCTCCAACAAGTTAAGACAGCGAAGGAAAGTACTTTTGCCTGATCCTGAAGGACCAATCACAACAACGACCTCGCCCTTGCCAATCGTGACATCTATGCCTTTAAGTACTTCGTTTTTATCGTAGGATTTGTATAGTTGTCTAACGTCTATCACTTGCACTCAACTTCCTTTCCAGTCGACCCAGCAGCTTGGACAAAATAAATGTCAATACAAAGTATATGGCTGCTGCAATAAGGAACGGATTCATTCCTTGGTACGTAATGTTTTTGACTACACTTGCCTGATACATGATATCAACCATACCAATGACCGAGATAATGGACGATTCCTTGATAATGGTTACGAATTCATTACCGATGGCAGGCAGTACAGCTTTGAAAGCTTGTGGCAAAATAATAAATCTCATGGCCGCGGCTCTATCCATCCCAAGCGAACGGGCAGCTTCCAGTTGACCCCGGTCAACTCCTTGAATCCCTGCACGGAAGATCTCTGCCAGGTAAGCACCACTGTTGATGGAGAGTGTGATAATACCGGCTTGAAGAGCCGAGAAATTAATACCGAAGGTCAGGGAAAGGCCATAATAGATAATCATCAGTTGAACCAGCATCGGCGTCCCGCGAATCACTTCAACATATGCCGTACCAATCCAACGTAAAATGGCCATATCATGCATCCGGAACATGCAAATGATCAAACCGATAATTACCCCGAAGATTACGCCAAGTGCGGACAATAGGAGGGTATAACCAACCCCCGTAGCATAAAAGCTTTTGTATTGCCAGAATACTTCAAAAATATTTGGCGATTTGACCTCACGGTCTGCCATTAATTGACTGGCTTCCGTTACCATCTGATCAATTTTATTTTCGCTCTTCAGTCGTTCAAGCGTACCATTAACGGCATTCAGCAATTCCGTATTGCCTTTGCGAATACCGATCGCTGCTGCTACCTGCTCTTCGTCCGGAACTGCAGGCGCAAGTCCGATCATATCATCCAGGTATCCTGCGGCAACTGTATCTTCAACGATTGCAGCGTTAATCCGTTTAGTTTGCAGTTGAAGCACAATGTCCGAGATTTTATCAAGAGACGTCAGCTTGGCTCCAGGAATCTTCTGTCCGATTGTTTCCTGGATCGAACCTTTTTGTGCTCCGATCTTTTCATTTTCCAGTTCAGCCATGGTTGGGTATTTGTCTTTATCCTCATTGCGAACCATGATGACTTGTTTCGATTTATAGTAGGTATCGGAGAAGTCGATACTTTTCTTGCGGTCCTCTGTCGGTGTCATGCCTGAAATAACAATATCCACGCGTCCACTCTGCAATGCAGGCAGCAGGCCGTCGAAACCCATATCTTCTATTACAAGTTCTACGCCCAAATCGGCAGCAATCTCTTTGGCAATGGCAATATCGAATCCGACAATCTCATCCTTGCCATTAATCACTTTATGGAATTCATATGGTGCAAAGTCGGCACTCGTGCCGAGAACCAATTTTTTACTGTCTGAAGTGCCTGTAGTTCCACTTGCCAGCGCCGAAGGAACGGCAGCCGTCAATAAAACGACAAAGGTCAACAGCATCATGGTGTAACGACTAATCAATTTCAACCCTGTTCTCCCCTTACATACATTATGTGCTTCCTCATGTTGATGCCTGAGTCATTATAAAGTACAATGCATGATTATGCAATGAGTTTTCAACTTACAAATCCTGACTTGTTTCTGAAAAAACCAAGCAAACATGATATAATGACTAAATTATTTTCATTTTGCACGAAGGAGTTCACGATGACACATACCAAATCACAAATTTTGTCGGTTATTGATCAATATGCTTCCCGTTTTAAGGAGATTTCATCATACATTGGTGCCAATCCCGAACTCGGGAACGAGGAATACCTTGCTTCTGCCCGTTTAAAGGAAGAACTGATATTTCACGGTTTTGAAGTAGAAGCTCCCGTACTTGGATTGGATACGGCTTTTATCGGCACCTACGCTGCTGCCAAAAAAGGACCAACCATAGCGCTGTTATGCGAATACGATGCACTTCCCGAGATTGGTCACGCTTGCGGCCATCATCTGATATGTATGATGAGTCTGGGTGCTGCTGTCGGTCTAAAGTCCATTTTGGATGAAGTTGGAGGAACGTTAAAAGTCTTCGGCACACCTGCTGAGGAAACTCGTGGCGCCAAAGTTCCAATGGCTGAAGCAGGTCTGTTTGATGATTGTGATGTCGCACTGATGGCCCATCCTTACTATGCTTATGAGAAATCGGGCAGCTCTCTGGCCATTGATGCCGTGCAATTCGAATTCCACGGGAAATCCTCTCACGCCGCGGCCAGTCCGCATGAAGGGATTAATGCTCTCGATGCCGTCATTCAAACCTTTAACGGCATTAATGCATTCCGCCAGCAAGTGAGAAGTACAGTGCGGATCCATGGTGTTATTAATAGCGGTGGTCAGGCTGCCAACATCATTCCCGACTACGCTTCAGCCCAATTTTACGTACGCGCCGCAACCAGAAAAGAGCTTAACATACTAACGCAGCGTGTCATACAAATTGCCGAAGGTTCTGCGCTCCAAACAGGCTGTCGTCTTGTGACTTCGAATTATGAAACGTCATATGATGAGATGGTAACCAATGAATCTTTATCTGCAACGTTCAGTGAAAACCTCATGGAACTCGGTATTCCTCAAGACGAGATTGTTAGCGGAGATGATCATGGCTCCATGGATATCGGTAACGTATCCTTACGCTGTCCTGCAATTCATCCCTACATTCGGGTCGTTGATGAGGTGCATACCCTGCACTCCATCGAATTCCGCGATCTGGCTTTACAGGAAAGGGCACTGGATGGCATGATCTTGGGTGCAAAAGCACTTGCCACAACAGCTTATGATGTGCTAACGAAGCCTGAGCTGCTGCAAACGATTCGAACAGAGTTTGAACAAGCCTTACGATAATATAAGTTCTAAGTTAACAGAGACAACCAAAGAGGTGTTCTCTACAGATTGGATGGATATCACCAGGTCTGCAGAAAACACCTCTTTTCTTTATTTTGCATACGTATATTCAACCCTAACCTGGAGATGCTTGTGAAATGAAAATCATGAAAATGATGAAAATTTTACTAATTATGTAAACCCTTTATGGTTCATTTGCTGTCTAGCTTGGTTATGTAATGCTATACTCATCTTGATACAGGAGGTGCCGTCATGCTGCTCGAAGCGATGTATCACGTTCCACGTGACAAGTGGGCTTACGCCTACAACACGTCTACGATTCATCTGCGTGTACGTACGAAGAGAGATGATGTAGACTATGTGACTGCACTGACCGGTGATAAATATGATTGGGACGGAACCTACAGGGAAATCCAACTGGAAAAAGCTGCTTCGGATAGCATGTTCGACTACTGGGAGGCTGCGGTTAAACCCAAATTCAAGCGACTTACCTATATTTTTCGAGTCACTGCGGGTCATGAAAATGTATTTCTGGCCGACAATGGGATTCACCGAGATCCCCCTTACCCTACTGGAGGATATTACGAATTCTCGTACATTCATGAAATTGATGTGTTTAAGGTTCCCGAATGGGCCAAAGAAGCTGTGTTTTACCAGATTATGACCGAACGGTTCGCCAATGGCAATCCAGACCTCAATCCCGAAGGAACTCACGCTTGGGGAGGTACGCCCGAGCTGGATAACTACTTTGGCGGAGACCTGCAAGGCGTCCTCGATCATCTGGATGATCTAACCAAACTTGGCGTAAATGCTATATATTTCACCCCCCTCTTTCAAGCCAACTCCTACCATAAATATGACACCATTGATTATAAAAAAGTAGATCCGCATTTTGGAGATAATGATTTGCTCAAAAAAGTCACAGAGGAATGCCACCGGCGTGGTATCCGCGTCATGCTTGACGCCGTTTTTAATCATTGCAGTGAAGATTTCCCGCCTTTTCAGGATGTGCTGCAAAATGGAAAACAATCAAAGTATATAGACTGGTTCCATATCAATGAGTTTCCTGTCTGTATTAAGAATGGCATACCCACCTATGATACCTTCGGTTTTTATGGAAATATGCCGAAATTTAACACGGCTAATCCCGAAGTAAAAGCGTATCTGCTGGATGTCGCCGAATACTGGATTAAGGAAATCAAGCTCGACGGCTGGAGATTGGATGTAGCGAACGAAGTGGATAACCACTTCTGGCGAGATTTCCGTAAGGTAGTTAAAACGGCAAACCCGGAAGCCTATATTGTGGGCGAGGTTTGGAGTGATTCCCTGACATGGCTGATGGGTGACCAATTCGATTCCGTCATGAACTACCCTTTTGCCGACAAAGTTCTGGAATTTTTCTGCGGTTCCATGGATGGCTACAACTTTGCAAATGAGATGGGGTCCCTCATTATGCGGTATCCCCAGCAAACCAACGAAGTGATTTTCAATATGTTATGCAGTCATGATACGCCTCGTCTGCTCTCCCGATGCGGTGAAGACAAACGCAGATTAAAACTGTCCGTTGTATTCCTGTTTACCTACATCGGTACGCCGTGTATCTTCTATGGAGATGAAGTGGGCATCAGCGGTGAAGGAGATCCCGATTGCCGCAAATGTATGGAATGGAACCCTGCCAAGCAAGATCGGGAGCTCTATGACTTCTACCGGCTGATGATTGATCTCCGCAAGAGCAATGAGGCACTTCGCAAAGGGCGCTTCCGCTTCCTTAAAGCGGATCACAACGATCCCTGTATCGTATACGAGCGAATGGATGATCAGCTTCACTTTACCGTTTGGATGAATAATACGCCCGATGTACGCACCCTCGCTCACCCTATGGAGACCGAGGACTGGAGAGATGCTCTAACCGAAGACCCCGTTATTCCCACAGATGGCATCATGAACATTAAGCTCGATCCTTACGGTTATCGAATTCTATACAGACAGCTGGATCCTTCATAAAGGAATCTCCTAATTCATCAGATCCATGAACCCTTTTCTCGATCTGGTGTTTAGGAGGTTTTTTTATGATAAATGCTAAACCTTGGTCCCCTTAATATTACCATTGGCATCGACAGTGACTCTCCAGCGGGTGGAATTGGGTCCCGTCAGTACAAGGTCGTTCACCAGTTGGTAGACAGAACCATTGTTGTCCTTAACCACATCAATCACGACGTTTTTTCCATTCGAAAAAGCGCTGGACCCGAATAAATATCGACCAGTGGCACTAGACGATACCAGCAACACATTATCTTTGATAATGTTATTTTCCACAACCCGATTGGCATTATCAAAATGAACTGCCCACCAATTTCCATCATAGTTCATGCGATTGCCCGTTATAACGCTGTTTGATCCACGAATTTTAAGTGATGTGCCTTTACCCGAAATTGAATTGCTTGTAAATGTCACATGATCATTAATGCTGACCATCCGGTCAGGATTGGTCGTGACAAAACCAGGCTGAATGATATTGCTGGTGGCGACTACCCCATTACTCAAGTCCATAGCAATGCCTGCTTTGGCAATATAATTGCCTTTGATGATGATATTTCCGTCTGCAATGATCCCCCAATGATTGCCATTAGGAATCACGATATTATCGGAGATAACGCCAATATCCATGCCTTCAATCCCGTTATTGGTTCTTGCTTCGATGGCTGCTGTAGGATTCGACCTTAAAATGCTATCAATATAATTGCCCTGAATCACAAAAATATGGTTGCTCTCATCATTTGGGTTGAATTGGGAAGGAAGAAAGGAGACAGAAACTACAGAACTGTTTCGAATATTACTGAAGAAGTTTGAAGTGACAAATGCGCCTCTAAAACCGATAAGTCCTACGCCAAAAGCTGTTCCGATCACACTGTTATCATGGATATGGAGGCTCCGGGCCCCTGTCTCGCCACCTTCATTGTTACATGTAATGCCTCCACCTACTTTGGGCACATTAGATCCTTGCTGGCCTGCTGTAAACGTAGTATAGTCTGCATCGGTTGACAATACGGGTGTATGAAGAAAGTTTGTCGTTACAAATACGTTCCAGGTTGCTTTAATGAGGATTCCATCCCCCAAGTATCGGTAGCAGTCATTTTGGCTAATGATGACAAAGGCCAGATTGGTCCTCACTGCAATGGGCTCTTCACCCAAGTGGTGAAGCTTGTTGTTTCTAATGATAACATTTCTTGAAGGATTCTCCTGACTGGTTGAACCATTCACGCCAATGCCGTCCGTAAATTTGCTAATATCATTATTCTGCAATATGACGTTGCTGGAATTCTCTACGTAAATGCCTGTTCGTCCTTTGGCCCATCCAGCCTGAGTTGTACGCCTTAACGTTAGACCACTTACTTCAATATGGTTGCTGTTCTCAAAGCGTAAACCCTGATCCGATACTTCCAATATGGCTCCCGGATGAGCTCTGATGGTTACCGCTTTTCCATTAAACGTATAAAACCATCCCGATTTTACGACTTTGTAGTGTCCCGGCGTAAATAGTAAAATATCACCTTCTTGCGCTGAGTCAAAAAACGCTTTGATCTGTATGGACTGGTCAGTTCCATCCCCCGGAGCGAAGTTTCTAACGTCAATGATATTTCCAGGGATAGAAGATTCAACCGCTGCAATATTACCCAAAATCTGACTAAACATCGCGTTCATCTTGAGAGGATCAAATGTTTCATTCCCACCCCATGCCTCCAGATTCGGATTATAAGTGGAGGTGAAATTAATATGATTGGCCATTTTACCAACTCTCTTTCATCCAATTTTCAACCTCATTCACTTCATTCGACCTCAACAGGGCATTCCAACATGGCTCCAGATTTATTCTCCAAAAAAAGCCACAGTACGTATACTGCGGCTCCGTGGTTTAATCATTATTTTGTATTCTCAACAGTAATGCTACGATAAATGTCCATGTATTCATCAGCCGAAACATCCCAGCTGTAATCCCCGTTCATGCCATTTTTCACAATCTTCTTCCAGTGGTCGGGCTCGCGATACAACTTCACTGCACGACGGATGGTATTCATCATGTCATGTGCGTTAAAGCTGGTAAACGAGAAGCCGTTCCCTTCACCGTTGAACTCATTGTATGCCTGCACGGTATCGTTAAGACCACCCGTTTCACGGACAAGTGGCACACTGCCATACCGGAGTGCTAACAGCTGACTTATGCCACACGGTTCAAACTTGGACGGCATGAGAAATATATCACTTCCTGCATAGAAACGACGGGATAAACCATCGTTGAACTTAATTTGGGCTGACATTTTCAGTGGATAACGATAGGACGCCTCCCGGAACCAATGCTCGTAGGCAGGATCCCCTGTTCCCAATACGGCAAACTGGATATCGTCGTAGTACAACAGTTCATCCAATATGCGGCAAACGAGATCAAGTCCTTTAGAGTCAACAAGACGGGTAACCATTACCATTAATGGTACATCTGGACGGACAGGCAGCCCAAGCTCCTTCTGCAGCTCAATCTTGTTCTCCGTTTTCTTGGATAAACTTGTTCTGTACTTGACCGGGATTTTGTTGTCAGTCGCCGGGTTGTAACTCTTGGTATCAATACCATTCACAATTCCGGTAAAACGTTCGCCAAGCGAGCTAAGCAAACCGTCCAGGCCATAGCCATAATAGGAAGTTTTCACTTCCTGTGCGTAGGTGGGGCTTACTGTTGTTACATGGTCCGAATAGACAATACCTGATTTTAGAAAATTGACATTACCATAATATTCTGCGCCATCCATGGTGAAATATCGGTCGTCCAGTTCAAGCAGATCGCTGAATAACGAATGCGGGAATACACCTTGATACAACAGATTATGTATGGTGAATACGGTACGTATCTCACTATAGAATGGCTCATGTGCGTAATGTGCCTGCAGCAGCAGCGGAATCATTCCCGCATGCCAGTCATGACTATGAAGCACATCCGGCTTGAAGTCCAGCAGCGGCAATACCTCGAGTACCGCGCGATTGAAGAAAGCAAATCTCTCCCCGTCATCCATATACCCGTAGACACCGTCACGGCCAAAGTAATATTCGTTATCGACAAAATAAATCGGAATTCCGTCATGGACGAGCATCTCAATGCCGCAGTATTGCCTGCGCCAGCCGAGTGGAACATCAGTCACGATAACCGGCTTCATGGCCTCTTTATATTCGTCAGGAATCCCTTTATATTTGGGTAAAATAACACGAACATCTGCCCCAGCCTTTTTCAAGGCTTGAGGCAAAGCTCCAATAACGTCGGCGAGTCCACCCGTTTTGATAAATGGATGACCCTCGGCAGCAGCGAATAAAAGTTTCACACCTTTTTCCCCCTTTTTGATTTGGCAGTGGTCTTATTTGTATTTTTGAGTGCTTTTGGTCTGACAGAAGCGACTTCAATTGCTGTCTCATCCGTTTTCCGACGTGTATTCTTTTTTAGAATAACCACGCTTAGCGGAGGCAAAACAATCTCCAGACTGTGGGGATGACCATGAAAAGGAATCTTTTCGGTAGCTATGTGCATATCATTCAATATACCTGATCCCCCGTAATCGGGATGATCACTGTTCAGAACTTCGGCATACATACCGGGACGCATGACACCAATCCGGTAACGCTCCCGCTTGACCGGCTGGAAGTTAACAAGCACAAGGAGTGTATCCGCAGGTTTTTTTCCTTTGCGTACATATGAAATGACACTTTGGCCATGATCATCCGGAGTGATCCATTCATATCCGTCCAGGGAATGATCAAGCTCCCACAAAGCTTTTTCGCTCAGGTACAGCTCAGACAGGTCACGTTCAAACTTGTGGAGTTTGCGGTGACTGTCATAATCCAGCAAGAACCAATCCAGTTCATCCTCATCTTTCCATTCAATAAACTGGCCAAATTCTCCGCCCATAAAGAGCAGCTTCTTGCCTGGGAAAGTCATGAAGTAACCCAAGAAAGCTCGCATGCCATCAAACTTTTGTTCGTACGATCCAGGCATCTTGTCCAGCAAGGACTTTTTGCCATGTACAACTTCGTCATGCGACAGAGGCAGCACATAATTTTCAGAAAAGGAGTAAACCACAGGAAATGTCAGCAAATGATGCTTCGACGGACGATCGTGGAAATCGGTTTTCATATAATCCAGCGTATCGTTCATCCAACCCATGTTCCATTTATAATTGAATCCCAGTCCGCCTATGTCCACAGGAGATGTGACCATCGGCCATGCACTGGACTCTTCAGCCATCATCAGCGCATAAGGATAATACTTGAAAATCGTTTCATTGAGTTGCTGCAAGAAGGCAACAGCTTCTTTATTTTCCAAGCCCCCGTCTGCATTGGGACGAAATTGGCCAGAATGCTTTTCAAAATCAAGCCTTAACATGCTGGTAACCGCGTCTACACGCAGACCATCAAAATGATACATTTCCATCCAATACAGAGCATTGGAGATTAGGAATGAACGAACTTCCGGTTTCGAATAATCAAAACTTAGTGTGCCCCACCCTGGTTTCTCTGCCAGTAATGGATCTGCATATTCGAACAGCGGTGTGCCATCAAACAAACGCAGACCATGGGCGTCCTTGGCAAAGTGTGCAGGCACCCAATCAAGCAGTACACCTATTCCAGCCTGATGTAGTGTATCCACTAAATACATTAAATCCTTAGGACCTCCAAAACGGCTTGTCGGGGCGAAGAAACCCGTACTCTGATATCCCCAGGAAAGGTCATAAGGGTGTTCACTCAGCGGCATCATCTCCACATGAGTGTATTTCATTTCTAATAAGTAAGGAACGAGCAGATCCGCGATCTCTCTATAACTGTATAAAGAGCCGTCTTCCTTGCGCTTCCATGTTCCGATGTGCATTTCATAAATATGTAAAGGCTTGTTATATACAGCCCTCTGTTTCCGTCTCCATGCACCATCGTTCCATTTGTAACCCTGGATGGAACTTGTCATGGAAGCAGTCCGAGGCCTAACTTCGGCGTGAAATGCATACGGGTCAGCTTTTAGCAGTTCTGTTCCGTCTTCCGTTAAAATACGGAATTTGTATAATGTTCCTTCACTGATTTCCGGAAAAAAACGAGTCCAAAATCCAGAATCGGGTATCTTATATAAAGGTGCCTGTTCACCTTTCCAATCATTGCAGTCAAAAGCCAGCCCTACTTCTTTGGCATTTGGAGCCCAGACAGTGAAGCGATACCCCTGACGATGATCCTCAGTCGCAGGTTGTGCGCCTAATATTCGATAACTGTGATGAAGGTTTCCTTCATGAAACAAATAGATATCCTCCGGCGAAATGGCCGGATCTGCCAATGGTTGAATGGCCAAGAGATCACCTTCTTCCCCTAGAAAATAGATATAACGTTAACCATTACCCCATTCTAGCCAAGTTGAAAAGAAAAATGACGTGTTTAAAAAAATGTTGTAATTTTACAGGAATTTTACAGTATACATCGTTTCAACAGCTCCACTTTGCGTTTATGTAAGTACTACACTGGACAAATATCTTGGGAGGGAAACGATTATGTTTAATAAAGATTGCATCGCTATGCTGTTGGCGGGAGGAGAGGGGAAAAGATTAGCCCCATTGACCTCAAGTATTGCTAAACCCGCTGTACCGTTTGGCGGGCACTACCGGATTATCGATTTTCCTCTCAGCAACTGCGTAAACTCAGGAATCGATACGGTTGGAGTATTAACGCAGTACCAAGCTGAATCTTTACACGATCACATTGGTGGAGGAGAACCATGGGGACATGGGAATTCGGAAGAGGCAGGAATCTCCCTGCTTCCATCTTATCATACAGGAAATGACGAATACTTGGGAACGGCGGATGCCATTTATAAAAATATCGACTATATTGACCAACAAAACCCCGAAAATGTTCTAATTTTGTCGGGAGATCACATTTATCACATGAATTATCGTGACATGCTGGAATCCCACAAAGCGAATGAAGCAGTTGCGACCATTTCGGTCATGGAAGTTCCTTGGGATGAAGCACATCGCTTCGGAATTATGGCTGCGGATGAAAATATGCGTGTGACCGAATTTGCAGAAAAGCCCGCTGAACCAAAAAGTAACCTGGCTTCCATGGGTATTTACATGTTTAATTGGGAGTATCTGAAACGCCATCTTCTGCTGGATGCGGCTAACCCGAATTCCAGCCACGACTTTGGTAAAGACGTAATCCCTCAAATGCTTAATGAAAACAACTCACTTTTCGTGTATAACTTCGATGGTTACTGGAAAGATGTTGGTACTGTAAAAAGCTTGTGGGATGCACACATGGATCTGCTGCATAACGAAGAAAACTGGAGCCTGCACAAAGAACACTGGCCGATGTTCACTCGTGACTGGAAAACCAAATTAAGTGCTCACAAAGCTCGTCATTCCCGTGCTGAGCATGCGTCCTCCATGGTTCATGAGTCATGCGCCATTGAAGGTCGTGCAGAGCGCTCTGTTATCTTCTGCGGTGTTGAAGTAGGAAAAGGCTCTGAAGTCAAAGACAGTGTTGTTATGCCAAATGCCCGTATAGGTAGAGGTGTTCATATCGAACGTGCCATTATTGGTGAAGGTGCTATTATCAAGGACGGTGCCATTGTCAAAGGCACTGCTGATGAAATTGTCGTTGTAGGCCCGAATGAGGTTGTATCTGCCAAACCGGCAGTCCGCACTCAGCCTGCACGTATTCTAAAAGAAGTGTATGAGAAAACCGGTCGCTTGCGCGCTGGCGAACTCTCTTCATAATATACCAAAAAAGGCAAGCCGTTGACGGCTCGCCTTTTTTGGTGCATTTAGAATTTGTCCATTGTAATCGGTTTATTCGCTTTTGCCTGTACCCGAATCCGGATTAATATGTTGTGGCCCGCTCTCTTGTTGCGGTTCTGAAGTGAGTTCATTAACCTGATGCTCAGTTACGATCTCTTCTTCCGGCAAAGCAGGCAGTTCTATCGTGACGGTTGTACCCGATCCAAGTTCACTTTGTATCCTAATCGTTCCTTCATGCAGCTCCACGAGTTCTTGCGTAATGGCAAGCCCCAATCCTGTTCCACCATTCTGGTGATTGACCTGGAAGAATCGATCACGTACTTTGATGAGATGCTCCTCGCTAATTCCGATTCCGGTGTCCTGCACAGCCGCTATAATCTTCCCGTCCTCTTCTTTTACCGACAAGTAAATCCACGAATTTTCGTGTGAGAATTTAATTGCATTATCCACGATGTTCAGGAATACCTGTTTCAACCGATTTCCATCACCATGCACGTTAAAAGCTCGAGTCTCATCCGTGTCCAGCTTCAAATGTATTTGTTTTTGTTCCGCTTTGGCCCAAACGTTTAACATCGTTTCCTGCACAATCTCGCGAATGCTGACCGTGCCTTTGACCAGCTTCATCTGATTTTGCTGCAGTTTGGAGAAATCCAGCATCTCTTCGACAAGCCCGATCAAGCGTTCTGTTTCTTTCGAGATAATGCTCATGCCAATACGTGTCTCATCCGGATCATATCCGCCTGAATCCAGCGTTTCACTCCAGCCTTTGATACTGGTCAGTGGTGTTCTGAGCTCATGGGAAATGGATGAGATAAAATCATCCTTGATCTGGTTACTGCGAACAATCTCATGGGCCATAAAATTCAGTGTGGATGCCAGTTCACCAAGTTCGTGCTTATAGTTCCCTTTGACTCTGACATCCAGACGTCCTCTCGCCATCTGGGCAGATACCGCGGTAATATTGTTAATGGGACGGACGATGGAGTTCGCCATACCAATGCTGATAATCAGGACAATGGCCATAACGGCAATCCCGACGGCAACGGCAAGCAATCCCATGACAAGCAGCTTCGAGTTCACATTTTCAAGTGAGGTCAGATATCTTACAATGTACGTATTCTCCCCACCCAGATCAAGTTTGTGCGAAACGGCCATGACTTGCTCTCCGGTGCCCGGTTGTCTGCCTACCCACCGTCCCGTATTACCATTTATGGCCTGCATGATATCACTTGTCTGCATTACGGCCCGGTCAGACTCGAAGGCCGCAGAGCTGGCAAGAACTCGTCCGTTGAGATCAAGAATTTCGAGCTCTGTGCTGGATAGTTCCAGGTTCGAGAGTAACTTCGACAGATTACCATTATCCGCATTATCCTCGCGGGCGATGGGCTCCAAAAAGTCTTTTGACATGGAAATATGAGAGCTGATGGTATTGTAGATACTCTCGTAATAATACCGCTGCACCGCAAGCATAAAAATAAATTCCACCAATAACAGAGCAAGCAGAACTACAAAAAAATAATGTAGTACGATCTGCCTGGTGATGCCTTTTTTAATCATTGCTCCCGGCCCTTCCATTTATAACCGTGACCCCATACAGTCTGCAGGTATTCAGGTTCGGAAGGATTATTCTCGATTTTCTGGCGTAAGCGGCGAATGTTCACATCCACAATTTTGGGATCTCCCATATATTCCTTGCCCCATACATGATCCAGGAGCAAATCACGGCTAAGGGGTGTATTCTCTTTTTCCAGGAAGAATTGAATAAGTGAAAATTCCGTTGGAGTCAATTCAATCAATTCATTTTGTTTTTTAAATTGTTTGGAGATCAAATCAAGAGAAAACGGCCCTGATTGGAATGTGACCTTAGCTGCAGTCTCCCGATGCACATTTACTCTGCGCAGCAAGGATTGGATTCGTGCGATCAGTTCGGTCGGGCTGAATGGTTTGCTTACATGATCGTCAGCTCCAACAGAAAGAGCATATACCTTGTCCTGTTCCTGAACCTTGGCCGTCAAGAAAATGATGCCCAAACGTTCATTGGTTTCACGGATGCGACGACAAACTTCAAAACCGTCAATTCCAGGTACCATGACATCAAGAAGAGCCAGGTCAATATCTGGTACAGTTTGCAAGATGCGAAGTGCTTCATGCCCATCTCCTGCTTCAAGCACTTCGAACCCGTTTCTCTTCAAATTGATAACGATAAAACTGCGGATGGATTCTTCATCCTCAAGAATAAGTACTTTACTCATTTAGTTCTCCCTTTCTGTTCAGCTGAGACATATTATCAAGTAATCCATCATTACTATCCTGCGCATTACGTGAAGCAATCACCCGGTCGTTTGTTCGGGTAATTTCCTTCCATCTCTTTCCTTTTTCCTGTTCCCACTGAGAAAGCGTGAAATATTTAATTTCACCCACGGTTTCATCCGTATCAATCATTTTAAATCGAATATATTTTTCTTTTTCCGATTTGGTGTCAATGGTAATCTTCCCGTACCACTCCGGCTTTAGATTTAAATGGAACAGATTGGCATCATCACGATACTGGAACGAAACAAATTCTTTTCCATCCTTGCCATCCCATTGATAAAAGGTATAAAACCACATGCGGGAGTCAAACACGTAATGTTCCCAGCCCTTTGGCGTTTCCTTTAGTCCAAACTCAATAATACCATCATTGTTGAAATCACCGCTTAAAATTTTGTCATCTCTATAGGTTTGATCAGGTGATTTGAAGGCATTCACCAGTTTGTTATCCTTCACATAGATCAGTTGTGAGAAAGAACTGCGGTCATCCAGCTCTGTGTCCAGCACAATACCCATCTTATCCTTGGCGATTTCTCCTCCAAGCGCATTGTAGATCTCTTTAACGGTATAATCGGTCTGCAGCCGATCAACTTCCTTAAAGCTGCCTTCGTCATACTGATACAACGCTACACTTGCAAACCCACTGTTATTTAGGGCTACAATGGCAAAATCGCTTTTTCCATCCCCATTCATGTCCAGTGTATTACCTTGCAGATCATCAATAATATACTGATTATAAGGGACTCCACCCAATACCTGCTCAAGTGCACCGCCATTATATGAATACGCCGTCAGTGCTTTTTGGTCCTGCAGACTCACACCGAGTATGATATCCGGGTTTCCATCGTTCGTGATATCCAACACTTTAAAGGATTGCAATTCACTTCCCGGCACGTCAAACGTCAGTTTCTTAACCCACGTATCTCCCTGTTCCTCCAGGAGCATGCCATGGATACGCACATTCTCATTGGGTGTTTCGTAAAATACGATAGCTTCGCGCGTTCCGTCCCCGTCGAGATCTTCAACACGGATCATGCTGGTGTTGTTCATGTCTTTGGGGCGAATCAGATTGCTCTCTGGCGGCTGCTCCTTCTGAACAACGTAAAACAATTTTTCTTTGTCCGTGGACAGCATGGGTTTCTTCATCAAGCCCTTGGGGTCGCTTATGACCGTACATCCGCTAAGAACGGAGCCAAGCACCACCGTCACTGCTCCGCACGCTAACAGGCGCCCCCATCTTGAGTTAAGCAATTTCATCACTCATTTCAATAGTTTAAATCATGTTTTTTTCCTTCTGTGTCAGTCTACGTCCACGTATATCAAAGGCAATCTTGCCTTCTGCAAGACCCCAGATGCGAGTTGCATGTTTCTCCGCCATCTCGATTGGTAAAACGGCAATAACCGTTGCCCGTTCTTCTTCACACAGTTTCCGCAGCGTCTCGAGAACTGTATCGGCAGTATGTGGGTCAAGCCCAATTACTGGTTCATCCGCAAGAATGACTTTGGCCCCATGAGCGAGTGCACGGGCAATCGCTACACGCTGCTTCTCACCACCGCTTAACTTTTCTGCGGTTTGATGAGCTTTATCCAAAAGTCCGAGTCCTTCAAGATAATCCATGGCACCCATATAATCATCGGAACGGACCATTCCAGTCACCATTCTCCACCAAGGCGTCTGACCAGACCGACCAATCAATACGTTTTTGAGTGCTGACTTTCTAGGATAGAGCTGAGGATTCTGTTCCAAGTATGCCCATTCACGCTTAATTTTCCGTTTGCCGGACCAGCCTTCTTTCAAAATTTCGACACCGTCAACCGTAAATCGGCCGCCATCCCATTTCTCCATCATGGCCAGGCACTTGAGCAGCATGCTTTTTCCACTGCCGCTTGAACCGACTACTGCGATCATTTCACCTTGTTGCATATCAAATCGTATATCCCGTAGAACCGGAACACGGTCCGCTCCAACGGATTTACTCAAATTCTCAACTCTGATCATCGCGATGTCTCCTCTTGTCCATGTTTTTCCCTACTATATAGTGTACTCGGAAATGGACATCAATTTCCATGCGAACACCAGCTTCTATTTTAACACAGAATGAGAACTAGGTTTATGCTGGAACAGGACACCTGCGGCACCAAAAAGCAAATATAAACAACCAAGCAGGATAAACATGCTTCCGGGTGAGATCCAATTGATCATCTGACCACCCAAGTTCGGCCCCAGAATACTGCCTATCGTAAAATGGAACGAGGCCACGACGTTCGCTGCTGGAAGAAGTGCCTTTGGTAAAATATCTGCTGCATAGGCAAGTCCAAGCGAGAAAAACGACCCTACCAGCCCACCTGCTACGGTTAGTAATACCAATGTCCACCAGAAGTGAGTTCCGGCCACAGGTACCAGCATGAACATAACCCCACCTGCAATACCAGCAGACATTAACACTTTTTTGCGTCCAAAGCGGTCACTGAGGATACCCAGAGGTAGCTGCAGGAACAATCCTCCAATTCCCACAAACGGCAGTAAAGATGAGATCTGACTGGCATCTAAGCCGATCCGCAATCCGTATACCGGGAAGTTGCTGTTCATCCCGGCTTCCATATAACCATAGAGAAGCGCTGGTATTAACGCATACCATGCCCATGCCCAGCTGCGTCGGAAGCGGCGTTCCGGGAGCTGACCATGCTCTGCTTTTTCCGGTTTGGTATCAGGAAGCTTCAGTAATACAAGCAGGAGCACGGCCCCCATACAAACGAAAAGAACCCAGAACGGCACTGCCTCGCCAAATCCGAGCAGCTTGATGCCCAAAGGCCCGATACTGAAGCCAAGTCCGTAGGACATGCCATATAGGGATATGTAACGCCCTCTTTTTTCGGGTGCCGTCACGAGAAGAACCCAAAGCTGAGCAGCATAATGTAATGCACTATCGCCTATACCAACGACGAGACGAAGAATAAACCATATTTTAATATCCGGTAAATACGGAAAAAGAATCAGGGGAAACATAACAAACAGCAGGCCGCCGACAATCAGCTTTTTAAAACCAACTGCTCCGAGCAGCCGTTCAGCGACCAGTGTCATTGCAAAAGAACCTACATACAGCGCTGCTGCATTGAGGCCATTCAACCCTGGTGATACCCCTTTTTGCTCCAGGAAAATGGATAGTACAGGAAGCAATAATCCTTGACTAATCCCTGCTACAACTATAACGATGATAAGGATAAGATAGTTGGATGTAGAATGTGATGATTTTGCGACATTAATGGATGACACGAATTTCATTCCTCCTGCGGACAACCAAAAGAAAAATCGCCATCGCTGACGACTTTTCGCATGTTATTCATATTCGTATGATAAAGCGCTGCTTCACCGGTGCATTTGCCCCGGACTTGAACATTATAGTGGACAACGCCCTGCAAAACAAGCCATAATAGTACATAAGTCGCTGCGTACATTTAGATGTGACGGGAGGATTCTGCATCGTTATGACTTATCATGTCAAGATTGATGTTTCACCGATATATGAAATGCTCAACAGTTTTCTTGTATATGTCACGAAAAAATGGATTCAACATTTGGATGTTGGACCCGAATGGATTCTTGAAGTGGAAGGCAAACTAAGTTCCAACGTACGTGCTGCTCTTGCACCTGCGTCGACTTGGCCTTTTGATGATTTTGATGTTTTGTTCGCATGGGCTGCCTACCGGACCTGCTCTTCAGAGAATCAGGACTTTCTCAATATGCTTGCGAGTCTGCCTTCAGAGGAATTGTTTGCACGAGTATCTCCTCTTCTGCCGAGTATTACAATAGAAGAAACAAGTCGTATTCGGGACAGTTACGTGCCGCTTCTTCGTCTCTGGGACCAGCATTACTGCCAGAATATAAGTGACGATTATCGTACCTGGCTGGAAGAGGACGCTCAGGAGAAGCGAATTCTTTTGGAGAAAATGGGACCTGAACTGCTTATCGAATATGCTACAGCAGGTGTTATTGTGGAACCAATGCCCGGATTAGATGAAGTGATTCTATTCCCCACAGTACATAACCGTCCAATCAATATCTACTGCTTCTACGAAGGCATGATGATTATGCAATACCCGGTGGATACTCCTGAAGAGAATGAAGATCAGCCGCCAACCTGTCTGCTGCGCTTTACACATGCTTTGGCTGATCCCGAACGGCTTCGCTTGCTTCGTTACGTATCCGATGAGCCGAAGTCGCTTGCGGAGATGTGTGAAGAATTGAACAAAGATGAAGACATGGTTAAAGATCAGGTTATGGCGCTGCGTGTCGCAGGTTTGCTGCGTACCCATCTGCTCGGCAGTAACCGCAAAGAGAAATACAGTATCCGGCCGGATGGCGTGTCTGAATTGAACATGTTCCTAGAATCCTATATACGCATATAAATGAGGATGTAACTGGAGTTGCCGGCTGCAAGGAGTGATTTTGAAATGAACACGATTAAACAGCACATCATTTTCGATCTGGACGATACGCTCGTCTATTGCAACAAATATTTTAACTTAGTCCTCGGTGAGTTCTTCGAGAATATGCAGGAGTGGTTTGACAATCATGCATTAACCGTCCAGGACATTCGTGACAAACAACTGGAGATTGACGTGACCGGTGTGAACCAGGTCGGATTTGCCAGTCACCATTTTCCACAGTCTCTTATTGATACGTATCGCTTTTTCTCTCAGAAATATGCAAGAGCCACTTCCACTGAAGAAGAAACGTTCCTCACGAAGCTTGGCATGAGTGTATATGATCGGGAGGTTGAACCATACCCTCACATGGTTGAGACACTGGAAAGTCTGCAATCAGCCGGACATGCCCTCTATCTGTATACTGGAGGCGAAACGGTGATTCAACAACGGAAAATTGATCAGATGAAGTTATCTGCTTATTTCGATGACCGTATCTATATAAGGCAGCATAAGAACGTCGAAGCTCTCGAAGGCATTTTATCTTCCGGCCCTTTCGACCGCAAGACAACATGGATGATCGGAAACTCATTACGCACGGATATTTTGCCAGCAGTCACGGCTGGAATCCATAGTATATATATTAAACAACCAAATGAATGGCAGTATAACATTGTTGAACTTCAGCCCAATCCGGAGACTTCGATGTACACCATCACCGCTCTCGAAGAGGTGCCTCAGGTCATTCATGAGAATATTCAGCAGCAGCAGCAAAAAAGGACCCTTGGTTAAGGGTCCTTTTTGTTCACATCAAATCTGTGATTGCTTCATTTTTTTGAACAACCTTACTACTCCTGCCTTTCAGCTGACAGCTTGCCCGAAGATTGATCCTGCAGGATGATCCGGGCCTTAACCGTACTCCCGTCCTTACGTTTGAAAGACAGCACCTGAGTGCTTCCCTTCTCGATCAAAGACTTTAACATTGTACTGGTTATTTTTTTGCCAACGTACTCTTTCCAGATGACAAACCCACAGCCTTCCTTAAATCGCGTACACCCATAGCCTTTTTTCCCCTCTATAATCTGACCGGTGCATCCCGGCGAGGGACAAGATGCCAAGGGTTCACGAACACCGGCATTTGCCGAGCTCGCTGATGCAGCTTTTACTACTGAGACTGCTGTGTTACTCGATTTGGAGACAGATCCTGAAGACTGCCGTGATGATTTCGGAGCTGATGCTGCTGTTCTCGCTGTTGTTTTCGTTCCTGATTTTGAGGATTTTGCTCCCTTGCCTTTGCCACGTCCCCCACGTGAATCTTCACCAAATGCATCCGCAGGTGCAGGGGCTTGTACACGCACCTTATCAATAATGGACATGGTGAACTTCTTAACGTTCTCCATAAACTTATCCTGACCGGCTTCCCCTTTGGAGATCTGATACAATCTTCTCTCCCATTGCCCAGTCATCTCCGGGGAGGTTAACAAATCCACTCCGGCTCGGCGGATCAATTCAATCGCTGTTCGCCCTTTCAGCGTCAACTGCATCTTTTTCCCCTGCATCGTGATATAACCAACATTTTTGAGCCGCTCGATGGTTGCAGCTCGTGTTGCTGGCGTGCCCAGACCGCTGTCCTTCATGGCATCACGCAGTTCTTCGTTTTCGATCTGTTTACCCGCACTTTCCATCGCTTTCAGCAAAGTTCCCTCCGTATAACTTTTGGGAGGTTGGGTTGCTTTCTCCTTGAACTCGCTCTTGCTACACTGCACTGGAAGTTCTGGCTGCACAGAGAACGACTTATCCGTCCATTCTTCGGATTCTTCTTCCTCATTATTGTTCTTCTTCGTTTTTTTCTTTCCCGAGCCATTCTGCTCTTGATCTGTAGAAGGAAGAACGACTTTCCACCCGAGTGACAGCAGTTCCTTCACAGAAGTTTTGAACTGATGCTGCTCCACTTCAGTAAGTACGGTATGCTGTTTATACTCTGCAGGCGGATAGAAATGAGACAAAAACCGTCTGACGATCAGGTCGTAGATGTTCTGCTCATCCTTCGATAATGTACCTGGCCTTTTTAACGTAGGTAAAATGGCATGGTGATCCTCAACCTTGGAAGGATTGCAGACTCCCTTGTTATTTTTATGAACCAATTCAGGTTTTGCACCAATAGCCAGCTCACTATAGGGCCCATTCTTAAGCAGGTTTAATGTTTTGTGCATACCCTCAATATTCTGTTCCGTAACATAATTGGAATTCGTCCGCGGATAGGAAATAACCTTGTGTTTCTCGTACAAGGCCTGTGCAATATCCAGTGTCTTCTTCGCTCCATACCCATACTTGGCATTGGCTTCACGCTGCAGCAGAGTCAGATCATATAGTCTGTACGGATACTCCTTCGTTTGCTTCGCCTCATACTTGGTAATATGTCCGGTTTTGCCCTTCACACTGCTCGCTATCGCTTCAGCAGCCTCCGCATCCGTGAGCTTGTCTCCTTGGCGTAAGCCTCTGTACTCTACACCCTCCTGACGGAACCAGGCGGCGACTTCATAAAATGTTTGTGATTGAAATGCCTCAATCTCCATTTCCCGATCATAGATCAACGCAAGAACCGGTGTCTGTACACGTCCCACAGATAACAGGGCGTTATGCCGAGTCGTAAAGGCACGTGAAGCATTCATGCCAATCAGCCAATCGGCCTCACTTCGGGCGCGAGCAGCATGAGTCAGATTTTCGAACTCTGATGCATCCTTAAGCCCGTCAAAGCCACGCTTAATGCTCTCTGCAGTCAGGTCCGAAATCCATAGTCGTTTAACGGGCTGACGCAGCTTCAGCTGCTGTTGAATCAATGCAAAAATATACTGGCCTTCTCGCCCGGCATCACATGCATTTACGATCGATGATGCTCGTTTGGCAAGTTCTCCAATAATCTTAAGCTGATCTTTTGTCCTGGGATTCGGAACGATTTTGAACTGATCCGGAATAATGGGCAGATCCGCAATATTCCATCGTTTGTATTTCGTATCATATGCATCCGGTTCAGCAAGCCCGAGCAGATGACCAATCGCCCAAGTGATAATGTAATGCTCACCTTCAAGATAACTGCGATTGTTCTTGGCTCTTGGTTCTATGACGGCGGCAATGGTTCGACCCATATCAGGCTTTTCCGCTATAACCAGTGTCTTCATCCGTCCATCTCTCCTCCTTCACCGTCCGCATGACGGCAAAAAGGGGCCTTCCGCCCACGGAAGCCCCTTGCTTCTGAAACCTATTATATCAGATTTTGAATCCGGGAGCATCCTCCGTGGAACAATTAGCCTGCAGCTTGTTCATTTACGGCCTGCTTTTCCCTACATTCCCTGCATACACCCTGGAAGTCAAGGCGATGATCCGTCACGGCAAATCCGTATTGACGTTCAATCTGCTGCTCCAGACGAAGCAAGCCATCTTCCATAATTTCTTCCACAGTTCCGCACTCCGTGCAGATCAAATGGTGGTGATGATGTGAGCCATCTGTGCTCCGCAGATCGAAGCGTGCAGCACCATCTCCAAAATTTATTTTCTCTACAACCTGAAGATCACTTAGCAGCTCTAGTGTCCGATATACAGTTGCCAGGCCGATCTCAGGAAACTGCTCCTTCACCAGCAGAAACACTTCCTCAGCACTGAAATGATCCTTTTCATGTTCAAGCAGCACACGTACCGTCACTTCACGTTGTTGTGTCAATTTATATCCTTTGTCTACCAATTGCTTTTTAATGTCAAATATTTGTTCTGAAATGGACTTCTCCCGGTTTCTTGCCATAGCTGGTCGCACCTCCGGATTTAAATTCTCTATTTAACAAGGTCATTTGTAGTCTTATTTATAATTATTATAATCTAATAATAAATCTTTACGACTTAAAAAGCAATGCTATACCGCACACTAGCTCAAATTATTTGCTACGCAATAGAGTTATGAAATAAAAAAACAACTCCCACTATAAGCGAGAGCTGTTTTTTGTATCACATCTTTTGTTCCGATATAATGTATGAAATTATTGCTTATTTCAAGTTAAGCAAGAACGGTGGCACCCATCAGGTATTTGTCTACCTCACGAGCGGCTTCGCGTCCTTCATTGATAGCCCATACAACCAGACTTTGTCCGCGACGCATGTCACCTGCAGCAAATACTTTATCCACATTGGTATTGTATTTGCCGTAGCGAGCTTTAACATTGGTACGACGATCCGTTGCAAGTCCCAGCTGTTCAACCAGCGTTTGCTCTGGACCATCAAACCCGATCGCGATCATTGCCATTTGTGCAGGGAAAACGCGCTCTGTTCCAGGGATTGGCTGGTAGATCTTACGACCTGTTTCATCGACAATACGCTCGATTTGAATCGTGTGCAGTTCTTTGAGGTTGCCCTCTTCATCTCCAACAAATTTGGTTGTCATGATGGAGAATTCACGCGGATCCTGCCCGAACAACGCTTTGGCTTCCTCTTGTGCATAGTCCAATGTATAAACATTAGGAAATTGCGGCCAAGGGTTGTTAATGCGATCACGTTCCATTGGTGCTTGGGTATGTGTACCAAATTGGGTTACGGTACGACAACCGTGACGGAGCGATGTAGCCACACAGTCCGAACCGGTATCTCCGCCACCAATAACGATAACGTCTTTATCTTGTGCAGAAATGTAGTTTCCGTCTTCCAGGTTGGAATCCAGGTAGCTTTTGATACTGCCATTCAGGAAGTCCATCGCGTAATGTACGCCTTTCAAGTCGCTTCCTTCAATATTGAACTCCCGCGGCTTCGTAGCACCACCACACAACACGACTGCATCATACTCGTCCACCAATTGCTGAGCAGGAATATCCTTGCCAATCTCGGTGTTTGTCACGAACTGAACGCCTTCCGCTTCAAGCAGATCCACACGACGCTGCACCACTTTTTTGTCCAGTTTCATTGTAGGAATACCATACATCAGCAAACCGCCGACACGGTCCGAACGCTCATATACGGTTACCGTATGACCTGCTTTGTTCAATTGAGCTGCCGTCGCAAGACCTGCAGGGCCAGAACCAACGACCGCTACGCGTTTACCTGTGCGTTTCTCCGGAGGTTGGGGAACCACCCAGCCTTCTTCAAATCCTTTTTCGATAATAGCTTCTTCAATCGTTTTGATGGTAACCGGCTGGCCGATCAGGCCAACGGTACAAGATCCTTCACATGGAGCTGGACAGACACGACCTGTAAACTCAGGAAAATTATTTGTTTTGTGCAGACGATCAAGCGCTTCTCTCCACAATCCACGATATACAAGATTATTCCATTCCGGAATCAGGTTATGCACAGGACAGCCCGACGTTCCGCCAATCATATCTATACCTGTATGGCAATACGGGGTACCACAATCCATGCATCGTGCACCTTGTGTTCTGAGCTCTTCTTCAGCCATATGTTTATGAAACTCTTCCCAATCCTTAATCCGCTCAGCCGGCTCCCTGTCCGCAGGCAGCTGCCGTTTGTATTCCATAAATCCAGTAGGTGTAGACATCTTACGTTTTCCCCCATCCGTTCTCGTCTTAATCCTTTCATTGGCATGGTTCTATATGAAATGGATTACTCATGCTGAGTTTTTTGTCTATTGTATCACAAAAACTTCTCAAAGATATTTCAATTATAGTAGCATTTCGACAACTGAATATTAAATGGATTATCCGCATAATTATTTGTATTTTATACATCATATCGTCAGGTTTAGCTGTGGTCAATACCCTTATTTTGGAGCTGAAAATGATGATCAAAAGTCTGATCTAACGTTTATTATGTCGAAAAACAAAAAGAACGTCATGTAAATGTGAGCTAATTTGCCATTAAAATCAAGCAAGTCAGCCCTATATACCTCCCAATTCCGAATATTCGCTCGAATTTAGGGCTTTACAACGGTAAAAGCCCACAACTTTTATACTTTTTTACTAGTTATGTTGAAAATCTTATTTTCGAGCCCCAATTTCTCTTGGTTACAAATGTTATATTCGTGTAAACCACAAAAAATGGCTGCGGGCATCCTACATTTTTAAAATAAATTAAAAAAGACGCTGTTCACGAATATTTCGTCAATCAGCGCCTTTTGTATTTTTGCATTTCACACATGTAAATTTCAAATGAAATATCATTTTACAGGTTAGCTTCAGCGTTTGCGTTCATAAAACTCAAACGTATAGGCGTACACATTTTTCTCATCTCGCTCGCCCTCAATCTGCTCCTTCAGCTCCCATTCGGACCAATCCACATCCGGGAAAAAGGTATCTCCCTCAAATTCCTCATGGATCTTGGTAACCACCAACCGGTCCGCCAGCGGAAGGAACTCACGGTATACCTGTGAGCCACCGATTACACATAGTTCCTCTCCTTTGGTAGCCTCCAAACCTTCTTCAATGGAATGCACCACTTCTGCCTGCTCTACCTTGTAGTTCAGATCTCTGGTGACTACAATATTCCGGCGCTGCGGAAGCGGCTTACCTCCAAAGGATTCCCACGTATTGCGGCCCATTAAAATCGTTTTGTTTAACGTACGACGCTTAAAAAAAGCCATATCTTTGGGCAAACGCCATGGAATCGAATTGTTCAAGCCAATAACACCATTTTCACCCATAGCCCACACAAGTTCAATACTCAAAATGCTACACTCCTTCTTCGAGTCTGCTTATACCGCAATTGGAGCCTTAATACCCGGATGATGCTGATAGTTCTCAAACTCAAAATCCTCAAACTTATAATCAAAAATCGAATCCGGCTTACGTTTAATAATCAACTTAGGCAGTGCGAAAGGCTCACGCTCAAGCTGTGTTTTCACTTGCTCCACATGATTGGAATAGATGTGCACATCGCCACCCGACCAGATGAAATCTCCCACTTCAAGGTCACACTGCTGGGCAATCATATGTGTCAGTAACGCGTAGCTGGCAATATTAAATGGCAACCCCAGGAACGTATCCACAGAGCGCATCGTAAGCATACAGGATAGTTTACCCTCCGCCACATAAAATTGAAACGCAAAATGACAGGGTGGAAGCTTCATGTTGTTAATCTCTGCCACGTTCCATGCACTTACCAGATGGCGGCGTGAATCCGGGTTATTTTTAATTGAATCGATAACTGCTGAAATCTGATCAATTTTCTCCCCGTTTGGAGCTTCCCATGTTCTCCACTGTGAACCGTAAACCGGGCCTAGATCGCCATTCTCGTCTGCCCAATCGTCCCAGATCTTCACTCCGTTTTCTTTCAGATAGGCAATATTCGTATCCCCACTCAAGAACCATAATAGCTCATGAATGACGGATTTAAGATGGATTCGCTTCGTAGTTACAAGCGGAAAGCCTTCGGACAGGTTATAACGAAGCTGTCTGCCAAACACGGATTGTGTACCCGTTCCGGTACGATCCCCTTTATGAATACCGTTATCCAATATATCTTGTAATAAATCGAGATAGTTTTTCAAGTTGATATCCCCTCGCATCTCTATATATGTTGCCACTCAGTTACAGATTGATCTGAGTTTCATCATGTCTGATCATCTTAACAGTTTATCACACTGTGCACGATGGAAAAAGAGTTGAAAACACATTCAATTTTGCCCATGTTGTACAGCACAAAGTGCATGATGTAGCTCTACGGAAGCCATCTGCATTCACAAAAAAGAGGCAAATAACGCGTTAGCGCTATTCACCTCTTGATTTACGTATGATGCCGGACGAGTCCGAAGCTTAGACGATATTAGCGGGAAATGATGTGGATCGGGTGACCCATAACCAGTTCCGCAGCTTCCATCACGATTTCGCCCAGTGTTGGGTGAGCGTGAATAGTCAGAGCCAGATCTTCCAGAGTAGCACCCATTTCGATTGCAAGACCAAGCTCAGCAATCAGGTTGGAAGCTTCCAGACCAACGATTTGGCAACCCAGTACAAGGCCGCTTTCTTCGTCAGCTACGATTTTCACGAAGCCTTCAGCATGGTTCAAAGATACCGCACGGCCGTTACCCGCATAAGGGAACTTACCTGCTTTTACTTTGTAGCCTTTTTCTTTGGCTTCTTTTTCAGTGTAACCTACGCTGGAGCACTCTGGATCTGTGAATACAACAGCTGGCATACATTTGTAGTCAACGACTGACGGTTGTCCTGCGATCGCTTCAGCAGCCACTTTACCTTCATAAGAAGCTTTGTGGGCAAGTGCCAAACCGGATACGATATCACCGATTGCGAAGATGTGCGGGATGCTAGTGCGGCCTTGGTGGTCAACTTTAACGAATCCACGCTCGTCTACGTCAACACCGATCAGGTCCAAACCAAGCTCACCGTCTGTGTTTGGACGACGTCCAACAGTAACGAGCAGGTAGTCTGCAGTTACTTCTTTGGACTCACCATTTACGGAATATTTAACAGTTACATCTTTATCCGTTTGCTCAGCACTTTCAGCTTTTGCACCCGTTACGATTTCGATGCCTGTTTTCTTCATGTTTTTAGCCACAAGGCTAGTCATGTCTTTATCGAATCCTGGAAGTACAGTATCCAAACCTTCGATGATCGTTACTTTAGCACCGAATTTGGAGTACATTTGACCAAGCTCTGCACCGATATAACCGCCACCGATAACGATCAGGCTTTTCGGTACTTCAGGCAGGTTCAATGCTTCTGTCGAAGACAGAATGCGTCCGCCAAATGGGAAAGGTTTCAGTTCGATTGGACGGGAACCTGTTGCAATGATTGCATTTTTGAATTTGTAACGCGGAGATTCGTGATCGTTGAATACACGCGCTTCGTTTTCGTTAATGAACATGCACTCACCGTTGAAAACTTCAACTTTGTTGCCTTTAAGCAAACCAGCTACGCCGCCAGTCATTTTCTTAACAACGCCGTTTTTGAATTCTTGAGTTTTGCCGAAGTCCACTTTTACGTTTTCAGCAGAAATACCGAATGCTTCACCGTGAAGTGCATTTTCATATTGGTGTGCAGCAGAGATCAGAGCTTTGGATGGGATACATCCACGGTTCAAACAAACGCCACCAAGCTCGGATTTGTCTACAATCAATACGCTTTGGCCCAGTTGAGCAGCGCGGATGGCAGCTACATAGCCGCCAGGACCCGCACCAATTACTAATGTGTCGATATTGAGAGAAGCGTCGCCTACTACCATATCTTACACCTCCATAACGAGCAGCTCAGGGTTAGCGAGCAGCTGTTTAATGTAGTTCATAAAGTTTTGTGCTGTTGCGCCATCGATGATACGGTGGTCAAAGCTCAAGGAAAGAGCCATTACAGGAGCTGCAACAACTTCGCCGTCTTTGATAACCGCTTTTTCGCTGATTCGTCCAGTTCCGAGAATTGCAACTTCAGGGAAGTTGATGATCGGAGTGAAGAACATACCGCCAGCAGAACCGATGTTACTGATGGAGATTGTGCTTCCTTTCATTTCGTTAGCGCTCAATTTGCCATCACGGCCACGAGCTGCCAGATCACGAATGGAATCAGCGATCATCCAGATGGATTTGCGATCAGCATCTTTGATAACAGGAACGATCAAGCCGTTGTCTGTATCTGTTGCGATACCGATGTTGTAGTATTTTTTGTAAACAATTTCGTTAGCTTCTTCATCAATCATTGCGTTCAGAGCAGGGAATTGACGGGAAGCTGCAACCAATGCTTTAACGATGAACGGCAGATAAGTAACTTTCGTTCCTTTTTTCTCTGCGATTGGTTTCATACGAGTACGGAAAGCAACCAACTCAGTTACGTCCACTTCGTCCATGATTGTAACGTGAGGTGCAGTGTAAGCCGATTTAACCATAGCATTGGAGATAGCTTTACGGATACCTTTGAATGGTACGCGCTCTTCTTCAAGGCGTTGGTCAGCTGCTGCCGCTGCTGGTGCTGCGGATTTTTTCTCTTCTTGAGCAGGAGCTGCGGAAGCTGCTGCGGATTGGCCGCCACCATTTTTGAAGGATTCAACATCTTCTTTAGTTACTTTACCGTTGTTGCCAGTGCCGTTAACCTGAGCGATGTCTACACCTTGCTCACGAGCAAATTTGCGTACGCTTGGTGTTGCCAGAACGTCTTTGGCAGGTACTGCCGGAACGCTGTTGTTGCCGCCTTCTTGAGCTGCATCCGAGCTGGAAGCTGCTGCAGAAGAACCGCTAGTGTCAGCTCCGCCTTGAGCTGCGTCTTTCTCTTGTGCACCTTGGTCGCCAGCAGGAGCGTCGTCTTGCTCAGGCAGTTCGCCTTCTGCATCGATAACAGCAACAACTTCACCAACGTGACAGATTTGACCGTCTTTAGCGAATACTTCAGTAACTGTTCCGTTAACCGGACAAGGTACTTCTACTACCGCTTTGTCGTTTTGTACTTCCATGATGATATCGTCGTCAGTTACTTTGTCCCCGACTTTGATGTGCATCTTGATGATTTCGCCTTCGTGAAGGCCTTCGCCTAGTTCAGGGAATTTGTATTCAAATTTAGCCAACTGAAAAACCTCCTTGATTATGTGCTCAATCCTGAAAACAACCCTTAGCTCCAAGAACTAACTGTTACTGCTAATGCAAATAACTGTCAATCAAGGGGCTAATGGCTGTTTACAGTGCAGCCTGTGCTGCGATGTGAATCACCATACTGCGCCTTGCGGCATGTCAGATGATCAAATTAGAAATTTACGACTTTGTTAACCGCAGCAACAATACGTGCTGGGTTAGGCAGCCATGTATCTTCAATTTGTGCGAATGGATATACAGTGTCCGGACCAGCTACACGCAGAACCGGAGCTTCCAGGTGAAGAATTGCTTTTTCATTGATTTGGGCAATGACTTCAGCCGCAACACCTGCGCTCTTTTGAGCTTCTTGTACAACAATTGCACGATTTGTTTTCTTAATGGAAGCAACAACGGTATCGATGTCGATCGGGCTGATCGTACGAAGGTCGATTACTTCAACTTTGATTCCTTGTTTTTCAAGCTCTTCAGCTGCTTTAACAGAAGTATGAACCATCATACCGTAAGTAATGATCGTAACGTCGGAACCTTCACGAACAACGTTTGCTTTACCCAGTTCAACAACGTAGTCTTCTTCAGGCACTTCTGCACGGAAAGCGTGGTACAGGTTCAAGTGCTCCATGAAGAATACAGGATCATTGTCGCGGATGGAAGCGATCATCAGACCTTTTGCATCGTAAGGGTTAGAAGGAACTACTACTTTAATACCCGGAGTTTGCGTGAGCAAACCTTCCAGAGAATCTGTATGCAATTCTGCCGCTTTTACACCGCCACCGAATGGTGTACGGAATACGATTGGAGAATTGTATTTTCCACCGGAGCGGAAACGCATACGAGCAGCTTGCACTACCATTTGGTCAAGTGCTTCGAAGATGAAACCTACGAATTGGATTTCAGCTACCGGACGGAAGCCTTGAATACCCAAACCTACAGCCAAACCACCAATAGCGGACTCAGCCAGCGGAGTATCAAATACACGCTCTTCGCCAAACTCTTTTTGCAGACCTTCCGTTACACGGAAAACACCGCCTACATTACCTACGTCTTCACCGAAAAGCAGAACGTTAGGATCACGTTTCAACTCAACGCGAAGCGCATCACGGATTGCTTCTTTCATGTTCAATTGTGCCATTTGCTTCATTTCCTCCTTAAACATTGACAGTTCACATTTGAATTCATACATGTATACCGAGACACCAGAGCCGGCGCCGGATGTTTATGCTTTATCGGAAAAAACTTATTGGAAATCAGCTTTTTGCTCTTCCAAGTGCTTAGGCGTTTGTTCGAACATGCTGTCGATCAAGCCTGAAATCGTCATTTTCTCGGTTTTTTCCGCTTTTTTGATCTCTTCATTTACTTTAGCTTTTGCTTCTTCTTTCACACGAGCTGTATCTTCTTCAGTCCAAAGACCTTTTTTCTCCAAATACTTAGCGAAACGTGCGATTGGATCTTTTTCGCTCCACTCCGCCTCTTCTTCTTTTGTACGATATTTGGAAGCATCGTCAGAAAGGGAGTGAGGACGGAAACGATAAGTTACCGCTTCAATCAATGTAGCGCCTTCTCCGTTACGTCCACGTTCAGCAGCTTCCTGAACCGCTTTGATAACAGCGAAGATGTCCATACCGTCAACTTTAACACCTTTGATACCTGCTGCTACCGCTTTGTGAGCGATGGACAGAGCTGCTGTTTGTTTAGCAAAAGGAGTTGTGATGGCATAACCATTGTTTTGCACGAAGAAGATAACTGGCAGTTTGTATACACCAGCGTAGTTCAGACCTTCATAGAAGTCACCTTCAGAAGAACCGCCATCACCTGTGTACGTAATAACAACTTGCTTTTGTTTCTTCAATTTATAACCCATAGCAATACCCATTGCGTGCAGAATTTGTGCACCAATGATGATTTGTGGCATCAATACGTTAACGCCATCAGGAATTTGTCCACCATGTTGGTGTCCACGGGAGTACAAGAATGCTTGATAAAGAGGAAGCCCGTGCCACACGAGTTGCGGAATATCGCGATAGCCTGGAGCAATAAAGTCTTCTTTCTCAAGTGCAAACTCACTACCAACCATTGTTGCTTCTTGTCCAGATACTGGAGCATAGAAACCAAGACGACCTTGACGGCCCAGGTTTACTGCACGGTCATCCCAAGTACGGGTAAATACCATGCGATACATAATTTCTTTTAATTGATCGTCGGAAAGTTTAGGCATCATGTCTTTGTTTACAATTTCGCCGTCAGGAGACAGCACGGACAGAGCTTCTACATCCTCCGTATACACTTCATAAGGAACCTTGCTCATTTTTTTCTTCACCTCAACAAAAAATTTGAATATCAAGTTCCGCTGTTATAATATTATTATACACCTGTTTCACTGCATACGTCAAAGATATCCGTAATTTTTTTATGTTTCCTACCGGATTGTATGTATAACAGGGGCTTAATATTGGTATAACAGCATAATACATGATTGCGTGTTTGACCTATCCCCGCACCAGGTTAATCTTACCGTATTGCGCGGACGAATGCAAAAAATAAACCGAGAAAGGTGACGTTTTATGACGGATTCCCGCTATTTGAAACGTACGATTGTAAAGGAAGAAATCGATAGCCGCTATCTTGGAGAGAAGCGCACACTTCGAATTTATCTTCCACCCGGCTATAACGAATTACTCAGCTACCCTGTCGTTTATTGTCAGGACGGCGAAGAGTTCTTCAACTTTGGTCGTATCGCTACGACTGCCAACCGTATTATTCTGGATGAGGGTGCTGAACCTTTCATTATTGTAGGTGTTCAGGTTGATGTTTCTGTTCGAACCCAGGAATATGCTCCATTCGGTAATCGATTCAAAGCATATACCTCATGCTTTGCTGAAGAGATTATTCCCTTTATTGAAGAGAAATATCCGGTAAGACGCTCTCCACAGGAACGCTTGCTCGCTGGCGATTCACTTGGTGGCAGTGTTTCATTGCATCTGGCCCTGCTCTATCCAGATCTGTTCACACGGGTAATCAGCATGTCAGGAGCCTTCTATTCTGCCTCCCAGGAAATCTATGCAGCTGAAGAAGACTTGTCCTGGCTATCCATCTGGATGATCGTCGGTTTACAGGAAACTGCCTTTGAGGCGGATACCGGCACTTATGATTTTGTTCAGCTAAACAGGGACACACGTGATTTGCTGGAAAAACGCGGTGCTCACGTCTCTTATCGGGAAAAGGATGGTCATCATCAATGGGGATTTTGGCAAAAGGAACTGCCTGAAGCCCTGTTATATTTCTTGCAAGAGAAATAGTGTGCTTCATATTATAAGCGGCTGTATTGGCCGCTATTTTTTATTTCTATTTGAAAACGCTTACAAAAATCTTCATAAAAAAAGCAGGAATCTCCTGCTTGTCTATAACCTCATTTTATTGAAACAAATCCTGTACCTATTCGGATTAGGCAAGAGAATGATCTTTTTGAATTTGCTCCAAAAGTACATTGCAACCCGCTTCTACCAGCTTGTACACTTCTTCGAAGTTACCTGTAAAGTACGGATCCGGCACTTCCCGAAGGGATTCATTCGGCAGAAGGTCCATGAATTTCATAATATCCGCCTCTGCTCCGCCAGTTATCTTACGCACATTCGCAATATTGGAATCATCCATGCAGACAATATAATCAAATTGGTTAAAGTCCGCACTTCCGAATTGCCTAGCAGCCATGTCGGCATAGGAAATTTGGTACGAATCAAGCAGCTTGCGCGTTCCTTCATGCGGAGGCTTGCCAATATGCCAATCTCCTGTGCCAGCAGAGTCCACCTGAATCTGGTGTTGAAGCCCTCTCTCCTCTATCTTGTGACGCAATACCGCCTCGGCCATAGGTGATCGACATATGTTACCAAGACAAACAAACAAAACACGAACCATGATTACTCCCCCTTGCTTAACGTACGCTTAAGCGCTGACTGTGAAGGCTGTGATGGAGCTGCTTCTGCGCTCACCAAGGAACGGCGAGGAAGCTTCCATTTATAATGTACAGAACACATCCGGAAAAATACCACTGCTGCAAAACATATCAACAGTCCCATATTCGAGGTAAACCATCCCATACCTATAACAAATCCGGCTGTCATAGCCCATACCGCATAGATTTCGTCGCGGAGTACTAGTGGCTTGCGGCCTGCAAGCAAATCACGAATAATTCCACCGCCGATCCCCGTCAATACTGCAGCAACGATTACCGCGCTGATGGGATGTCCCATATTAGCAGCATACAGTCCACCTTGGATGGCAAACGCCGCCAGTCCGATCGCATCAAATAGCGCTTCTGTTCTCTTCCAGTGACCGATCCACTTCAGAGGAAGCAAGAACGCTACAGCAACTGATACCAGTGCTAGCATAATTAGTCCACCCTGACTCCAGAGCGTAGTGACAGGCACCCCAATCAGTACATTACGAACAACCCCGCCACCGAAGGCGGTCACCAGCCCCAATACGAGCACGCCCAAGATGTCATATTCCTCTTCCATTGCCACGAAAGCACCAGACATTGCAAAAGCAACGGTGCCTATAATGCTGAACACTTCAAAAATGTGCAAGTCCAACCTGTTCAAACCTCACTTTTCAAGTCATCTCCATGTCGCTCTACCCATTGTATCCGCGAGGACCAAAATTGTGCAACCACATTTTGTGTTTTATACTGAGAGCATTCGTGAATACTGTGAAATGATGTTATACGTTCTACATTAATAGAAAGGATGAATGGAATGACTACGAAACGCATTGTGATTTTTACAGGCGGGGCTCTCTCTCCTCAATTTCTCAAAGAAATTAGACAGGATGATATGGTTATCGCAGCCGATCGCGGAGCTCTGTATTTAATTGAACATGGCGTAAAGCCTCATATAGCAGTTGGAGATTTCGACTCCATTACAGAGCAGCAATGGCAAATGGTGCGTGAAAACAGTGAGCGCATGATCACGGTTGATCCTATCGCAAAAGATTGGACAGACACTGAAATGGCCTTTGAGACGGCACTAGAACACGAACCCACCCATATCCTGATGCTTGGAGCTACGGGGACTAGACTGGACCACACCTTGGCCAATGTACATATTATGGTTCGTGCTATGCAGCATCATATCTTCTGTACCATTCAGGACGAACACAACTATATGATGCTGACAACATCAAAATTAGAGGTGGAGGACCGGGGATATGAATACATTTCCTTACTGCCCCTCACTCCAGAAGTTACGGGTATTACATTAGATGGCTTCTTGTATCCTCTTGATCAAGCTACCATACGCATGGGACAATCTTTGGGGATAAGCAATAAACTGCTTGGATCATCAGGAACTGTATCCATAGACAGTGGATTATTACTTATCATACAGAGCAAAGATTAACCTATATCCTCGATAGTTATTACGTTTTTGTAACCTGAAAAATGTACGGAATATAAGATCAAAACTAGAAAAGACCCTTGATTATCAAGGGTCTTTTCTAGTTTTCTGTCCAAACATATAAGTCAACGATTAATTTTTTGACATTTTTAATTATTTTTTAATAAAGAAACCCAAACCTAGGCTGTACAAGGGATTATAGCAGTTTATCCAATTTCTAGGCTGTTACAAACCTGTTATACTCGCTTTAGCAACTTAACGAAAACGAATTTTGGAGGTAACAAACAACATGAAAACAAACATCTTAGTCCAAAAGGCCGTAACCGTCGGGTTGTGCGCTACATTAGGTTTTGGAGCTGTATTAATGACAAATGCACCTGTTGCACAAGCAGCAACTGCATCCGTATCTACTGGACAACAAATCGTAAACTACGGCAAAAAATTTACGGGAACACCATATAAATTTGGCGCGTCAACGTCCACTACGAAAAATTTTGACTGCTCTTCTTTTATGAAATATATCTTTAAGAAGTATGGTGTAGATTTGCCACGTACGTCTGTAAAACAATCCAAAGAAGGTAAGGCTGTATCGAAGGCTAACCTGCGTGTAGGAGATCTGGTATTCTTCTCGAGCGGTAGTCGTTCCACAGGTTCAAACATTACTCACGTAGGAGTATACGCTGGCAATGGCAAAATTCTGCACACTTACGGCTCTCCTGGTGTAACCATCTCGGATCTGAATTCCGGTACTTGGAAAAGAACATATATTAAAGCTCGCCGCGTACTGTAGTTATACTCTAATATATACTATAGACAGGCAGTTGGGACCGGATCTTGGATCCGGTCCTTTTATATTTACCCAAATTTCTAAGGATTACAAACAGGCGTATTTTGGTAATTTAACGTCATATTTATGCTGGGAGTCATTCATTAACTGGTATGAAGCATGTAGCCGATGCCGCGTACGGTATGAATCAGTTTAATATCTCTCCCTTTATCTACCTTAACACGCAAATGTTTAATATATACATCCACTACATTGGTATCCATCGCAAAATCATACCCCCACACTTCCCTTAGAATTGCACTCCGCGTACACGCCTCATTCACGTGCCTGGCCAAAAATTCCAGCAGTTCATACTCTTTTGGTGTCAACATGAGATATTCCCCTGCACGGCTTACCCTGCGTGAACGCAGATTCACTTTAAGATCATGCACGACGATAACCTCCTCATCCGTTCGGGCTGCATTCGAGAAGACGCGGAGCAAATTTCGAATTCTCGCCATCACGATTTTCCACTGAAACGGTTCAACAATGACATCATTCGCGCCTTGATCAAGCCAAGCCACTATCTGTTCAGGGGTTGCGTGAGATGCTATGACGATAACAGGAACAATGCCTTCCTTTTGCTCCATTAGCCATTGCAGTTCCTCCACTATGGAAGTGTCACGCTCGTCCTGATTTTCATCCACCACCCCGATGATCATAGTGCAGGTTCCAAGCCCAGAGTCCTGTTCCTGATACAGCTCTTCCCAAGTAATATCAGAAACGGAGTAACCTTCGGCACACAACACTTCCATGTAAACGTTCGTTCGATCCTCTGCACCAATCAGTAAAATGGACGTTTTCATCTCGATTCACCCGGCCTGTCTCAAACCGCTGTCAAGGTGTAGGATGACGCATTCGATCCTCATTTTTCACCTGAAGGACAGCAACCTGTTGTTTGCTTAGCATGCCGTAAAACGAAAAAGTCCATTCCCCTTTAGGGAACAGACTCGAGAAATTAATCATTTAGCCAAAGTATCGATGTACGAGTGTACGAGCTTCTGCAGTATCTTTTGTACCATGAACCAAAACACGTCCATCCTGAAAAATCACCAATCGATGCGCCCCTGTCGTAAAAGAGATCAGGAACGGATTAACTTCAACTGGTCCTTCATCAAGCCTCCTCAGACGCTCAGCCGTATCTTGAAGATTCAGCTTCATGGAGCGAGAAGGACGAATCTGTACCGTATCCCTACCGCATAACACATCGGTTTTCTCCAGATTGGCAGCGGAAAGGTAAGGATAGGAAGCGGTATTTCCACAGGAAGGACAATCTGCTTTTTTGGCCCCATCCACATTTATGGATATGTACTCATTCCGCCATACATCAAAAGACAACAGCTTACGCCGCAGCGCACTTTCATTACCGCTAAGAAGCTTCATCGCTTCTGCTGTCTGGTTCGCCGTTACCATCTGCACAGCCTGGGGTATAATCCCCGATGTATCGCAAGTATCTCCGCCAAGCGGTACCTCTCCAAGTAAACAGTTCAAACAAGGAGTATCCCCGGGCAGGAACGTATACGTGATACCATAACTCCCCACACACCCCCCATAAATCCAGGGAATGCGGTACTTCTGGGACATGTCATTAATCAGCAGCCTTGTATCAAAATTATCCGTGGCATCCATGATAAGATCTGCATTTTGAATGAGATCCTCCAGCTCGTCTGCACGGACATCCATCACCTTGCCTTCAATGCCAATCGAAGAGTTGATATCGAGCAGGCGTTTTTGTGCTGCCATCGCTTTTGGCATTCGCTGAACTGCATCCTGTTCAACATAGAGCTGCTGTCGCTGCAGGTTGCTCCATTCCACATAGTCCCGGTCCGCAATGGTAATGTGTCCAATACCTGACCTGGCGAGCGTCTCTGCAATGCCAGTTCCCAGTGCTCCTGCCCCCACGATAACAACCCTGCTGTTGTTTAGTCTACGCTGACCTTCTTTGCCAAGCGGAGCATATCGTTCCTGTCTCGAATATCGATCACTTTGCTCCGTTGAATTTGTTTCTTCTATCATGTATGAACCATTCCTTCCGCCGGACTGCTGGCTGCCGCATAACGCTTAACGGGTATCATGCCTGCTTCATAAGCAAGTCTTCCTGCCTCAACTCCCATTCGCATTGCTTTTGCCATTTTAACTGCATCCGTTGAACCGGACACCGCCGTATTCAGCAGCACACCATCCGCCCCCAGCTCCATGGCATAAGCAGCATCTTTCGGGGAACGCAATCCCGCATCCACAATTACAGGAACAACCGCTTGTTCTATTATGATTTCCAAATTGTATGGGTTGATAATGCCTCTTCCTGCTCCGATCGGTGAGGCACCTGGCATGACTGCATGAACCCCGAGCCGTTGAAGCCGTTTGGCTAAAATCACATCATCCGAGATATAAGGCAGTACGATGAATCCTTTTTCCAACAAGATCTCGCAGGCCTTGTACGTTTCGATTGGATCAGGCAGCAGTGTGACTCCATCTCCGATCACTTCTACTTTTATCATATCACAAAGTCCTGAGGCACGGGCAAGTTCAGCGGTTCGGACGGCCTCTTCTGCAGTGGAAGCACCCGCGGTATTAGGAAGTAAAGTGAATCTCTTCAAATCGAGTGTATCAAGGAAGTGGCGTTTATCCCGCTCTTCCAAGTTCAAGCGTCGAACGGCAAAAGTCAGCACTTCGGTTCCTGAAGCTTCTACCGCTTGACTCTGTATATCCAAATCGTCAAATTTGCCCGTACCCAACAACAATCTAGAATGAAATGAATGATGTCCTACCTTCAGCATGTTTTAACCGCCTCCCACAAAATGTACGATCTCAATTCGGTCTCCGTCTCTTAATACAGTCGATGCATGGTGCTCCCTCATCAAAATCTGACGATTTAACTCAACCACCACAGTTTTTACCTGCAAATTAAAGGATTGCAGCAGCTGATCTACATGATTCAAATCGTCATTAATGTTCATGCTCTGCCCGTTTACGATGATGTTCACTGCATAATCTCCTTTCTGCTCAAACGCTCCGGACTCAATTCATCAATGCCAAGTTCTTCCGAAGAATGGCCAGCAATCAAATCAGCCATCAGACTGCCGGTTATTGCGCTCAGTAAGATGCCGTTTCTGTAATGTCCAAATGCTGCATATAGCCCAGGTACGCTTTTACAAGCTCCCAGATAAGGCAAACCGTCAGGAGTCGCTGGTCGAACCCCTGCCCAAGCACGGATAAACTGGGCTTGCTGAATTCCAGGGACCCAGCCTGCTGCGGATGCAAGCAGCTTTTGAATACCTTCAACAGTTACATCACGATCCGAGCGCCCTGGTAAACTGGTTGCTCCGATCCAGACTTCGCCGTTTGCTTTGGGGACAATGTATACATTATCTGCATAAACCGTCTTGTCAGGTCGGTAATCTGCATCATGTTTCGCATATTGTATTGCTGCAATTTCACCTTTCACCGGAAGAGTGGGCAGGTTAAGACCCACCTGTTTCAACATCTCTCCACCTTGTAATCCAGCTGCGACAACAACATGCTTACACGTTAATCTTCCAATCGACGTTTCCATACCCTGGACTCCACTCGAATCCGCAGTTAGACTTACATTCTGTACACCTTCGATTAATTTGGCCCCCATTGTTTGAGCTGCGACCGCATAGGCACGTGCCAAATTGACAGGAAGAAGTTCACTTTCTGAAGCTCTATACAGAGCCCCGAAAGCTTCCTTGCTTATCCATGGGGCTTCACGTTGAAGATTGGAATGATCCCACCAAATTTGCTCTGTAAGCAAATCTGTACTTTTTCTGGTATCGCTATACTTTTTCATCTCGTCTTCATTCCGAAATGGTGTAATAAATCCATTCTGCTGCAAGCCAATTTCAATGCCGCTTAGTCGTTGAATCTGTTCTTTTTGCTGATGCAGTCGTTTTCTACTTTCATATGCTAGTTTTGACATCATAGTAGTATGAAACGTCTCGCTGTCTGCAGCTAACATGCCCGCTGCGGCAGAAGATGTCTCACTTGCAATACGCGCACGCTCGATTAAAATTACTTCTTTACCTCGTGAAGCTAGCTCATACGCGATGGCACAACCTATAACGCCGCCTCCCACCACTATCGTTTCCGCATGAAGCTTGCCACGAAGTTCTCCACGTATTTGGGCCGTAAAAGCTGCTCCATTTCGGTAAAGGCTGCCACTTCGTCTTCGACCTCTTGCTTCTCCGCTCATTCATTCACCTCCGCGATTCGTTCTTATTTCTATCGTTCAATAGCCTGCCTCAAGGCTGCTGCTGCGCTTTGCGGATTATCGCTAGCCCAGATAGATGATATTACTGCCGCACCACTTGCTCCGACTGCACGTACAGCAGCTATGTTTGCCGGTTCAATGCCGCCAATGGCAATTACGGGAATGGAAACGCCTGAACATATTTCAGACAGGGCGGATAGCCCTCTCGGCTTGATCCCAGGTTTACTGCTGGAGGAAAATACATGACCATAAAAGAGGTAATCTGCTCCGCGTTCTTCAGCTTCTCTAGCTTCGTGAAGAGAGTGAACAGAAATGCCGAGACGAAGTCGATCGCTTTTGTTCAGGCTGCTGCCTTGAATAGTCGTCATATTGGACTGGCCCCAATGAACCCTCTGAATTAATACATGCTTTTCCAATTCATTCAGCTCACATAGACCATTGATCACGATCCTGTCAGATGGAATTCCTGCGTACAGCAAACTATACGCCCATTGAATTTTTTGTTCGGTGGTTAGATGTTTCTCCCGGATGTGAATATAGTCAAGCCAGGGCCATACATCCGTTGCAATCTTCACAAAACGTTGTTCATCCCCTATGCCCGGCGAAACAGCATGCAGTTCAAACGATAATGAATTCACAAGTTTCTTAGAGATATCCGTTTGGTTTCACCTTCCCTGCTGTCAATATGTAAGCACAAAAAAGCCACTCCCGTAGGGAGTGGCCGCGATAACATGTCAAGTTAGTTAAACGAGCTTTACATGCCAGTTGTCAGGTATACAAGCTATAAACCATAGCCTTGATATATACGAGATATCTTCATGTTCCACTCGTGAGCATTCACATTCGCTGCAAAATCGAATATTAATTTGCCCATATCATTAACTAAAACGCGCCACTTCCCTACGCTGGTATAATCCAGATCAGGTGCAAAGGGTCCGGAATCGCATTATTCCATCTCAGCCGCAACGAGCGGCCCCCCTAGTGATCATATGAAGTTGTAGCCTATGTTACCATAGTCACCTTTTTTTGTCACCGTTGATTTCTCAAACTCATGTTGATGTTTGATTGTAGAGTACTTCATTGCTCCACAACAACTAGTTTTTCTCAGACCAGGCTTCGACGTCCCATGTCTTGGTGACCCAATCCTGATAAAATTCAGGTTCATGGGAAACGAGCAATACTGTACCTTTAAACTCTTGCAGAGCTCGTTTTAGCTCCGCTTTTGCTGTTACATCCAGGTGGTTTGTCGGTTCATCAAACAGGATCCAATTGCTTTCACGCATCAGAAGCTTGCACAAGCGAACTTTCGCTTGTTCTCCCCCACTCAGTGCACTCAGCGGGCGAGTGATGTGCTCGTTTTTCAAACCACAGCGGGCCAGATGCCCTCGTACTTCGTTCTGCGTCAGGTGAGAGAATTCGTTCCACACATCTTCAATCGGCGTAATATTGCCCGCACGGACCTCCTGTTCAAAATAAGCTGTCTCCAGATAATCCCCCAGGAACGTTTTACCGCTAATTGGAGGTATCTTTCCCAATATGGTTTTAAGAAGTGTCGACTTACCTACACCGTTACATCCGACAATGGCTATTTTCTCACCACGTTCGATTGTCATTGTCATTTTAGGCAGCAAAGGGTAGGAATAACCAATCTCAAAATCAATTCCCTCGAATACTGTTTTGCTGCTGGCACGGGCATCTTTGAATTTAAATGTCGGTTTTGCTGCTTCATCCGGGCGATCGATTCGTTCAATCTTGCCCAGCTGCTTCTCACGGCTTTTAGCACGTCCGGAAGTGGAGGCTCTTGCCTTGTTACGCTGAATAAAATCTTCCTGTTTCTTAATATATTCCTGCTGTTTCTCATAGGCATCGATATGTTGTGCTTTTTGCATATCGGCCATTTCAAGAAACTTATTGTAGTTGGCAGCATATCGCGTCAATTTAGCAAATTCCAGATGGTAAATGACGTTAACGACTTCATTCATGAACTCCGTATCATGCGAAATCAGGATAAATGCATACGGGTAATCTTTTAAATATCGCGTTAACCATTCGATGTGCTCAACGTCCAGGTAGTTTGTTGGCTCGTCCAGCAAAAGAGCCGTCGGTTTCTCGAGCAGCAACTTGGCGAGCAATACTTTGGTCCGTTGTCCCCCGCTTAGAGCAGCGACGTCACGATCAAGCCCAATAGCGGATAATCCAAGGCCATTCGCCATTTCTTCCACTTTTACATCAATCAAATAAAAATCACCCTGCTCAAGCTGCTCCTGGATTTCACCCATTTCTTCCAGCAGTTTTTCAAGCTGGTCTGGGTCTGCATCAGCCATCTGGTCTGTAATGGCCAACATTTCTTTTTCCAGTTCAAGCAGGGGAAGGAAGGCATCTTTTAAAACGTCACGGATTGTTTTGCCAGGAGTCAGCTTGGTATGCTGATCCAAATATCCGTACCGGACTTTTGGTGTCCACTCTACTTTCCCGCTATCTTTCAGCAATTTTCCGGTCAAAATATTCATTAAAGTGGACTTTCCTACACCATTTGCTCCGACCAGGCCTACACGCTCTCCTGCAAGTAAACGAAAAGATACATTTTTAAATAACGTGCGGTCACCAAAATTGTGACTAACGTTCTCTACTGACAATAAACTCATGAGATGAGGTTGCTCCTATCTATTTAACATTACTTTTTTTCGGTATTGTTGATACCGGTCAAGTTCTGAACTGAAACCCTATTTTAGCACAGGACCTGCCTTTTCTGAAAGCAATGTAGTAGGCTCAGCAGTCTTACTTAGTGAACAACCTTGTTAATGTAACAATTCCCCTCAAAATACCCCGCAGCCGCGGCCTGCTTCGCATCTGTAAAAACTTCTTCAGCTCGGAAGTTATTTTTACATGTTGCTGGATAATAATACTTTATGCCGGTTGAAGGTTCTATCCCTCCAATGACTGCAGTTCTTTTAACCAACCTTCCTCCGCCGATGGCATAGGTGTTTACCTTCAGGCTTCCTACAGGCAAGCCCTGAATAAATGCCATGATCCCCGTATCATTAATCGTATTGTACCAATCCTCCTGAGAAATAAGAGGCAGGGTAAACGTATAGGATATCCCGTTTCTTCTTGCAAACTCATTATGCCGATTAATGACTTCGGCAAGATTCTCCTGCACGCTCATGATGATACGAGTTTGTCTGACCTGCTCAAACGAATTTGAATTTTGCAGCAATGGAATTCCACTAGTTGAAGCGAGTTCCCTTTGAAAACCTTCAATCCATTTACCCTGAACGGCATCATAAGCATATACATAACCGTCGAGTGTAAAATTAATGCTGCTGCCGTCTGAATCTGAATATGTATAGGGCATTTTTGGACTCCATACCTGGTGGAACGAATCATCAGTCTCACCCGTCATCTCCGCTTCCTTAGCTAAGATATAATAACCATCGTAATCCAGTACAACTATGGCTGGTATGTAATTAAACAGTTCTTGTATCGCCTTTGGATCATCATATATGCCCATATTCAAGGCCATCGTCTGAGTGAATGTCTGAAGCGCCAGTTCTTTATCGGCCTTTACGAATTTGGTGGAATCATACCCTGCCTCACTGTTTTGCTTCTCATTCTGGTGCATTACGTTTCCTGCGTCCAATACAGCTGTTTGGAGGGCCGATCTATACCTTTGATTAAGAAGCTGAGCTTCATCTGCATCATGAGTATTCCGAGAAACCATCCAAAAAAAGGGTAGAAATATTAGAACAAACACAATAGACAAATCAGTAATCTTCATTGAGAACCATGCCTCCATAAGTGGTAAACACTGCTGCTGCAGGAGCCGTACCATTCAGCCACTCGCGAATCAGCATGGCTGATGTCCGGTTGGTATTTTTAAGTGCAATCGTGAAAAAGTCACCCATGGTCAGTGTGTATCTACGAAGCGGATCATCGGCTGCATACGTGCCCGAGACAGGGAACAATTTTTCCAAGATTTGCGCTGAGTAATATGCATCCTGTACCGTCTCATACGTTCCTGTAAATGTACCTTGATCCATCGGATCTGTGTAGTGAGGAACATATTTTTTGTGCAGATGCTCCATGGTAATCTCGTAAACATTGCCTGTTCGCGCCAGCTGTTCTTCAAATTCGGCATACATCCCAGGAGAGATATAACCTTTCGTTCTGACCGAATCCACAAAACGGGTAACCGTCTGATATGTGACCATTCGCGCTATATCGTCTTGGCGATCTGCTGTTTCCGCAGTCGGATATACATATAGCAGAAGTACTGCCAGCATAACTGCTAGCAGCTTGGATACAGCATTTATCAATTGATACTGGCCTCCCTCCAAAATGCAATTCGAAGCAATCCCCCGCTATCATCTCTTACAAACTCCGGTTTATAGGAAGCAATCACGTCAACAGGTATGGACGCACTTCGGTTGATAAGCGGGTCTATCGTATACGTTTTCCCGTCAACCTGCACTTCGACTGCTGTACCCGTCATTTGTCTAACCGTATGTAACACCTCAGCTCCGCTGTAACGAAGGGGTTTGCTTATTTTTAATGTTGTATTTATTCTTCCTTCCATGTCTTCATTCGTATGCACGCTGGAACTCAAAGCACTGGACAATAAGCTAACGCTTTGTTGTCCATACAGACAGGCTGTTACAAACAGGACAATGGCGGTACAAAACAACATGAGTTGCTGTGTATTCTGGGACAATGGAAACCAACTCCTGTCAGGATTGCTGGAAGATTAGTCCTCTCACCACATTTGATTTGTCTTTAACGATAACGGCCTTGAACTTTCCACTTGGGTTGACATATTGATTGTCCTTTTCGCTCATCGTCTGATTAATACTGCCTACTTTGTTATCCGGAGCAACAACTGAACCGTAGTCCGCATTATTGATATCCTGAGAAATGTTCAACTCATTGCCATACCACTGACCACCCTTGTTTTTTCCTGTAATGACCTGGATGCCAAATTGATCCTTGTCCGCATACTTACGTAGTGCGTTTGTAACTTGGGAGCCACTGATCGTGGTCCCGTCATACACCGTAAATGCTGCCTGAGACAATTCTGTCTGAATATCCGCAAAATTGTTTTGCGCTGTTTTGGTGGCCTCTTGAGCAGAAATAAACAGCAGTACCACAATTGTAATAAGGGCAATCGTCAAAAAGATCCCTGCGGCTACCTTTAAAGCACTTGAAGCATTGTTCATGTTAAATCCTCCTAAGTTTTGATAAATAAATGTATATCAGACTGAACAGGTTCAACCTGAACCGCTACAGTTTCTGAATTTGTTCATAATAAATGTTCATTTGCAGGAAGCTCATACCAACAAGCGGGATCACCAGATAGAGAAAAATAAGGGCATACATCGGGGTAAAGCCAATCATTCTGCCCCATGAGGCTTTCACATCTATCATTCTGGTATACTCCTGCTTCCGCTGATCGAAATAAAATGCCATCATACTGTCCAGATCATCAAACGCTTCCCGGATCGAAATTTTACCGAGTGCAAGCTGCAGTTTGTCCACCAGACGCTGAAATTCAGGCAACCCTGCCTCCTCTTTCAGCTGCTCAAGTGCATTTTCTGGTCCATGTTCAAAGTGCAGCAGACATTTTTGAAGGGGTCGTTTGAAAATGACGGCAAAACGATTGAGCCATTCCAAAATCTCTTCAACGGACATCCGGTCCATCTCACGCAAAATGGAGATCACCGTCTGATATTGGTAAATTTCATGCTTCATGTCCATACTTCGCATTTTACGCTGGAACATCATGAGCCATATGGGCATGTAATATCCGGCCGCGCCAATAAAGATGGCAATCAACAGCTCCCACCAGTGCAAATACTGCTTGTTGTATATTTCGAGCTTTTGAATAATACGCAGACTCGTTTCAGTTTGTGTATCAGAGTCTAGTGGGATGGAGGAAACCTGTTGTAACATGTTAAACACGTCATCATAACTAGTTCCACGTTTCATGTCTAACCGCTCCATTATCTCTCGGTCCAAAGCTGTTTTTTCGGCAGCCTGCTTCAGTTCCGCATCGGCCATCACTCCAAACATGCGGTCATCTCTCACCGGATCGTATAGAACATGATTTCGTTCAATATGATGAAGCAGTAATATGCAACCGATAGCCAGTGTAAAAGAGCACACAAACAACATCAGTCTGCGGATCGCCAGCCACTCGTATTTTAATTCAGCGCTGCTCTCCCTCATTAACCTTACGGTCTGGGTATAATTTGTACTCCCTGGTTTGGCAGCAAACAACATGGCCAATTTACGAATGTATTTTTGGTTATACAAAAAACGGTCCATGAAGGAAGGTTTGTGCCCTGATCGGAATCGCGTTTCATCGTAATGCTGAAGTCTCTGCAACAGCAAGTAGGCCAAAATAATGATGATATAGATTGATATTTTGGTTATAAATCCAAGCTTGCTGCGGTAAAACTCATCCATGGTCGGGAAACTGCCTCTCGCCCAGCGTTCAATGGGAGCCGTAAATAATACCGGAGCCAGCGCAATCATATTCAATCCTTTTAAAAGGTAATCCAACTTGTCACGTCGCAAAATTTCGAGGTGAATTTCCTGAGTCAGGTTTCCCAAACCTTTCAGGTATATTGAACCTTGAGCCCTGTCCTTGTCCCCAAACTCCATCACCATATAGGAGATGCCAGCAAAAGCCTTCAGAAAGCGATTGGGGGCTATCTCATAATACCTCTCCAACGCTTCATTGGGATCTGGTGAAGTCAGTGCCTCATAGATTAGCAGCACCTGATCAGCTGCTTCACCCACTCCAGCTTCTCCAGCTTCATAGAGTGCTTCTTCGATCATTCCGTGCTGGTGATATCGATGTCGCACGTCCGCAAACAGATCCAACATTTGGACCAGCAGCCGTTTCTCTGTGCGATTCAGCCACAAGTCCACAACAAGACTATGGATCACGACAGCGCAAAGTACAGACAAAATGACGAAAGCAATCCCTGGTTGCATTAAGAACAGCACGATACTAATACTTCCGTATCCTCCCGCAACAATCAGAACAACAGTCATGGTCATACGTCGTAAAGAGGCTTCATCTCCAACATGTCTGAATGAGATTCGCTTCTGAATTAAATTGATGTAAGATGCCAAAATCGGCGCCCTCGTACCCCAGCGATAGGACTGCAGCAGAAATGACCTCACCCAGACCGTTCGATTAGCAACAGGAGTTGTTCCAGGAACTCTACCGCTTAAGCCCTTCCCCCTCTTTTGAAAGAATTGGAGAGTCAGGAGGGTAATCACGAGCCCGGAGATACATATACCCAGCAAAAGGATAAGCCACGATTTAGTTGTCATGCATATCACCCCAGTGCCGGTCAATAAACTGTTCAAACTGCGATGCATCGTGCAATGTCATTTGGTCCCGCATATCCATGATGCAGCTAGGTGACAGGGGAGCGGTTACCACATATTCGCCGTCCTTGTATTCAATGACATTCCGAAAAGCAAACCCTGCCCGTTCTTCCACACTGTCCACCTGATCAGCACGAGGCAAGCACTCTGTAATTCGCTCTATGTATCTGCGTCCTTCGGGATCCTTTTTCATGTGCACATCAAAATTGATGACACTGACGACCTGTTCCTCAGCAATGTGCTCATGTTGAAACATGCCTGTTTTGAGCAAAGAGTTGCGGAGCGAGAATACCAGATCCCGGAATGTCTTGGCATGATGGGTAAACAGAGTGAACAAACTCGCCACCTGCGACATTTGAATCATCCAGGCAGCAACCTCATCACTCGCAACCTCTCCCAGTATGTTGACTGTTCCATCTGTTTTTTTCTGTAAATCCAGTCCTTGTTGACCTGAAATATGTTCCGTCTCCCGGAAGCTCAAAATATTACGACGACTGTAGATTCGACGCAGCTGCAGCTCGAATGCCATTTCTTGTACACGCAGGGTGTATGAGGCATAGATATGCTTGACCATCGCCATTAGCAGCGTCGTTTTACCAGATCCCTGAGCACCAGTCACAGCCGTAATACGACTTCCTTTCATGAGGTACTGCAGCAATGTGATTGGCAGTTCGGCATTGCTCCCGGTTATTAATTGCTCAAGCGACGCATTGGGAATATCGAATTTCCGGACAAAAAACGCCCATGATTCTGCAAAAGGGGGCCTTACCACAACTACGCGAGAACCGTCCTTCATTTCGTTAACCTTATATCCATTCGCTTCAGATAACTGACCAGGATAATTATATTTATAAATATTCTGACAAACCCTCTTCAGCTCGCGTGTACTGCCAAACGATAAAAATGAAAGATGGATCGACTTCCCTTTGTAAAAAATCCAAACACTTTCCATACCACTTAGCGGAACGTCAACGGGTGTATCCTCCAAGCCGTCTTCCAACAAATCATTCCAGGAAGCCGGGTGCTTAACTCCGATATCCTGCATGGCATCCAGCATACCGCTAACCCCACCGCTAACCCCGTCAATTCGCTGGTCTCTGATTTCATCTACAACCGAGAAGCCTTTGTAATGTTGGTATATCCGCTGGACGATAATATCCGTTTTTTCTCTAAATCCGAGTTCACGGTATTCGCATTCAAATACATACCGGATATCTTCCTCGGAAACATAATATCCGCCGCCATCCTCAGCACCATCCTCCAATCGGAGTCTGCCCAGATCGTAAGTGTCAATCAAGCGTGACAAGGCATCGACGCCGAACTGCTGTCGGTACAGGTAAAAGACAATTTCAAACTGGTCTTGAACGGATAACAGATCGGGTTCCGCAAAAAGGATGACTTCATCCACATTGGTTTTATTCAGACCTATGTTTCGAGTAAGTAAGTCAGCGATCAGGTTCTTTACATAGGTTTTGTCACTTATGCTGCCAGAGACGCAGCCTTTCAGCGCTTTTCTCATCTCGGCACGCTGATTGATTCTCCTGCGATATTCTTCTTCATGAAGACCGATATCAGCAAGCTGACTATGACTTAATTCATGCAGCGAGTTCTTCACCTGTTCAGTTAGCATTTCAATCGTAAATGCCTCACGTTCAGGAGTTCCTGCATTTTTTTGCCGATGGAATGATTTCGTTTTGATCCAGATGTATGTCAAAAGAGCTATTACAATAAAACTGATCCCTATCATATTCCAGAGCATTGGAGGCTCAGGCTCCCCTTTCCAGCCTTTTCAGAACAGTACGCATACCTGCACCGTCCATAATCAGGCGAGCAAGTTCAGCCATACTGGCGGCCATGCTCCCTTTTCGAAGATCTCTACTGTCACTCAATCCTTCAAGCTGCAGATACGTAGCCGTATCACTCCGATTCACAGCATCCAGAAATGCAGTCGTATAAGGCACAATGGATATGGATCCTTTGTACCGGAAACGTCGGCGAATGTTGTTAAGAGTTGCCCTTGCTTGCGGATCATACTTGCTTATGACAACATGCATGTTTTGGTTACTTAAGTTATCAGGTTTGATGTGTTCAAAAAACAATTCCAGATCCCGCATATTTTGTGTCAAATTCACCACAACATAATCAGCTTGAGCCAGTAGATCGGTCGCATCCATTCCCTCACGGTCCACATCCAGCAAAACCATATCGTAGTACTCATTCGCCACTTCCAGTAGCGCTTTCAACGTTTCAATATGTTCATTGGGCGTACGTTCCATCTGGTTAATTCTTCCAGTCAATAAATCCAATCTATCCCGTAATAGCGGCTTCGCGTAATCTTTCAAATTATGCTTGTTGAGGCTTCCACTTATATGTAATCGTTCTACTGCATCCCAACCACCCTCTTCAAATCTGAACAGACTGTCAGCCTGCCCTAATTCCATAGATGGTAGCGGTGCTTCAATACCACTGCCGACTGGACCTGTGTTCACTAATAAAACTCGGGTCCTGTATTGAAGTGCCATGGCGTAGGCGCTAATAACTGCACTGGACGTACTACCCGAGCCTGCAAAAGGACTCCAAAACAAAATGTTGCTCATGCTCTCATCCTTTCCGCTTCCTTAATCGCTCGGCGACTTCGAACACTTTCCCATCCAGTCAATTGTTCGAACAAACGACATAGTGATTTTTTGTAACTCCGGGATAAAGGCCCTAACCGCACCCGGCGATGATGTTCATTTTCCAATTTCACCGCAGCAGTCAGTTCATCCCATGGAAGTATCAAAGATTCGCCTGTCCAAACAAAAGGACTTCCTTCCAGATAGGCCCATAGGTAACGTTCTTCCAATTTGCAGTCGACTGCATTAATCAGAATGCGCTGAAATGAAAGCTCTGTTGGTAAAGACTGCTCTTCAAGAAGCCGCCTCAACCAGCCTTTTCCTCGTTCCAAATTGTAACGTTCATAATCACTCACCCAGACTCGAATATCAGCCGTGAGCCATAATTCTCTAGAGGCGAAATGGGAGGTTTCCATGTCATACAAGACATAATCATAAGAGTCCAACCCTTCTCCACTAGCCTCCAGATGACTCTCAACCGCGGCCGAAGTTACAAAGTGACAGGCCATATCAAAACCCTCAAATTCAGTGATAGCCAGAGAATGGTGTCCTTCTCCAACCCCATACCCATACTTTTGCTGTAAGGTTCCGTCAACCAGTAACACCCGCTTGCCTGAAGTGGCTAAAATTTTGCACAGATATAACATAAGATCATTTTTTTCACATAATCCAGCGAAAATCCAAGTTTGCACGTGACACTCAGCCCCTTCCTTTGAAGCATTAGTTCGTTGTTATAAGCATTATACTTTTACATTTTGAATGTCTACTACTCTCCTCCGGTCAACAGGCTTTTCTGTTCATCCGTATATGCGGAAGACTCCGTGGATTGATTGTTTACATTTGTCGTTTGCTGATTGCTTCCTGATCCGTCATTCCATATGACTTCGTCCGAACTATTGTTAGAGCGAGGTCTGCTGTTATGGGAAACGGATGATTGTGCAACATCTTGCTCAACACTTTGGGAGGGCGCTGTCATGGAAGCAGCCAGAGAGCTCTCAAGGGAACTCCGTACCTGTCTCGACAACTCCTGTTCTGCCCTTCGAACAATGTTCGGGTCACTTTCAAGCAGTTTCAGCACTTCACTATTGGCAGGGTACGTTGGAATTGCAGCTGTCTGGAACTGAGGCTCAACATACGTTAGTGCATAGATTGAAGCTTTATGTAAATAGGCATCTACAATTGCGCTGGACAGCGACAGAATTTCTTCCTCGGTCATGGTAATCCACAACGTCGCTTCATTTAGGCGCTCTACTTTCTTCTTGGACAGAAGGATATAGTCCTGACCTGTTGGAAATTGGATGCGAACGTCTATATTATCGCCTTGTGCAAGTGAAGTGGGTAATAAAACGACCTGCAGTTCACGATTTCTTAGATCTGGCGGTGCTGGCGTGTCTTCATAAACCATTTCGGTTGTTATGGCTGTTCCTTTTTTCAGTTCTATTTTGGCTACTTGCCCATCCATCTGTTTGGTGCTGGACCATAAATTACGTGGTGCTTGAGCATCAGGCACTGCGATAAGCTTAATATCCTCGGGTAAGATCGGTTCTCCTGCTTCAACGTCGCGTACCGTTACCCATCCTTGTGCTCCTGTGTTCCATTGCTGCAGCAGCTCAGCCTCTTTTTGTTCGTAAGCTGAAGCATACTGGGACTCCATTTCAGATTTGGTATCATTCATTGTAATCACGTTGTAGATGACATATCCCCCGAATAACAATCCTACTGCTCCCGCACCAGTTAGTCCGGCATAGATCATTTGTCGGCTTTGTTTTCTTAATTTGGACAAAAAAGGCTCTCCTCTCACAAGCTCCTCTAATCATGATTTTATTCTTCTTGCAAAAAACGAACGCTTCTTGGGCTGCTGCCCGATCAAATGATTCAATATATGGGCTAATACCTTGTCTGTCTGAGGATCCCTATCAAAAGGATCAATGTGCATTGGAAGTCCGTACACACTTGATGTATTCAGTGTTCTACGTACACGCTGAACAGCATCTGTCGCTGCAAGCGGCAGACAATAAATCCATTTGTCTTTCGGATAACGATGATGCGAACGAACAAATGCATTAATCTCTGCCTGTTTCCACTCAGCACCTGAGCCTACAACAATAGGCAGGTCTGCTCGCAGAAACTCCTCCAGTCGATTCTGATCCTGACCACTACCCAGATCCATTACGATAAATTGGTAGCTGCCACCCAGCAGAGACAAAATATCTGCTCGTCCGGACTGTTTCCAATAGTGCACTCCGTCTACTGCAAACTGTCTGCCTGCCGATAATGGCTTCCCGGCTTGGGCAACTTGCTGAATCCTTGCAAACGATTGGGAGCGCGGCGACATCTCGATGACCGCCACCTTAAACTGTTGTCTCTCCAAGTAATGGCTAATGGCTATGGCGGTATGCGTAACCCCTACACCGTAAGATGCACCTGTCAGAGCAATAACTCTAGTTCCACCGCTAATTGTCAATATTGTCGATTCATTACTCTCCGTTATTCCAGGTCTTCGAAGCAGTTCTTTGCGGACTTCATCGGCAGATTGGAAACGTTCCTCAGGGTTCTGTCTCAACAATCGCCGTACAACCGGAATGTAAGTGCGAGGTACATCACTGCGTATGGAACACTCAACGCCTTGTATCCATTCTGTATACGTACCACCCGTCATAAGGTAAAGCAGCAATGCACCGAGCCCATACAAATCCGACCTTTCATCCGTCTGTCCAGTACCGTATTGTTCAGGAGCAGCAAACCCTGCTGTTCCCAGTTTCACCGTATCCTCTGTATGCTGAGCTTTGAAGCTGCGAGCAATGCCAAAATCAATCAACCTGACTTCATGGTCTGGGGTTATCATGATGTTGGATGGCTTCAGATCGCGATAGATCACTGCTGGATTCAGACCATGCAAATAACTGAGCACGTCAAGTAATTGGAGCACAAAATCTGTCATATGTTCGAGGGGGATCTTACCGCGACATTGCTTGTGATAATCACTCAGTGTCTGACCTTCAATGTATTCCATTACCAGGTAAGTATAGCCCTCTTCATCCGGCACAAAAAAATCAACAATCAACGGTAATCTGGGGTGCCTGAGTGAAGTCAAAAGAGCAGCCTCCGTCTCCATACTCGATTCGTAAGGTAACGTAGCAACACTTTCTTTTATCGCCCAGGTCTTGCCTGGCAACTTCATATCTTCTGCCTTATATACGTGACTCATCCCACCTGTACCCAGTACGGACTCGATTCGATATCGTCCTCCCAGCAGGCTCCCGTGTTCCAGCCTCGCCGGATGTCTCATGTATAATCCTCCTTTCTGCATAACAAAAAAGGGAAAGCTTACCGAAGTGCAACAGTCCGGTTATCGGACTTGTCCACCTCGGGATGCTTTCCCTTGGATTTATTATGGTTAATATTGGTATCATTATAGTATACGCCACAAGATGTTGTAAAGTAGTAATTTAAAATCTTTACGTGCTTAATATTTAATCATATAAAGTGTTATTTCCTCGCGATTGTGAAACAATTGTTTGGATCGTTGAATCTGCATCCGTGAACGCTCAAACGTATCAATGACTTCCTTGATCAGCGCGAGTGGTTTCTTATGAAGCAGTTTCACCGTAACAATTGCTGTTCCACCGGATTGAAGACTATATAACAAGTCCGAAACGAGTCGGCTCATCAATTTGGGACTCCAGCTCATGTCACAGACAAGCAGGTCAAATTCACCTTCACGGAACCGTACATCACCTGCATTCTTTTTCAAAAACGTAAGTTTGGGCGATTCCAGAAGTGTGGCATCCATTTTGGCTGGGTCCACTGCTGTGACTTCTAGTCCTCGTTCTAGCAAAAAGGAAGTCCAACCACCAGGGGCAGCACCAATATCAAGCGCTTTGTGAAACGATGCAAAATCGATGCCAAATGTTTGCTCTGCCTCAAGCAGCTTGAATTTGGCTCGCGAGATCTGGCCTTCCTCTTTTTGAAAGCGTACAGCTCCCCCGCTCCAGTCGGAAAGGTTCTGTTCAGGTCGTGATATCCCAGCATACAATGCATCATCTGCCGCAAACACAGAAATAACAGAGTCTGCATCGCGAACAACCCACTCACAGCCTAGTGTATCCAGCTTTTCGGTCAACCATTGCTTCAATGATGCGGCGTTCTCCAGCCAAAATGAACCTTCCGTTTTACGGACTTGTAGTGCCACTTTGGTTCCGGTCAACTCCGTATGGTTTGTAATAAAGGCAATCAGTTTCTCCATCGCCTGATCAGAATCTTCCGTATTCTCCTGAAACTGAACAGGCTGAATGTGACGTAAAAACGTTGGATTTTCCTCAAGGAGTTTGATCGATACCTCTTCTTCTGTTACCGGTAAGCCGGCAAGAAGCACTTCACCCGGTACAATTACCGTGCTCTTAACAGCACCGAATGTACGGCGCAGTTCTTCCTGAGCATAAGGTGCAAAGCCATGATTGGCTGTGCAGATAAAACGGGAGAAGTTCCCTTCTCCGCTAGATGACTGTGTACTCAACTTGTGTTACCCTCCAGAACGTACGCGAATCCATGGTCGATCGTGATCCCACTGGATGTCGACCGGAATGTCGTACGTATGCTTAATTGTATCCTGTGTCAAAACATCATGTTTGTTTCCAGCCGCAGCAATACGACCTTCGCGAATCAATGCTACATGTGTGAATAAGGGCATGATCTCTTCTACATGATGCGTTACATATACTACTGTTATATTGCGCTGACGAAGTCGGTCGATTTCAGCCAACATTTTTTCACGTTCATACAGATCGAGCCCAGCGCACGGCTCGTCCATAATTAATAACTTAGGATCCGCCATCAATGAACGTGCCAGCATGACTTTTTTTCGCTCGCCCTGGGATAGTGTACCCAGCGGGTGGTTAGCCAATTTAGCGAAGCCCATGTCATCCAGAAAATTCAAGGCTCTGGTCTTCACTTCATCGGGAATGGTCTGATAAAAACGCAAAAAGGCAAATGCACCTGTCGCAACGACCTCCCAGACCGGGTCTCGCAATGTCAGTTTTTCAATCAGCGTTTGACTGATATAACCAATCTCTTTTCTGACTTCACGAACGTCACATTGCCCATATAAGTTCCCCAGCACCTCGATACGCCCTTGACTGGGGAACATATATCCATTCATCATTTCCAGCAGCGTTGTTTTGCCTGAACCATTACGTCCCAGAATGACCCAATTCTCGCCCTGCTCAATATGCAGATGAACGTCATCCAGGATCTGATTATCCTCCCGGCGAAGAGAAACATGCTCCATCGAAATAATCCTCATTTTAGGACCGCCTTTCGAATTTCATTTAGCAGGTGCTCCACCGAGGACATTCGATAAATCATTTTAGGTACATCCTGCTCACCATCAAACAGCATCACTGCAGGTACGCTTGAAATTTTAAACTGCTGCACAAGTTCCGGAATATCATGAATGTTCATTTCAAATAATGTGTTCTCCGGCAGCAAATGCTCCGCGATTTCCAGCATTCTTCTCGCTGCAGCACAAGTACCGCATAAAGGGGTGTAGATAAATACAGCTTGAGGAATACCTTCCCACACACCGCGCATCAAAAGCTTCGAATGAATGGGCTTCATCAGCTGAGCTCTCCCGCAGCAACCCGAAGCATAACCTCACCTGTCATCGGACCATTGTGTACCTTTACAGTGTCAGGTTTATTGGTATATAACAATTCGTACATCTGACGTTTGCCGTACATGCTGGAGGTGTGTAAATAAATTTCGCGCGGAAACAGCCCTTCCCGTACAATGGCAGCTGCAACTTCTCCACCATTTGGCGAATCCGGACCCAATTCATAATCCAGGGACAGGATATCCACATCACCTTCCCTGAGCAGCATCAGACATTCTTCAGCATTGGTAGCCAAGACAAATCCCTTAGGACATGCCCGGTAATCATCCAAGAAAACATGCATACAACCACTCCTCTCCCCGTTTACAACCAGGAACGCATGACCTCAATATCATCTTTGTGCGTCCCATCCTCACCTGTCTCGGTTTCCAACACAACGACTGCCCGTTGGAACTCAGGTGAACTCAACATTTCTTGCATCGCTTTGCTTCCTATAAATCCCTGACCGATTCGCGCATGTCGATCCTTGCACGAGCCGGAAGCATATTTTGAGTCATTAAAATGCACAGCAGCAAGAGTATCCCAGTACCCAAGCTGTCTGCCTTTTTGAAGCATATCCTGTTCACTATTACTGTGCCACATCCCTGAAGCAAAAGCATGACATGTGTCAAAACAAAAAGCAATATGCTCCGGATATTGGCTCAGCTTGCGAATCTGAATCATTTCTTCCATGGTCGTGCCCATTGGACCGTGGTCACCTGCCTGATTTTCGAGCAAAATCTTTGCCTGTCCATTCCAGTTTTCCAAAACCGTATCCAGACAATGGATAAGATTCTGATACCCTTCAAGCGGCTGATCGCTCTTAAGATGACCAAAATGAACTACCGTTCCTACTGAACCGCATGCATCTGCAATATGCAGATCATTTCTAATGGAAGCTACGGTAGCATGAAACCCCGCCTCTCCACGGGTCATGCCCAAAGCCGGATTCGTTGGATAGGGTGAGTGTGCAATGGACGCAATGCCATTCTCCTCACACCACTCCCTGCACAACTCAGCATTTTTAAGGTCAGGATCTTTCAAACCAAGGCTGCGGGGGTTCTTCGGAAAATATTGAAATGCCGTTGCCCCCATCTCATATGCCCTCTTGGCTGCTTGTAAAAATCCACCTCTCGTGCTGACGTGTGCGCCGATTCCGTAATTAGGCCTCATGCTGACAATTCGGACAGAAGAAAGCCTTCTTCCCCGTAATTTCCACTCGTTCAATCGTGCCTCCACAACGTGGACAGCTTTCCCCTTCGCGATCATATACCCTGCATTGCTCATCAAAACTTCCTGTTTTCGTGTCCCCTTGCATCAGCGGCATTTCCATATAACCACCCTCCGATGCTGCTTCACGGAGCACCGACTGCATAGAACGGAACAAACGCTCTGTGAGTTCTGAAGAACTGGCGATGTTCTGTGTTTTGGAACTAGGTCTCAAACCTGCAGCAAAAGCAATTTCATCCGAGTAACAATTGCCGATACCAGCAATAATGTGCTGATTAACCAGGGTCGTTTTGAGCGTTCCGCGGCGTCCTCTCAGCAATGAAGCAAAACGCTCAGGATTCATGCGTCGATCCAGTGGCTCCGGTCCAAGATCGGACATGGCTTCTTCTGTTTCCTTGGATGTTAGCAGGTGTAAATAACCCAATCGAAGTCCAATAAAGAACAAGATACGATCACCAAATTGAATCTCAACTTGTGTCGACCGATCGGGACGATCTGCCTCAGTCCCCCAGTAAATCATGCCTCCCAGCATGAGATGGAGCACCAGTCGTTTACCGTTTGCCAAATGAAAAATAAGATGCTTAGCCCGGCGCTCGACAAAAATAATACGATTGCCTGTAAGTTCGCGCGTAAATTCCTCTGGCTCTTTATTGATGGATTTTTCCCGATTAACGACAACACCAGTAATAAGTAAATCAAGTATTTCTGCGGACAATAATGTCCGGTAGTTTTCCATTTCCGGCAGTTCCGGCATCTGTATCTATCCCTTCTTGGATGCTTGGCTCGCTTGTTGCGACAGCCACTCAATCAGTTTATGCAAATCATCAAACACATGATCAGGACGTATCTTGGTCGCGCTGATATGAGTGTCCATATTTTCTTTCGTTGTGACTCCGGTCAATACGAGCAATGTCTCGCATCCTGCTGCTGCTCCTGCTGCAATATCTGTACGCATATTGTCCCCGATCACAGCCACTTCATCAGCCCTTAGATTTAAACGATCAATCGCTGACTTCATAATAATGCTGGAAGGCTTGCCGATTACAGTTGGTGAAACACCTGTAGCCGCTTCGATCGCAGCACCAATGGTACCTGCTCCTGGAGTCAAGCCATCATCAGAGGGGAGCTGCAGATCTGGATTGGTCAGGATTGATTTTGCTCCATCATTAATCCAGCGCAGTGCCTTGGTTAGTTTTTGGTAGGAAAATTCTCGGTCAATCCCTTGAATGACGTATTCCGGCTTTTCTTCCGTCCTTTGCAATCCTGCTTCATCGATAGCCTGAAGTAAACCAGCTTCTCCAATGCAAGCAACCTTTGCGCCAGGAGATTCTTCAGCTACATATTCAGCAGCAGAAACTGCAGATGTGCAAACTTGAGAAGCTTCCGCTGGAATTCCCATTTCGTTCAAGTGATCTGCTACCCCTTGCGGAGTACGTGAAGAATTATTTGTTACAAATAAATAAGGTACAGCCTGTTCATTCAGCGTCCGAATAAGCTTGTCTGCCCCATCAATCCGATGTCTGCCATGATAGAGTGTTCCATCCAGATCGATCAGATAGGCCTTAATCATACAGAGCACTTCCTTTCTTTTAGACCATTAACAATTCATGTCCTTAATTACATTTTGATGTTTTTTTGATCCATAGCTATGTATTTAAAAAATAATACGGGCCTGCTCGTATGAGCACGCAACACGTCGAACCAAATCGAAACCAGACGTTTTGACTCGCGCGCCTTCTGTACAAGCTTGTCATTTCCTGCGCTTTCCCGGAAAATAATTCAATTCATTTCCCTGCTCATATTGCCCATCCTACACGCTTTCCGATCAGATTGCAAAAGGGACCTCAGGGCCTATCCCCCTCAGTCCCGTTTGAATTGCCACCTTTAAAACCAAACTTATTTGAAGCCCAACTGGCTTAACTATAACTGTGATCCATTCTGATGATGAATGACAGGAATTAACTGATGCTCATTCGCCAACCTGGAGTTAGGAAAAACGGCCTTTGCTTCTTCCAAAAGGGGCTGCAGTTGTTCTTCATCCTTATAGCGAGAGCTAAAATGAGTCATAATCAATTCTCCAACATCTGCTGCTCTAGCCGCCTCTGCCGCTTGCTTAGCAGTGCTATGATAGTACTCATGAGCGGTATCTGCCAAATCGTCCATAAATGTTGCTTCATGTACAAGTACATCTGCGTGCTTAGCGAGGGGCAATACATTTGCACACGGTCGTGTATCTCCCAAAATGGTTATCACTTTGCCGCGTTTGGGAGCTCCTAATACATCCTCCGGACGAACAGCTCTGCCGTCATCCAGGGTAATCGTCTCTCCACGTTTAAGACGACCAAAAAGAGGACCCGGCTTCAAACCATACTCTGCCAGCTTTACTTGATCGAGACTGCCTGGACGATCCTTCTCCGTAATTCGGTAGCCGTAGCTGTCGATCCGGTGCTCCAGCAATGCGGACTCTACAATGAAGCTCTCGTCTTCAAACAGCATACCACCCGTATGCTCAACAATCTTCATCTCATAGTTAATCCGAGACTGACTTAACTCCATTACGGTTGTAACCATACGTTCTGTCCCAGGCGGTCCATAAACCGTAAGGGGTGTCGTACCTCCCTGGTAAGCTCTGCTTGATAGCAGGCCGGGAAGCCCGAATACATGGTCCCCATGAAGATGGGTAATGAAAATCTTCTCCAATTTACTCAGTTTTAGCGGTGAACTTAAAATTTGGTGCTGGGTTCCTTCCCCGCAGTCAAACAACCACAAAGCTCTTCGCTCATCCAACATGCGGAGCCCAATGGAAGTTACATTCCGCTGCAGTGTAGGTACACCAGCGTTAGTTCCCAGGAAATATAGTTCCATCCGGATTGCACCTCTTTCTGTTGCCAGCAAAAAGCCTCCGACGATGCGGAGGGCTCTGCCTGACCTCTTATTGACTATGCTTTTTCAACATTAAAATATTTGGCTTGCGGATGACTGAACACCATCGCGGATACGGAAGCTTCCGGCTCCATCATGAAGCCTTCCGTCAGTTCCACCCCAATGTCCTCAGGCTGCATCAGCTTGAAGAGTGGCCCCTGATCTTCCAAATCCGGACAAGCCGGATATCCAAATGACACCCGTATCCCTTGGTAACGTGCGCCATGACGCTGTTTCATGGTCATGTTCGCCGGATCCGGGAAGCCCCATATATCTCTCATCATATGATGCACTCGTTCAGCTAATCCCTCAGCCACTTCAAGCGCTACAGATTGCAGAGCATGTGATCGAAGGTAATCCCCTTGCTCCTTCCATGCCGTAGATAGTTCACGAACACCGTGACCGGCTGTTACAACCATGAATCCAACGTAATCCATTTCTCCAGATTCAACTGGCTTCAGGAAGTCAGACAGGCACAGGAACGGTTCAACCTTTTGCCGCGGGAATGTGAAGGTATGCAGAATATTGCTTGTATTCTCGGGATCGTAAATGATGATGCTATTGCCGCTGGATTGTGCCGGGAAGAAGCGATACATCGCATGTGCCTGGATAATTCCATCCCGGACTGCTTCTTGCATAATCCCGTCTACAACCGCTTTGAGATCAGTTGCTTTGGGATCACCCGAAGCGAGCAGCTGCTCCACAGAACCACGAAGGCCAAGATGATGACCAAGCAGCATCTGCATGTTTACATACGGCAAAATGTGCGACAATGGATAATTACGCAGCGTGTGCCGCTCAAGATCCGGAGGAACTAGAACAGGATTGTCGATTGCGATATCCGACCGTTCAACTCGCGTAAGCTCCGGCAGCGGTTTAACCGCTTCTGCACTGGACGCATCCGCTTCTTTTTCAGCCTCCATCTCCAGCTGCATGACTTCACGGGAAGCCGGGTTCATCAGCTTGTTTGCCAGATCCAGTCCGTCCATGGCGTCTTTTGCATATACAACCATTCCGTCATATTCAGGGCGAATCCGGTTTTTGGTGAATTTGCGCGTAAGTGCTGCTCCGCCCACCATGATTGGTACATCGATACCCGCTGTACGCAAATCTTGCGCGGTGACGATCATCTGCTGAGCCGATTTGACGAGCAAACCGGACAGACCAATCGCATCCACTTTTTCTTCTCTATATGCTTCTATGATTCGTTCTGGTGGTACTTTTATACCCAAATTAATGATTCGGTAACCGTTATTGGACAGGATGATCTCCACCAGGTTCTTCCCGATGTCGTGCACATCACCCTTAACCGTTGCCAGAATGATTTTGCCTTTCACAGATGTTTCATTTTTCTCCATGAATTGTTCCAGATAAGCCACTGAAGCCTTCATTACTTCTGCGCTTTGTAAAACCTCAGCAACGATCAGCTCGTTGTTGTTAAACAGGCGTCCTACTTCTTCCATACCCCGCATAAGAGGCCCATTGATGACTTCAAGCGCTGAGTATTTGGCAAGAGCCTGTTCCAGATCTGGCAACAATCCCTCTTTGCTGCCTTCGACAACATAAGAGGCCAGACGCTCCTCTAATGAAAGATTCGAAATCTTTTCTTTCTTCTCAACCTTTTTGTTCCGGAATGCCGCTACGAATGCAGCAAGTGTTTCGTCATTCGTATTATATAGCAGCTCTTCCGACAATCTGCGTTCTTCCTCCGGGATGGAAGCATAACGTTCCAGCTTCTCCGTGTTTACAATGGCGTAATCAAGTCCAGCCTTCGTACATTCATACAAAAACACAGAGTTCAGGACTTCCCGACCGGCTTCAGGCAATCCAAATGAGATGTTACTGATACCAAGAATCGTATGACACTCAGGCATTGCTTCCTTGATAACACGAATCCCCTCGATGGTTTCCTTGGCAGAACCAATATACTGCTCATCTCCGGTACCAACAGGGAATACCAACGTATCAAAAATCAGGTCTTCAGCCTTTAATCCATACTTGTTCACCAGCAGATCGTATGAACGCTTGGCAACCTCCAATTTATCTTCACGACTAATGGCCTGTCCACGTTCATCGATGGTACCAACTACAACGGCTCCGCCATATTTGTGGATAAGAGGAGTCACAAGCTCGAATTTCTCTTCCCCATCCTCAAGGTTAATGGAGTTAATTATCGCTTTACCTTGAGAGTACTGAAGAGCAAGATCGATAACCTTTGCGTCGGTTGTATCAATCATCAGCGGAACTTTTACTTTTTTGACGACCAGCTCGAGGAATTTCTCCATATCCTCAGCTTCTTCGCGGTCCGGGTCCTGCACACAAACGTCGACAACATGTGCACCATTTTTCACCTGAGCGCGTGCAATTTCCGAAGCTTCCTCATATTTCCCTTCAACGATCAGGCGCTTGAATTTCCGAGATCCAAGCACGTTGGTCCGTTCACCAACCATATATGGACGATTGTCCTGCTCTATATATACCGGATCAATCCCGGATAATGCAGGCGGATGTGTTCCGTTCATTTCTCTTGGGGGGTACTTGGCAAGCGTATCACGCATCGCCCGAATATGTGCTGGAGTTGTACCGCAGCAACCTCCGGCGATGTTTAACCATCCCTGTTCGGCAAATGCCCCAATTTTCTGAGCTAGTGAATCAGGTGACTCATGATAATTACCATTTTCATCGGGTAGACCCGCATTCGGATAACAGCTGACTGCTACTGACGCCATTCCAGAAAGAGAACGAATGTGGTCACGCATAAACTCCGGGCCTGTAGCACAGTTTAGTCCCACTGAAATTGGGTTAAGGTGTTCTAAGGATATATAAAAGGATTCGATGTTCTGACCCGCAAGGGTTGTGCCCATCGGTTCTATTGTCCCTGAAATCATCAAAGGGAGCTTAATTCCACTCTGCTCGAATGCTTGCTGGATACCAATGCTGCCTGCTTTGACATTAAGGGTATCCTGCGAAGTTTCAAGCAGTAGCGCATCAACGCCTCCCTCAATTAAAGCGAGCGCTTGCTCGGAATAACTGTCGATGAGCTCCTGGAACGTTACGCCGCCCGTAACCGAGAGCGTCTTCGTTGTTGGTCCCATCGCACCTACCACATACCGTGGAGAATCTGGAGTCGAAAAGCGATCTACCGCAGCTCTCGCAATTCGAGCAGCTTCGAGGTTAATCTCGCGAGCACGATCCTGGATATCATATTCGGCCAATACTACTGAAGTAGCTCCAAATGTATTGGTTTCGATTAAATCTGCACCAGCTTCCAGATATTCTTCATGAATGCGCTGGATGAGTTCTGGACGTGTAAGTACCAACATTTCGTTACATCCATCCAGATCATCCCCGCCAAAATCTGCACCAGTAAGATCAACTTGTTGAATCATGGTCCCCATCGCACCGTCGAGGATTAATATTCGTTGTTTTAATGCATCATGTAGACTAAGCTTATCCAATAACTTCACCCCCGCAAAACGTTAAATCTTAGTTTAACAGAAACTTACTTATTGTGAAAGATCGGTTTTATTCAGCTGTATGGCGGGTTTCAGGCGATCAAGGTCGAATTTGCGAATCGACAAAAAGGTAGACATCCGATATAATATCTATTAAACCAAGTGGAAAAGAGGGAAAGAACATGGCTGAAATTGTGATCAGAAATACGAACGAACGTATCACTGGAGACGAAAATGTTCGAAATTTCTTGGACAAATATGAAGTACTCTATGAAAAATGGGACGCATCCAAATTAAGTGCTGAATTGCAAAATAACTTTGGATTGACTGATGATCAGAAAAACCAGGTTTTAGAAACCTTTGATTATGAAATCAAAGACCTCGCTGCACGTCGCGGATATCAAATCTGGGATGTCATCACCCTCTCCGAACAAACGCCAGATATTGAAGAAAAATTGGCCAAGTTCGAGGAAATCCACACACATGCCGAAGATGAAATCCGTGCCATTGTCGCGGGTAAAGGGATCTTTGTTATCAAAGGCACAGATGATGTAGGTTACTTTAATGTAGAATTGTCTCCTGGAGACGTCATTTCCGTACCCGAAAACACGCCGCATTTCTTCACTTTGATGGAGAACAAACAGATTATTGCTGTTCGCCTCTTTATTGAGAAAGACGGCTGGGTTGCTGACCCGTACCCGGATCCTACGTTTATTAAACAGGCCTAATCTCATATTACGGATATCCTTCATTCAACAAACCCCTGTCCATTTGAACAGGGGTTTGTTGCGGTTTGGATCATTATACAACATTAGATGGATTATATAAAATAATGTGGATACTTTGCTTTAACCGTCTCCTGTTCAACGACGACAAGTCTAAGGTGAGCTTCCATCACCTTCATCGCTTGTTCTGTTTGGCGCTCCTTGATGAGCTGGTAGATTTCCTTGTGTTGGGAGATAATAATTTCGGAATTAATGTCTTCTGACAAGCGAAGGATACGCAGACGATTAAACGGAATGTTAAGCTGCTGAAGCATTTTCCACGTTCTCATTTTCCCAGTTCCCTGAAACAGGATCTGATGAAACTCCTCATCCAGTTCAAACAGTCGATAGAAGTTATTCTTATCCATGCACACTTCCTGCATGGCGATATTGGTTTCCAATCTGAATTTGAATTCTTCTGCAAATGAGGCACATGCCAGCGCTACAATTTCCTTTTCTATTTTTTCTCGCATAAATCTGCCTTCTTCCACATGCTCCAGATTAATATGCGAGACGATTGTTCCACTCTGCGGGATAATATCCAAAAGTTCCTCTTCAGCAAGCTTCATGAAAGCTTCGCGAACAGGCGTTCTACTAACCTCAAGTTCATCCGCTATTTCTTTCTCTGAAATCTTCGTACCAGGCTTAAGCTCAAGGTGCAAAATTCTTTCCTTTATCAGCTCGTATGAATAAGCGCGGGTCGAACCTCTAATCTTTTGATTAAGTGACATTCCTTAACCTCTTCCTCTCAGCCGTATTCATTCATCTTAGCATAAATTGCCGTTTCACTAAAATGAGCTCAGCGAAACGGCAATCGTTTAAACGTTGTCTATCATGCTACTACTGTTTGTTCTCTTTATACTTTTTGTACGTATCGTTGGAAATCTGCAAGTACTGAGACAACCCTTGTCCTTCCAGTTCTTTTACGAAAGCATCGAACTCCTCAAGACTGCGTTCACCCAGAATAAATTTAAGGGTATTTTGGTCCGAATAGTCCTTAAGTGGAGTACTAAGCAATGTCACCTGTTCACGGTCAAGATCTGAGTACGGGATTGGAGGTTCAGCAGGAATAACTTCCTTGGTATCCTTCATGTCCTGCTGGAATTTCAATTCTTCTTCACTAAACATGGAGTGCAGCAGATCCGTTGTTCCACCATAAGCAAACACACCACCAGAGAAACCGTAATCAATACGCAGATCTTTTGTGCCTTTAGGATTCAATCCATTATAGTTCACATCATCCGCAAGCTTGCGAACCCCATCCTGTTTCGTGAAGGTCTCTCCTTCAACTCCCCATTTGGCGAATTCCTGGCCTTCATCACTGTAGTACAACCAGTCAATAAATTGCATTGTTGCTTTGAAATTTTCACTATCTTTAATTTTACCGGAAATCATGACACCGTTTTCAAGTCTAGATCCAGACATTAATTGTCCTTTCGGACCGCCTGGAACCGTAATTTTAGCAATGGAAAATTTTCCTTCACCCAACGTTTTATTCATATCATTGCGATGCAGCACTAACGTTTGAGAGTTACCATTAATGATAAACGATTTGCCAGAGACAAATTTTTGTGTCGCTTGATCATCATCTTGAGTGAAACTTTCCTTGTCCAGCAATCCTTCTGACACCATTTTGTTGAAGTAGGTCAGCATTTCTTTGTACTCAGGAGTAGTGGATGTATATACGAATTCATCCTTGTCTTCCTTATACGTAAGACCATTTCCGAAGCCCCAACCGCCCTTGGTTCCAAAACCAGCAGCCGCAATATTTAACGTACTGTTAAATTCAAATCGGTCCGAGAACGGAATCGAATCCGGATAGATTTCTTTCAACTTCTTGGCAGCATCATATAGTTCATCCCATGTCGTTGGGATAGGAATATTGTTTTCCTCGAAAACATCCGTTCTAACAATCAGTGTATAGTCTGGCCACACTTCTTCATGCAAACCAGGGAGAACATAATACTTCCCGTCTTCCTGACGGAGACCCTCCAGTTCATCCTCAAGCCCCCACTTCTCTACTTTGTCCTTGAAATTGGGCATCAAGTCAACATAGTCACTAACGGGCAATACGGCACCAGATGATACAAAGGCAGATTCTTCGCCCGGATAAGTTTTAGGGATTACGAGAGGTGCATCTCCAGAACTGATCAAAAGAGATCTTTTTTGCGGATAGTCAGACATCGGTACAATGGTAGGATCCAAGGTCACACCCGTCAGCTCGGTGATTTTTTGGAAAAGCAACCAATCTTTTTTGTATGGATATGCTGGCTGATCACTATAAAGGATGGATAAGTTGAATGGCTCTGAGGCTTTAAACGTTTCACCCACTCCGTAGGACTCCATAGCCCCTTTGGATTCAGGTTCTGCCTTCTCGGTTCCCGCTCCGCTGCTGCATGCTGCCAAAACGACACTCATCATTGTTGCCAAAACCATCTTGCCTACAAGCTTGCGTGGTCTCTTTTTCATTCCATTGTCCCCCTGCATGTGGTTTAGATTGGCCTTGCGTCTAAGAGATGTTAGCTATATGCACTTGGAATTACTGCTTAACAGATCCCAACATGATACCGGTTACAAAGTATCTTTGCACAAACGGATAAATCGTAAGAATAGGCAAAATCGTAAGTACCATCGTTACCGACTTGATATTGGCTGAGATTTGAGTCAAATTATCAGCCGACGCTCCAGCAGAAGCTCCTCCTGTTGCACCTGCAATCATATTGCGCAAATAAATGGTCACCGGGAACAGTTCCTTTTTGTCAAGATACAGGAATGCCGGGAACCATGAGTTCCAGTGTCCCACAGCGTAGAACAGAACCATAGTAGCCATTACTGCCTTACTTAGCGGCAATATAATACGAAGTAAAATACCATATGTGTTTAAACCGTCGATGGCTGCTGCTTCCTCAAGCTCCTCGGGCATGTTTTCGAAAAATGACTTCATAATTAACATGTTATAAATGCTGATGGCTCCAGGTACAACTAACGCCCACATCGTATTGTTCATGCCAAGGGAATTAATCAGGACATAGTTTGGAATCAATCCGCCACTGAAAAACATGGTGAACACGGCAAACATTGTCCAGAACTTGCGTCCCATTAATCTCCTTTTAGAAATCGCATACGCGAATATGGTTGTCATAAACATGGATATCAACGTACCTACCACAGTGTAGATCACTGTATTTTTATAATTCGTCCAGAACATGCTGTCACGCGAGATGGTCTTGTAGGTTTCCACATTAAAACCGCGCGGGATGATGCTGACTTTTCCTGAATTGATATAGGATTCGCTACTGAAAGATTGTGCTACAACATTCAGGAATGGATAGAGTGTGATGAACACCACCAGCAGCAAAAAGATGGTGTTAAATACTTTGAAGACTTTGTATGATTTTGATTCCTGCATGTTACCCCTCCTTTACCACAAGCTTCGTTGTGTTAGTCTGCGTGAGATTGCATTTACCGAGAATACCAAGATCAGTCCGATGAGTGATTCGAATAATCCAATCGCAGTAGCGTAACTGAAGTTGCTCGATTGCAAACCTACACGATACAGATAAGTGGAAATCACATCTGATGTATCATAGATAAGCGGATTGTAAAGGAGGAGAATTTTCTCAAATCCGACAGCGAGAAAATTACCCATATTCAGAATTAACAATGTAACAATCGTTGGCAAAATGCCTGGTATGGTTACATGGATTGTCTGTTTCCAGCGATTCGCACCATCAATCCGTGCAGCTTCATACAAAGAATCATCGATTGTTGTTAATGCGGCAAGATACAAAATGGCTCCCCAGCCCATGCCTTGCCAAATTTCAGAGGTGATATAGATCGTTCTGAACCATTCGGCGCGCTGCATAAAAGGAATGCTGTCTCCGGTAAAGAATGCAACCAAGCCATTAATGGATCCATTCACTGCCGTTAGTTGCAAAATCATACCGGCTACGATAACGATCGATAAGAAATGCGGCAGGTAGGATGCAGTCTGAACGAACTTTTTGAAGCGTTTACTTTTTACTTCATTCAAAAGCAGAGCAAAGATAATGGGAACCGGGAATGTGAAGAGTAATGCAAGCCCACCCAGCATGAGTGTGTTTCCAAATACTTTCCAGAACGTGGGGTCCTGAACAAACATCTGAAAATATCTTAATCCAACCCAAGTTTCACCAAAAATGCTGCCTCCCGGTACAAATCTTCTAAAGGCAATCACATTACCAATCATGGGTCCGTATTTAAAAATCAACAAATAAATCACTGGAAGTATTAATAGTGAATACAGCTGCCAATCTTTGCGGAGTAATGCTCCAGCCGTTCTTAACCTGCTTTCTTTGCGTAATGAGGTCATCGTAAGCGTGGTTTTAGCAGTTTCTGACTTCATATCTGATTCACTCCGATCAAATAAACTTGATAAAATCAAAAGTACTTCATGACAGCTCCCATCTTCACTTCTTTCTATCGAAGACCTTGCAGAAATTCACCCCCACTGCATAATAGATATTTGGTAATGTAAGCGATATCAATTTAAAGTAGTTTAATGGATATACTTAGGTTCTGATTGTTATCTTACTGCTCAATCTCATGAGTACCTGATGTATTCCAAAAATTAATATTTCCCAAAACTATGTAAAGCGCTTACAATATACATAAAAATAATAAAGCAATAACTTCTGATTCCATAACCTGGACATGCCAAAAGAGTACTGCTTTTAAATGATTCCCATACTAGTCATACTAGTATGTTAGTTACATTCTAAAACAGCAGTCCCAACTTTTCAATACCTTTTTTTATTATTTTTGATATTTCTTCACTACACAAGTTTCAACCAAACCAAAAAACATTGATAACCCATGAATGATTTTGCATCATTCACCGAGGTTATCAATGTTTAAAAATGCACCATTGTTCAATTCTGAAATAATCAGAAATTAGCAATAATACGATCTAATTCTGATAAGTGCTTAATCTCATGATCAGGTACATACGACTCCGAGTTCACTTTGTTCTCCCGATTAATCCAGACAGCCTGGATTCCTGCTGACAAAGCTCCGCGGATATCCGTCGTGAGTTTATCTCCAACCATCAAGCCTTCTTCTGGTTTTACTCCAAGTTTGCTAAGCGCATGTTCAAAGATAGACGGATCCGGTTTTCCTTTTCCAAAAGTACCCGAGATGATGATCTCATCGAAGAAAGGAGCCAGTTCAGGCACACCATCCAGCTTCTCTTGCTGCAGAGCAGGACAACCATTCGTCAAGAGCAACAGTTTGAATTTTCCCTGCAAGTGACGCAAAGTGTCCATTGTTTCTTCATATACATGAGGTCTGGATCTTCGCTCTGCTCCAAATTGCGAGGCAAGACGTTCGGCCAAATCTTCACGATCCACTCCCAGCTTCAATAAGCCACGACGCCAGGACTCCTTACGATATACAGGGGCAAGCTGCTCCAATTGACGGAATTCCGGCTGATCACCGCCTGTAAAATTAGCCCATAGTCCTTCAAACGGATTGATACCAATCATTTTGGTGAATGGAAAGGTTTCATAGGATTCATATAGACTACGAGCTTCATTACGAACAGCTTCTTCCAATGCCCCAGCATCAACGCCGGTTTCTTGTGAAGCAAGCAGGCAAGTTTCGTGGAATGCTTCCCGCACACTGCGTTCATCCCACAATAAAGTATCATCCAGGTCGAACAAAATCGCTTTTAATGCCATTCCGATCATCTTCCCCTTTGTGAATAATTACTTTTTCTCGTCTGTTTCTACAGTAATCTGATGTGCTTTGGCAAATTTCAGAAGTCGTTCAGAAATGGCATCTGTGTCATAGCGGTTCAACAGTTTAGTGAACACCCATCTTTTGCCACGGCTGTTATGTTCGATAACTACCGTTCCCTGTTCGAATCTAAACTTAACGATGTCATCTACTCCAATGGAGCGTTCCCGATTCCCTTTGGTTGTTATAATCCGGTTGCTCCCTATTTTGATGTAAGGACGGCGAAGCATAAAAATCACAGCCAAAAATACATACAACAGCATCGTAACCCAGTCCCATGTTGTCATCGGAGCTTTAACAAGAAATGTGCTCATAAACAGATACAAAAACGCAAGTCCAATGAGGAAAATAGGAAACAGAAGACTGCGTCCTTTGAATATGTCCTCACCGGGCGTACCCGAAATCGGTTGACCATTTTTTTTGCGCTGCTGATTCAACTGCTTTGAATTTTTCCGAACCGTTCTCTCGAACGAACGAGCCATGAGAATCCCCCTTATGTCATCTTTGTATCGGCTTACAAAATTCGCAAACCGACATTCCCCCTATAAATTTGCATTCTCAAAATAAAAGGAAGAAACCTAAATATCATAATGATATCTTTAGGTTTCCTTAGTGTTTGAGTTTGCCTTGGTGGCCTTGATCCTTCTCATCATCAACAATTTCAATAGAATCCAGTTGCTGTCTGAAGTTGCTGCGGATGTTGTTTAAGTAAATTTCTCTAAGTTTAGCACGTTCGGCAAGTTCTTCCTCTGAAAGTCCAGTGGACTTTTGTTTACGAGCCAATTCATTGATGCGTGCTACCAGGCTATCTATATCCAAGCTTGTCCCCTCCAAAAATACAAAGTCATACTAACTTTGACATGATCGAGGCGGCTTGTCAAGGCTGCTACTTACTCGCTCGAATGAATCATGATTTTAAGGTGTAAACTGAGGCAAAATTAGGACTTGTCCAGCTTGAATTGAAGTCGTTTGAAGCTGGTTTACTTTCTTTATTGCTTCTATATATACACGTGTATCCATATTTTCCGGTTTATGCTCCAAAGATAAGCTCCACAATGTTTCACCCTGGGATACCGCAATTTTGCTGCCAGGAAGAACATTGTTCTCGTCTCCTGCAAACACAGTCAATACAGTGCTGCAGCCAATGAATATGATTAACGATGCCATAATCAATTTCAACATCCATGTTGGCATCTTGGCTTTTGCAAACCATTGTTTAAAGTTACCTATGTTAGACTTGACTGCTTCCGAGTTCATCGGTTCATAAATACTTTGATAAGTGGAATATCTCATATTAATCGTCCTCCAAACGTTTGTTCCTATCTGTTAAAATCAATATAACACGAACACTTGTTTTGTACAACAGATTTTTAGAACAATTGTTCGCTTTATTTCAAACCCCAAATTTCCTGTAAATCTCTAGATGAATCCAACTCGTTATTTACTATTGTTAGATTTGAAGGACTATACGAATAAAAGACTCAAAAATATTGATTTTATCGGATTTTATTTAGAACTTATGTTTGTACGAACGGAGGTTCTATGTTATAATTTTCCCAAACGTTACTAAAATGGGGTTGATACGGTATGTCGAAGATATCCAGCAGGCAGCAAGCTATTCTGGAATTTATACGCAATGAAGTCCGGTTGAAGGGATATCCTCCTTCCGTACGTGAAATTGGTGAAGCGGTTGGACTGGCTTCCAGTTCTACGGTTCATGGACATCTGGACCGCTTGGAGAAGAAAGGTCTCATTAGACGTGACCCTACTAAACCGAGAGCCATTGAGTTATTAAGCCAGGAGGAATCAGAACACTCCCATCAGTTTGCACACAGTGTTGCTCGCATTCCTGTCGTAGGTAAAGTCACTGCAGGGGTTCCGATTACCGCAACAGAGAACATTGAGGATTATTTCCCGCTACCGACACATTATGTTGGAGAACAGAAAGTATTTATGCTCTCTGTTGTTGGTGACAGTATGATCGAAGCAGGGATCGTCAATGGAGACTACGTTATCGTGCGCCAGCAGCAAACAGCAGATAACGGGGATATTGTCGTTGCGATGACTGAAGATGACGAAGCTACAGTTAAAACATTCTACAAAGAGAAAGACCATATTCGTCTTCAGCCTGAGAATGCAACATTTGAACCACTTCGTTTAAAACATGTTAGCATTTTGGGTAAAGTGATTGGCCTTTTCCGTGATATTCACTAGTCTTTCTTCCAACAGCAAGTCAGCTGAACTGTAATGACAAAAAGAGGTTGCCCTGTTCAACAGGACAACCTCTTTTTATATGTTAAATTTCGACTTCGTTAATTCCATTTGTTATCGTTTGAGAATGCTTTTGTGATGAGAGAATACTTCAAAACTTTGCTGACCATGATATGACCCCATACCACTCTCTCCTACACCGCCAAACGGTAAATAATGTGAAGTCATATGAGACAACGTATCATTAATGCATCCCCCACCGAATGACACTTGATCCAAGACCTGATTCTGCAGCTCTTCTTGCTGCGTGAACAGGTATAGCGCCAGCGGTTTGGGACGGCGTACAATCTCAGCGAGCAGAGGATTAAGATCATCGTAAGTCATTACCGGTAGAATGGGACCGAATATCTCTTCTTGCATAACAGGTGAATCCCAGTCCACATTTCCTACCAAGGTAGGTTCAATCAGCAGCTGATCCCGATCAGAGCGACCACCAATCAGAGTATCACCATCTTCTAAGAATACAGACAGTCGATCAAAGTTACGTGTGTTGACGATATGCGGGAAATCAGGATTTCCCATGACATCCTTACCGAATTTATCTTGAATCTCCTCACCAATCTCTTCAAGGAGTTTATCGTGTACGTCTTGATGTACAAGTAAGTAATCCGGAGCAACACAGGTCTGACCCGCATTCAAGAACTTACCACGAACGATCCGCTGAGCTGCCAACTTCAAATCTGCGTCTTTATGAACAATTACAGGGCTTTTTCCACCAAGTTCAAGCGTTACCGGCGTAAGATGCTCTGCTGCTGCTTTCATAACGATGCGACCAACACCCGTGCTGCCTGTGAAGAAAATATAATCAAACTTCTCTTTCAACAAGGCTGTGCTCGTTTCGACTTCACCTTCCATGACAGCTACATATTCCTCAGGGAAAATATCCGTGATCAGGTCATACGTCAGACGTGACACTGCCGGCGTTAATTCAGAAGGCTTAATAACAGCAGAGTTACCCGCTGCAATTGCACCAATCAAAGGACCAAATGCCAGTTGGAACGGATAGTTCCATGGCGCAATAATGAGAGCAACTCCGTAAGGTTCTGGATAGATCGTGCTTGTACCATCAGGTATAACAGCACTTGTTGGCACTGCTCGAGGAGCCGCCCATTCCTTAAGATGTTCTAGTGCAAAATCCAGCTCACCCAAAACGATGCGAATCTCAGAGTTATATGCCTCTGTTTCTGATTTATTTAAATCTGTATGCAGTGCGTCCAATATCCGTTGCTGATATTTCTCTATTCCTTGTCTTAATTGCTGAAGAGCATGAATCCGATACTCAATATTTTTAGTTTGTCCTGTATAAAAGAATGCCCGCTGACTTGCAACGAGTTGTTTCGCTTGTTCCATATTAACATCTCCAATTAATGATTTAAAATTAAATTGCTAAAAATATAATTGAATTATATCTTGTTTATATGAAATTATCAACATATTAAAATGACTGTTCTCTGGAAAATATATATCTTCTCTCTTACTATTATATGTATACTATTAAATACTGCTATTTTCTTAGAAACCTAATCACCACTGTCCCATTATGTAATTCATTAAAAAAACCCTTGGCACTATTGCGCCAAGGGCTTTCCATATTAGTACAGCGTGATGTATTGATCGCGTTCCCATTGGTGGACTTGTGTACGGTACATATCCCACTCAATTTCTTTCAGCTCGTAGAAGTGAGCCAGGGCGTGATCGCCAAGTGCATCACAGATGACTTCACTGCGGATCAATTCGTTCAAAGCTTCTTTCAGGTCAGCTGGCAAGCTTGGAATGCCTTCTTCCACACGCTCTTCTTCTGACATAATGTAGATGTTACGGTCAATCGGAGCTGGTAAGGAAAGCTCACGTTTGATTCCGTCCAATCCTGCTTTCAATAAAACCGCCAAAGCCAAGTAAGGGTTAGCAGCCGGATCCGGGTTACGAACTTCAACACGTGTACTCAGACCACGGGAAGCTGGAATACGGATCATTGGGCTACGGTTACTGGCGGACCATGCTACATAACAAGGAGCTTCATAACCTGGTACAAGACGTTTGTATGAGTTCACAGTTGGGTTAGTAATTGCTGCAAACGCACGGGCATGCTTCAGCGTTCCAGCCATGAAGTGACGTGCAGTTTTGCTCAGACCCAGCTCGTCCGACTCGTCAACGAATGCATTCGCACTGCCTTGGAACAACGATTGGTTACAGTGCATACCGGAACCGTTCATACCAAACAGCGGTTTCGGCATAAAGGTAGCATGTAGACCATGCTGACGTGCAATCGTTTTAACAACGAGTTTGAACGTTTGGATCTGGTCTGCTGCTTTTAGAGCATCAGCATATTTAAAGTCGATCTCATGCTGACCTGGAGCTACCTCATGGTGGGAAGCTTCGATCTCAAAGCCCATTTCTTCAAGTGTGATAACGATGTCACGACGACAGTTTTCACCAAGATCCGTAGGCGCCAGGTCGAAATATCCACCTTGGTCATTCAGTTCGTTAGTCGGGTTTCCTTTTTCGTCTGTTTTGAACAAGAAGAACTCTGGTTCAGGACCGACATTGAAGGAAGTGAATCCCATTTCTTCGGCTTCCTTCAGGTTACGTTTCAAGATGCCGCGTGGATCTCCAGGGAATGGGTTGCCATCCGGCAAATAAACATCACAGATTAGGCGAGCAACACGGTTCTCAGCTACCCAAGGGAAAATCAGCCAAGAATCGAGATCCGGATAGAGGTACATGTCGGATTCTTCAATACGCACATAACCTTCAATGGAAGAACCATCAAACATCATTTTGTTATCCAAAGCCTTGGTCAATTGGCTTACAGGAATTTCAACGTTTTTGATAGCTCCAAGCAAGTCGGTAAATTGCAATCGAACGAATCGTACGTTTTCTTCTTTAGAGATGCGGAGAATGTCTTCTTTTGTATAACTCACGATACCTCTCCCTTTCTTTTCTGCTTATTTGGCTTGCATGTTATATTTGTACATTAGAAAGTTCCACGGGTCAAGGAGTCTGCCATCACAACTGCATGATTTCCCCCCACTCACCAAGTTATGCGAACTTACTTTTTATTAAAAAATCGAGAAAGCTCTCCCTGAATGAGAGATACTTGTCCAGGTCTCTTACCCGAAACCAGCTGTTGCTTCAATAAACGGTGCAGCTGTGTATCCGACAGCTCTCTGCGCTTCACTTCTGTATCAGCAGTGATAACTGTCGCTTCTTCGGATTCCTTGGATACCGGATTCATAACCTGCTTGATGCCGGCAATATTAACACCTTTTTCGATCAAAGCCTTGATCTCCAGCAATCGTTCTACGTCATTAAAGGAAAACAACCGTTGGTTACCTGACGTTCTTGCCGGTACAATCAAGCTGTGCTGCTCATAATATCGAATCTGACGAGCGGACAGATCCGTAAGTTTCATAACAATACCTATCGGGAATAAGGCCATATTTCTGCGAATTTCGTCACCCATGTTCATCAACCTTCCAGTCATCTATTCTTCACCCTATTGTACATTTAGTTATTACTAAGTGTCAATGACGTGTTAGATAAACTCACAATAATTTACGATCTTTCATTGTCTGGAGCGCCATCAAAACGCCATATTTAACATGAGAGTAGGTTAACCCCCCCTGCATGTAGCCGATATATGGCTCTCGAATAGGCGCATCCGCTGACAACTCCAGGCTTCCGCCCTGTATAAACGTACCTGCCGCCATAATGACGGGATGTTCATAACCAGGCATGTCCCATGGCTCTGGAACGACATGACTATCCACTGCAGCAGCCCGCTGAATTCCCTGTACAAAAGCGATCAGATGCTCCGCGGAGGAGAACTGCACAGCTTGGATCAAATCTGTACGTGTCTCATTCCAAGCAGGTTTGGTTACAAATCCTGAAGCAGCAAACATTGCAGCGGCAAAGGTACTGCCCTTGATGGCTTGTCCCACAATTGTCGGCGCCATGTAAAGTCCCTGGTAGATCCCCCGGGTTGTTCCCAACATGGCACCAACCTCACCACCTATGCCAGGTGCAGTCAAACGATACGCTGCCAATTGAACATACTTTTCCTTCCCGCATATGTAACCCCCGGTTTCAGCAAGGCCTCCGCCAGGGTTTTTGATTAGTGAACCTGCCATCAGATCTACCCCGACCTCTGTCGGTTCGCGTTTCTCCGTAAATTCGCCATAACAGTTATCCACGAAAACGATCACATCTTCTTTGATGGCCTTGACCCGTTTTACCATATCTGCGATCTCATCAATACAGAAGGAAGAACGCCAGTCATAGCCGCGTGAACGTTGGATACCAATGACTTTGGTTGAAGCAGTAATATTCCCCTTAACTGCGTCCCAATCGACACTGCCATCTGCCAGCAAAGCGGTTTCACGGTATCCAATACCAAAGTCCCGAAGCGATCCGGTTCCATCTTCCGGACTTCCAATGACTTTGTGCAATGTATCATAGGGTTTACCTGTGATGTATAACAACTCGTCACCTGGGCGCAGTACGCCAAAGAGAGCGGTAGCTATCGTATGTGTACCTGAGGCAAAATGGGGACGAACCAACGCAGCCTCTGCGCCAAATACGTCCGCATATACTTCATCCAGCACTTCCCGGCCACGATCGTTGTATGCATATCCCGTTGAACCGGCAAAATGATAATCACTGACTTGTTTGCGTTGAAACGCATCAATGACCTTCCACTGGTTGTAATCCGTAATACCGTCAATCATTTTCATCTGTTGTTCAATCTGGGCCTCAACTTGTTGTTGCAGCTCCACAATCTTTGTATCCAAGCTTGCCATCTTACTTCATTCCCCTTCATTGCACTAATCTAACGCATAATATCGATTATCGTGTCAACTTACCATACCAATATGTCATGTATATTACAATTCAATGAAATCTTCAAGTAAATAACCGAATTTTTCATATTCCCCTTTTTGCAGCTCAACTTGATAGATCACATCGTTTTCTTCAAAAGTGGTTTCAACAACATCTCCAACCTTATAAAGAACAGATGTAAGATCTCCCCGCTCTGCAGGAATACGGAACCGCTTCGTATCACCCGTCAGCTCTTCCTGAATTCGCTCCCGAATTTTCAGCAGGTCAGCTTCTTCCAGTGCACTTACCTTCATATGGTCTTTGTCCAAAGGAAGCATTTCCAGCTGCTCAGGTGTACATGCATCTTTTTTGTTATAGAGCACCAATTGAGGCTTATCGCCAGATCCGAGCTGCTGGAGAATTTCATGCACGGTTCTCATCTGATCTTCCCTCATTGCAGAGGATGCATCCACAACATGCAAAATCAGATCGGCTTCGTTCACTTCCTCCAATGTTGCACGGAAAGCGGCAATCAGATCATGCGGGAGGTTTTGGATAAATCCTACTGTATCCGTAAGTACAATTTCTTTCCCGCTCGGAAGCTCCATCGTACGTGAAGTTGGATCTAACGTTGCAAACAGCTGATCCTGAATATATACATCAGCGGCAGTTAATTGTTTAAGCAATGTGGATTTGCCTGCATTCGTATACCCTACGAGTGCAACCTGTACAATGCCTGTCTTTTTGCGACGCTCGCGATGAAGTTTACGGTGGCGTGTAACCTCTTCCAGATGCCGTTTCAGATCATCAATGCGACCCCGGATATGACGGCGATCCGTCTCCAGCTTGCTTTCCCCCGGTCCACGTGTCCCGATTCCCCCTCCAAGCCGTGAAAGGTTTTTGCCATGCCCCGATAATCGTGGAAGCAGATAGCTAAGTTGGGCCAATTCGACCTGAATGATACCTTCTCTTGTATTTGCACGTTGAGCGAAAATATCCAGAATCAACTGGGTACGGTCGATAATTTTGAGATCCAGTGCCTCTTCCAGGTTACGAACCTGAGCTCCAGACAGCTCTTGATCAAATATCGCTGTGGTCGCGCCCAATTCCTCTGCGATCGCACGAAGCTCCTCCACCTTACCTTTTCCGATAAACCACTTCGTATCCCGGGTTTCACGGTTCTGGGACAATACACTCAGCACCTCAACACCTGCAGTCTCTGCAAGCTTCACCAATTCCTCCAAAGAGTACTCCGGATTAATGCCTGATCGCTTTACTTCATCTGTAATCAAACTAACTAAAACGGCGCGGTCTTTCTTAACCTGATCTGTATCATGGGTAACTGTCATATTCAATGTGTCCTCCTTATCAAACTCAGCTTCATCTATTACGGTTATTGTTCCCTCATAGCGTACTTTAAGCCGAACCGGTTAACCCGGCCGGCTGCTCCAAAAAGCCATTATCGCTTACTTTCGCTCAAACTTCAAATCCTCTGTTCGAATCGTCATCAGTTCCAATTTCCCCGGACTGCCTTGGGTATATTGTTCCAGCAATCGAACCGCCTGATGACGTATGGACCGCTCAATTGCATTTCGAACGTATCTAGCATTGCTGAAGGCATGCAGAGATTCATTTTTTTCCTGCAGTAAATGCTGCTTCAACTTCAGGATGGTCTGTGGCATTAAAATATAATCTCGCTCTTTCGCCATAATCTCTGAAATCTGTATCAACTGATCTATGCTGTAATCCGGAAATTCAACCTGGATAGGAAATCGGGATGGTAATCCCGGATTGGTCTGCAGAAAGAAATCAATTTCTTCAGAATACCCTGCCAGAATCAAAATGAATTGATTTTTATGATCTTCCATGGATTTTACAAGTGTATCAATAGCTTCCTTGCCAAAATCCTTCTCACCACCGCGAGCCAAACTGTATGCCTCGTCGATAAACAAGATGCCTCCAAGTGCCTTCTTCACCAGATCACGCGTTTTCTGCGCCGTATGTCCAATGTACTCTCCGACCAGATCGGCCCGCTCCACCTCAATAAGGTGCCCTTTGCTGAGCACGCCCATCTTTTGGAACAGCTTTGCCACAATCCGCGCAACCGTTGTTTTTCCGGTCCCTGGGTTTCCTTTGAAAATCATATGATACACATGTGCTCCACTGAGCAGGCCTGCCTCAGAACGCATCTGGGCGATTTGCAAAAATGCATAGATTTCAAATACGAGATCCTTGATAGTTTCCAGCCCAACCAACTGCTCGAGCTCACCCTGAATCTCCTGAAAATGGCTGTGCTTAGCTAATCCCTTTACTGCCTGAAGTGGTGTCTCCTCTTCCTTCGCCAACATCTGAGGCTCTTGGTTACGCAATACAACATTAATTTGTCTGGATGGTCTGCCTCCCGGTTGCCCTCCTGCAGCCATGACCCGTCCGTTCATTCGCCATCACCTCTATTTTATCGGGCTGATCTCTCCTGATTATTAATGTATTCTATCAGATGCTCCAATATTAGAAGGATGGCGAAGTAATTCTCTGCTTGTCAAAATTCAGATTTGAACGTTTTTGCGAAACTCCCCGTTCTCAAACAAGGTCTTCCGATGCTTCAATGATAGTTGAAAATAAGGAAACACATGAGCGTCAATAGCATGCAGCAATTCCTTGGCCGTTCGGTTAGCCAGATCATAATCGCCGGTTGTAATATGCTTACGCGAGAGGGCGTCTTCAAGCTCATCTTCATCCAGTAAAAATACCTCTCCATCTTTCAGGACGACTACATCGAGATAGAGATCATCAAACCAGGGAACCCCCTGGTCCGTGATGCCCTGGCTTCGACAGGTATCAATGTACCATTCAACGATCCGTTCCTGATCGTCAAACATGGCTGTCACCACGAAATGCTCTCCCTTCGGATAATACTGCAGCCATGAATACCCTTTATCTGCGATGCAAAACGTACTCCCCCCATAGGTTTTCCACAAGGGTTCTTTCAAATCCTGTATGGTATACAACGTAATGTAACCTGTAAAAACTTTGGATTGTACGAACCGGCATGTAAATTGTCGGTTCGTAATCCGGCGCCAGTTCGCGCGGTCCCCGAATTTCCGTTTCATACGAACCCCTCTTTGCCGACTACAGGCCCTTGACCTGTTCTCATATTGGTGAACACTGAATAACGTCCGCACAGCCGATTCCATGACTTACGAATCAGTTTTGCACAACGTATTACGATAGCTACAGCTTACCATATTTAAGTTATACACTCAAAATTAAGCTTTGCCTCACCAATTAATTGATATGAGTGAGTTAAAATATCACTGTCTAAAACAAAAAAACCTGCTTCACCGATCATACGGGAAGCAGGTTAAGAGCTGCGTTAAATGATATTTAGTTAAAGTTAACCGTCGTTTCCGGTCTGTGTTTCAACCGAACCATCATTTTCACCTGTGTTGCTTTCTGTTCCGGCATCCGGCGGAACAACTTCACCAGGAGTCGTAACCGTACCATCGCCGGATCCATCATTGTTCCCACCAGGATCGGTAGTTCCCGTTCCAGGGGATGTATTTCCATCACCAGACTGGCCGTTTCCTTGCCCCGGTCCTCCATTATTACCATTACCATTACCGTTGCCATTACCGTTATTGCCATTGTTTCCATTACCATTTCCGTTGTTACCATTATTCCCATTGTTACCGTTGTTTTCACCCGAGTTCCCATTATCCGGTGAACCATTATCCGGATTCTCGGTACCAGGCTGTTCCGTTCCAGGATCCGTTCCTGGCTCTGTACCCGGTTCTGGTTCCACTGGTTCAATCTCCTGCGCCTCAATCATAAGTGAGATCGTATTGGACGGATCCGTTTCAAGCCCAGAGGCCAGATCAAAGGCAGTAACATAATACTCATATGTCAGGCCTGGAAGTGCACTTAGATCCTGTGCACTAGTCGATCCCACCGAATCAATCAGATGGGTGAATTGCGCTTCGGACGTCTCTTTCCGATAGATACGATATTGAGTATTCGCATCTCCTGTTCCTGTCCAGTTAAGCGAAACCGTCTGAGAATTCGGATCATATGCCCCGCTTAACCCACTAACCGATAATTGCGGCTGCTCCGGTTGCGTTTCTTCCGGCGGTGGTGCCTGTGCACCTTTAGGTGCTTCAAAGTCCTTTACAGGTACACCCTTCAGTGCATCGGTCATGACTTTGGCGAAGAAAGCAGCAGATAGCTTACTGCTGTTTTTGAGCATATGGGTGGCGTCCGGATTATCATATCCCATCCAGACTGCAGCAGTCCATTCAGGTGTATATCCAACAAACCATACATCACGGTTTGCGCTGTTGCCAGCGATGCCGCTCTGCACCGTACCGGTTTTACCTGCTACCGGACGATCCAGTCTTGCTGAACGTCCTGTACCATCATTAACTACGTTTTGAAGCATCTGTGTCAATGCGTATGCATTTTGTTCACTCATGACGCGCGTCGTATCTGACTTGTCATGTTTGTAAACGGACTTATCCGAGCTGTCTTTGATTTCCTTGATCGCGTAAGCCTGTTGATATTCACCGAGGTTGGCAAATGCACTATAAGCTTGTGCCATCTCAAGGGTATTTGTACCTTTGCTCAGACCACCCAGAGCGATTGCGAGGTTTTTATCCTCATCTGTAAGCTGAATGCCTACACTCTTGGCAAACTGCACGCCAGTATTTACACCTATTTTATCAAGCAGCCACACGGCAGGAATATTCTCCGACTTCGTGATGGCCTCTGTCATACTGATTGTTGAAGAGTACCCGTGCAAGTTTCCCGGGCAATAATTGCCAAAGCACTGCTTCTGATTGCTCAGCGGCGAATTGGCGTTATAGTCGCCAGACTCCAGTGCAGGGGCATACGATACGATGGGCTTGAATGCCGATCCCGGTTGTCTGCGGCTCTGTGTTACCCGGCTGTACCCTTTCGTTTGATAGTCACGTCCACCCAAGAGAGCAACCAGACTACCATTTTCATGGTTCATGATAACCATGGATCCTTGAACCTTCTGGTCGTCTTTGCTTTCTTCAAATAAACTGTCATCCGAGAAGGCACTTTCCATGGCCGTCTGTGCCTGAGCATCCATGGTTGTATAAATCTTGTATCCACCGATGTTCAGATCATCTTCTGTTTTGCCTGTTACGCGTTCTGCTTCACGAAGAACATAATCAATAAAGGCTTGATACTTTTGCTCTTTTTCCGGTGGTGTATAATCATAATCCACCGCTTTCGCTTCATCCATTTCTGCCTTCGTAATGTAGCCTTGTTCGTACATCAGCTGCAGCACCACACCGCGGCGTGCTTTGGAATCGTTCGGATTGCTCAGCGGGTTATAGGCGGATGGCCCTTTAGGCATCGCTGCAAGCGTGGCAATTTCCCACAGATCAAGGTCTTCAAGCTTATCCTTGCCAAAATAAAATTCGGATGCAGCCTTAATACCATAACGCTGATGACCGAAAAAGATTCGGTTCAGATACATTGTCAGAATCTCGTCTTTTGTGTACTTGCGCTCCAAAGCCATCGCAATGGATACTTCCGTCGCTTTCCGGAAGAATGTTTTGTCACGGGACAGGAACATGTTTTTCGCAAGCTGCTGGGTTAGCGTACTTCCCCCCTCAACCATGGAACGGGCCATGATGTCTTTTACAGCTGCACGTCCGATGGACCAGATATCCACACCCTGATGCTCATAGAATCGTCTGTCCTCTGTTGCCACAAAAGCTTCCTTTACCAATTCGGGAATCTCATCTTCATCCACTGGTTCCAGCTTCTGAATCGACAGCTCACCCATTAATTGGCCATTGCGATCATATACTTTCGATGTCTCATTAATTGTTGTTTTGTCCATATTGGCTGTAAGCAGCCGCTCACCACTGACCATGATGAACAGATACCCGCCTAGTGCACAAAAGATGGCGATTGCCATAGTGAAAAACAGTGTCCACCCAACGCGTTTACCCGTAATTTTTTTCTTTTTAGAGGTCTTAGGCTTCGCTTTCTTGGGTGACTTGTTATTGTTGTTGCGATTATTAGACCTCGACAACGGATCGTTTGGCATGTTACCTCCTGACTCCCTTTCGGTTGCTCAATTTCTATTTGCCTGTATAGGCTAATGCTTATCATAACCCTTTTTTGCCCGGAATGAAAAGAACAACCCTTGTTAAGGTTGCTCTGCTTCAACTCCTATACTTGTAGACGAAATGGTTGTAGAAAAGGTTTCGTAATTTTTTAAGCTTCGCCGCTGTTATCCTGCTGCATCAGCGATACGCTGCGTTGCGGCGTGAACGTGGAGATGGCGTGCTTGTAGACCATTTGCTGGCGTCCGTCGCTGTCAATGACGATCGTAAAATTGTCAAATGCCTTGATCGTTCCACGGATTTGAAAGCCGTTGGTCAGATAGACCGTAGCAGGAATGTTTTCTTTCCGCAGTTGGTTCAAGAACGTATCTTGGATGTTGATGGACTTGTTCATTAGCCGTACCCCCATTGGTTCATTTGAATTCGTGTTTAAGATAGTATTCAATATCGCTGAGTAGCTTTCGTGCTATTATATCATGAACAGTTTCATATAATCCACAAAAACCCCTTGTCTACTATTTTGCATCTCGGAATCAATCTGACGTGCAGTTAGAAGACTTATCCATTATACACCGCTTGTCTAAAATGCAAAAGAGGGACAAAATCATCGTTTTAGAGCGCTTTATTCCTGCCGTTCCTGGTCAACCAAAGGGTTCGCCAATGCTTTCGTTAACGGAATTTTCTGCCGTTCTTTTCGATCATGAATCAGCATTTTCAGGTATGTATTGGTATTGGACAGAACGATAATTACCCAAATTAGGGCAATAAGACCCAGAATGGTAACGGCAATTCCGAATAATCCAGAAAAAAATAGATATAAGCTCGTTCCTCCACTCACACTTGAGTCCATTAAGATTCCTCCTTTCTCATATGAACACATCGTCAATGTCTCATGTTGTTATGTGTTTTCATCTTAATGATATTGTTATTTTTTTACAATCATTTTATTGACTATATTCATTTATTTTCTATGTTTTGCACTCAAAATAAAAAACCTCTACTCTTTTGAAATCAAGAGATAGAGGTTCAAACGTCCCATAGGGGACCTATTCACACGTCTCGCAATCATTTAAACTTTTGGTGAATTAATGCACATACCCGCTCATAGTTCCCTCCGAAATCTTCGGTATCTGTCATATCCACCCATTCAATGTCCTTCATATGCCGGAACCAGGAAAGCTGGCGTTTGGCAAAGCGGCGGGTATCCCTCTTCAGCCATTCCACTGCAGCATCCCAGCTGACTTCGCCTTGAAGATACGCCGCAATTTCCTTGTATCCCAGTCCCTGCATAGAGATATGTCCTCTGGCCACACCGCGTTCCAACAGTGACTTCACTTCTTCTACCAAACCTTGCTCAATCATCAGGTCAATACGTTCTTCAACCCTGGCGTAGAGCTTTTGACGATCCATTGTTAACCCTATAATACTCAGATCGTACGGGGATTCTTTCTTCTGCGACGCCAGTTGTTCAGATAACTTTTCCCCTGTCAGGTGGTAAATCTCAAGAGCACGAACAATTCGCCGCTGGTCGTTCACATGCAGCCGATCCGCACTAATTGGATCTATTTCCCTCAGCTTGTCATGCAGCGCCTGGGCACCGTGTAACTTGGCATAGCGGAACTGTTCCTCCCGAAAAGCCTCATCCGACCCGCTTTCCGAGAATTGAAATCCGTAACAGACCGACTCTACATACAGACCGGTTCCGCCAACAATAAAGGGCAGTTTACCACGATCCTGTATTTCACTGATCAGCCGGGTACAGCTCTCCTGAAATTCTGCAACCGAATATGGATATTCCGGTTCATGGATATCAATAAGATGGTGGGGCACTCCCTTCATCTCTTCACGGGTAATCTTGGCCGTCCCGATGTCCATTTCACGATAGACCTGCATCGAATCTCCCGAAATAATTTCGCAATCAAACGCTTGTGCGAGCTCGATACTCATCCTTGTTTTGCCTACTGCTGTCGGTCCAACCAGTACAAGCAGTTTAGGTTTAGCTTCCGCTTTCAACATTTATCACTCCGTACAGTGTTTTTGCATTGGCGCGATCCAGCACCTCGAATCCGAGCCTCGTAAACTCCGCGCTGCCGCGCTTTTCTTTCATCACAACCCGCTTGCGGGCTACCCGTTTGGCCTCCATGATACTTTGAATATCCAGTGCATGGGAGTTTGCATAATCCCGCAAGGGCTGAATCGCACTTGAATCCATCATCGGCTCGCGGAACATGGGGTCAAAATAGACTGTGTCGCAGCTTCGATCCGGCATCGAACGAAGAAGATCCAGATGATTGGCATGTCTTAACTCAATTCTGCGAAAGGCTTCATCGACTTCAGGCTGATTACTCTCGTAATAGGACATCCCTTCAACCAACAGTGTATAGAGCTGCAGCGAGCTTTCACAAGCAATAACCTGCCCCTGTTTACCTGCTGCTACAGAGAACACCAGCGCATCCGTTCCCAATCCGGCTGTACAATCAATGATGGTATCTCCTTCAAGTACAGCTCCCGCTTCCAGCATAGGATCGGGCTCTCCCCGCAATACACGCTTCGCGCGTACAAATCCCATGCTTGGATGAAATTCAAGCTGCGGTGCATTCTTACGATACAAGCGTGCCTTGCCTTGAAGCACGACCAGGATTTCGTTAACGCCATAACGTTCAATCAGCTTGGGCAAAGACTTTTTATTGCGCGGCACATAGGTACCCCCCGTCTTTTCCGCGAGCTTACGCGCGCGTTCCACAAGCGAAGGCGCCTCTGTATCACCGGTTGTAATATACATAACTTCCTCCTAAACAGCTACATGACCCGTTTGAACAACTTCTCCAGATCATAGGTTGAAAATGAAACCACGATCGGTCTCCCGTGTGGACAAGTGTAAGGCTGCCTGCAGGAACCGAGTCGCTGAATTAGCGTCTCTGCTTCCTGTTCTGTCAGCTTCTGATTGGCTTTAATCGAGGCTTTGCAGGAGCACATGATGGAAGCAGCTTCCCGCATTTTCCCCACATCAATGCTGCGCTCGCTGAGCACCCATTCAGACATTTCCTCAATAATATCCTTCTCGTCCCCTTTGGGAAACCAGAACGGATGGGAGCGTACACGAAACGTCTGTCCACCGAAATGCTCCAGATAGACCCCAGCCTGTTCAAACCAGGCCAGCCTGGACTTGAGTTTTTCCGTCTCTGAGGGTGTAAATTCCAGCGTGATCGGCAGCAAAAGCTCCTGTGAAGCTTGAGCCGGATTGCCAAACTTTTCATAATAATACTCATAATTCACACGTTCATGAGCGGCATGCTGATCAATCAGATAGAGGCCGTCTTCATTCTGGGCAATCAGATACGTACCGTGATGCTGACCAATCAGGCTGAGCTCAGGAAACGCCGGCATCGTTGCATTCGACTTCACCGCTGCCGCCAGCTTCGCAGTATCAGGTAAACCTGAACCCTTCCAGCTGCGCTCCATATTGGAACGATTAGAAGCTTGATAGGACAGCCGGTTTTCTCTAACTGGAGCATTCATGTTGGTTGGTCGATATGTCGGAGCTGTGTCCTGAGTTGGCACCTCGCGTTCATCTGCCTGAACCCGCTCATCAACAACAAGTGCTTGAAACGGATTTATCGGGTTGAGCTGATCTGGCGGTGGAGCGTCCGACAAGGGAGGTACCTCTGAAAAGAGTTCCGCAGCCTGTCCTGGTTGAATATCAGCGGGGGCATCCAGATCGTCCTCTTCCATGGCCGTGTTTCCTGGCACAACGGTGTTATTCTTTTTGATCTGTGCACCATCATTTTCTATCGCTGGCTCATCCTTGTATGGTCCTCGCGGAAACAGAAACTGTTCCTGTATAAATGAACTGTCGTTCCCACGTCTGATCTGCTGTTTGGTCACTTGAGGTATAAGCACTTCCTGCCGCAGTATTCCCCGTACTGTCGTTTCAATAAATTCGTACAACTCGGCTTCCTTGCTGAACCGCACTTCCAGTTTTGCCGGATGCACGTTTACATCTACGAGTGAAGGATGCATCTCAAGCTGCACCACAACAAGCGGGAATCGATTGATCGGCAGTAGCGTGTGATACGCTTTAAGAATGGCCTGATTAAGACCATAATTGCGAATAAATCGACCGTTCACAATCGTTGACATGCCGCCCCGATTGGCCCGAGTCCATTCCGGAAGACTGACTAATCCACTTACCCGATAATCCAGATTCTCGCCCTGGATAGGCAGCATGGCTTTGGCTGCACTCGTACCGTAGATTGCTGCCACCACCTGAAGCAGGTCGCCGTTTCCGAGCGTCTGCAGCAGCACATTGGCATTATGCCGCAGCGTAAAGGAAATATGCGGATGAGACATGGCCATCCGGTACAGCACATCCGAGATATGTCCCAACTCGGTTTGGATGGTTTTCATATATTTCAGGCGGGCAGGTGTATTATAAAATAATTCTTTGACAACAAACTCTGTCCCTTGAGGTGAAGTAGCATCCTCATGTGTACACAGTTTACCACCCTCAATCACAATCCGGCGTCCTCGGCCGTCGTCTCCGCTAGCCGTTAGCACTTCGACCTTGGAGACAGCCGCGATACTCGGCAGAGCCTCTCCCCGAAAACCAAGACTTGTGATCTGGAAGAGATCACGGCCGTGCGTAATTTTGCTTGTTGCATGACGATAGAATGCTGTTTCCAGATCCTCGGGCTCAATGCCTGAACCGTTGTCTTTCACACGAATGCTGAGCAATCCGCCCTCTTCAACGGAAACTTCAATTTTGGTAGCCCCAGCATCCACAGAATTCTCCAGTAATTCCTTTACAACCGAAGCAGGCCGTTCAACTACTTCACCTGCTGCAATCTGGTTGGCAATATGTTCGTCAAGGACATGTATTTTCGCCACAGGTTTCCCCTCCCATCATATCAGGATAATTGCTGTGCCTTTAACTTAAGCTCGTTCAATATTTGCATCGCCTGCAGAGGCGTCATATTCATAACATCAATGTCTTTCATGTTGCGTATAAAATCTCGCGCTGGTTTATCCACTGCAACCACAGCATCGGGCTTGCTTCCCACGCTGGGCTCATCATCACCGAATATCGACAGTTGGACAACGTCCTGTTGTTTGGAACCAGCCTTGTTCTTATTGCCTTGCTCCTTGGACGGCTCTCTCTCCATGTATGTCACCGTATTAGGTACCGAAACTACAGCTTCCTCGCGTACTACTGTGACACTTTTGGCATTTTCCGTTCCAAGTGTATTATTGTAGTCCGATCCCGAAATGCGGCTTTCCTTCCCGGCAAACTCACTGCCGACCGCCACCTGTGCGGCCGCATGTTCGAAGCCGTGCAGTAAACCATTCGCTCGTTCAATGATACTATCCGGCAGACCGGCAAGTCGTGCGCAGTATATACCATAACTGCTGCTGGCTGCACCCGGAATCAATTTGCGCAGGAAGTTTACTTTATCCCCGCTCTCTTGTACAGCCATGGAGTAGTTCGCCAGCTTATCCAGACTTTCTTCCAGGTGAGCCAGTTCATGAAAATGCGTTGATACGAGTGCTTTACAGCCTATAATGTCGTGCACATACTCAATGACGGATTGGGCAATGGCCATCCCCTCGCTTGTTGACGTGCCCCGGCCCAATTCATCAATAATGATCAGGCTTCTCGGCGTTGCTTTGTCCGTCATTACCTGAATATCCGCCATCTCCACCATAAACGTACTTTGACCGCCAATCAGATCGTCTGCTGCCCCAATTCGTGTGAAGATGCGATCCATGATGGGTACCTCAGCCTGACCTGCAGGTACAAAGCAACCGATCTGTGCCATGATTGAGATCAGGGCAACTTGTCGCATATACGTACTTTTCCCGGCCATATTCGGACCAGTAATCAGAAGAATCCGTGCTTCTTCCTTTTTCATTGCTGTGTGGTTGGCAATAAAGGCACCATCCCGCATTACTGCCTCCACCACAGGATGACGTCCTTGTTCCACAACAAAATCATAACCATCTGTCAGTGTTGGTCTAACAAAATTCCGCTCTGCACTGATTACTGCGAAGGATTGATACACATCGATCTCCGCAACCTGTTCAGCCAGTTTTTGCAGTCTTGCAATTTCCTGATTCAACCGATCCCTCAGCTCAGCAAACAATCCGTATTCAATATCGACCATCTTGTCCTGTGCTTCGAGAATCAATGTTTCCTTTTCCTTAAGCTCCGGCGTAATGTAACGTTCTGCATTGGCCAACGTCTGTTTTCGCTCATAACGGCCTTCCGGCAAGGAGGCCAGATTGGACTTGGTAATTTCGATATAATAGCCAAACACCTTGTTGTAGCCAATTTTAAGGGAGCGGATGCCCGTAGCTTCACGTTCTTTTGCTTCCAATTCAGCGATCCACTGTTTGCCATTCACCGATGCTTCCCTTAGTTCGTCCAGTCGTTCATGGTAACCTTCCCGGATTAATCCTCCATCCCTTACGGAAACCGGAGGCTCGTCCACAATGGCACGCCCGATGGCATCCCTTAAGTCACTACAGTCATCCATCATCTCCGCAATATTCTGAAGCGTGGTAGAAGAAGACTCTGCACAATACTGGCGCAGTCCAGGTATTTTATCCAACGATAGTTTGAGTGCATTCAGATCACGCCCATTGGCATTTCCGAAGGCAATCCGCCCCACCAGTCGTTCCAGATCGTAAATGTCCTTCAGTTCAGCACGCAAATCCTCACGCAAAATAAACTGATTGTATAGCGTGTCCACTGCTTCAAGTCGCTCATTAATTTTCCCTTTTTGCAGTAAGGGTTTATCCACCCACCGCCGCAGCATCCGCGCACCCATGGATGTCTCCGTTCTGTCCAGCAGCCAGAGCAACGAGCCTTTTTTGGAACGCTCGCGAACCGTTTCCACAAGTTCCAGATTACGTCTGGTGAATGGATCCAGAATCATGAAGTGATCCGGCTCGTAAGTCGAGATTTGTGTCAATTGCCCCAGAGAACGTTTCTGCGTTTCACTCAAATAAGAGAACAGTCTCGCAACACAAACCTGACGTTCAGGCTCCAGTCTTGCCCATGCAGCTTCACCGAATTGTTGCCGAACGAGATCTTCCTTGCTTTTGGTCCAAGGCGTGTATACAACAGGTCTCCCGATTGGTGATGACTGTGCAGCGACGGTATCGAGAAGAATCGCATCACCGACTAATTCGGAAGGTTCGTAGATGCCGATCTCGTCTTTCAGCCATTCCTTGGAATATGGCACGGACGTCACGTACAATTCACCCGTTGACAGGTCACATGCTGCCAGCGCCAGTGTATTTTGGTTTCCTGTCAGGCAGACCATATAATTGTTGGATTTGTCCCCAAGCGTCTTGCCTTCCATCACCGTTCCAGGCGTGATGACACGTACAATCTCCCGGCGTACCATGCCTTTTGTTACGGTTGGATCTTCCATCTGCTCACAGATGGCAACCTTGTATCCTTTTTCAATCAGACGCTGTATGTAATTGTCCGCCGAATGATAAGGCACACCGCACATCGGAATTTTCTCTTCCCCACCGCCTGCGCGTGCAGTCAGCGTAATTTCGAGCTCACGTGCTGCATTGACAGCATCATCGAAGAACATCTCATAGAAATCACCTAATCTAAAAAAAAGAAAAGCGTCTTGCGCTTCCGCCTTCACTTGCAAATATTGTTGAATCATTGGCGTATACTGAGCCATGAATATCCTCCATCCGTTCCTATGTTGTCAGGAAGAGTCCCTGCCCTAGAAGGAACAATAAGGCGGTCAGGCACATCTTCGTGCCTCCGCCTCATGTTTCGGCCATCTGCCGCTTCCTTCAATGACCAGTGTCTGCATGTCTTCCATAGCTGTAATCAGATCCAAAATTGACTTGCTTTCTATTATAACAAAAAAACATCTACTCTTCATGAACCTGCACGAATATTCCAGACTTTGCGAATGTCCCGGCTCTCATCCCACGTTTTCCCTTCTCTCAGGTGACGTATGAGCGGAGCAGCATACTTTTCAAATCTTGCGTAGTCCTCCAAGCGGACCAGATCGTCCAGAAGCGCTGGAATGTACTCTTTCATTCGTTCCCTGTCTCCTTCGTAAAAGGCAGCATGCACTGTTGTATTCATCAAAGGACGAAGAGGAAGACTGGTGTAGGAGGCGGCAATAAGACCTGCGAGAGCGACCACTCCTTTAGCAACAAGTGGAGAGATCAGGAAGCTGGGCAGTGTTCGATATTCGAATCCACCATAGTGCTTCAGTCGAAAATCACCCAGCGATCCGTACCTTGGACGCCTGCCCGAACCACGCGGGTCCTGCAGAAACGCAAGCGGCAGGGCCAGATAATTGTCAAGCACACGCAGCAGATCCCCGTTAAGCGTCACTCCGCTGAAATGGACATGTCCCCCGAGCGGCAATCCTCGCTGCGGCATTCCCCCAGCCTGCCAAATAAGCGAGTGGTCGGTTATGCTACGGGATGCCAGGTTGAAGGCTCTAAGTAAATGAGTTAGCAGCTCTCGCGGTTCCGAACTGGGGGCAGGACGAAGTTCAGCAACCGGATAGATTCGCCTCCCCCCAATGGTCACGGAATCACAGCCTACCATTCCCGTGCGTCCGAGAAACCTAGAGGCAGGTATAATTTTGGACTCCGGCATCTGCACGAGTAGAAACTCCGGGTCCATTCCAAGCACAGGCGTTACTTTGTTCTGACTTTCCTCATCCAGTTGTGACTGCAGCTGCTTCCAGCCTTCCCGGTACATGACAGATAGATCTGTCATGCCCTTCCACGGACGCGGGTCAATCGAAACAACAGTGCACCCTTTTTTTCCCGAAGCTTCCAGCCGTACAGCGCCGTGATCGAGTCCAAGGGTATATAAGGTTTTAACAGCAAGCCGCTCGATTCGTTTGAACAATGTAGAAGCCGCTTCCCGGTCCAGTACGCTATCCTGTGCACCGCCCATGCCGCTTGTATCCCGCCGTTTAATCCGAAGTGCGTACAGGCAGCATATCTCTACATCGTAACGTACTCTCAGGCCAGGCTCCCTTTTTTGCCTGTCACGTGAAGCAAGCACTTCAATGCCGGCTCGCTCCAATCGTCCTGCCCGTTCTCCCGCCGACATGCGTTCGTAACGTCTAACCGCTTGCTCTGCCTCTTCCATCACATTCATTCGGTCCCTCCTTTCCATCGCCCAAAAAGAAAAAAGAGGGCTTGCACCCTCTTCACTGCCGCTTGCGGCGCATATAATACCTTAGCTAAGGATACAAGAGACGAAGAAATTACAGTTCCTCGTCAAGCAGGTCCGGATCAAGATCATCATAATCTTCATCCGTGCTGCCAAAGTCATAATCCTTGTCTTCGTAGTCTCCGCAACCATCTGTGCATACCTTCACGCATACTTTGGTTTCGGCAACCAGTTCAACAGCGAATTCCCGTTCTACCCGGATAATTACGCTGCCTCCGCCTGCGGATACAGTGGCTTCCACACAGCTTGGTTCCTGCGTTGCATCCGCAGATACCTCTACTGTGGAAGCCCGGTGTTTCGGATCCACGTAAGACAAAGGCACATGTTCTACATACGACACCGTTTCTTTGGCTACATCTGTCTGCGAATTTTTGTCATAGGAATACCAAATGTTGATATCGTAAGTACCAATAACTTCAATTCCGTCCCCCGCTGATACGGCTTCATATTGGTGGTTGATAATCCAAGCCCCCAAAATACTGGTCGGACCATTAGGCGGAGTCACGGTATGTGTTACGGTAGAGAACTTACGACCTTTGCCGCAGATCGCCTTCGTGATGATCTCTCTACATTGATGTTTATGACTCAATGACATCTTTAAACCTCCTCCATACAATCATTCACTACAAGTGTATGCAGGGCATCCGTCTAGGGTGACAACTATTTTCTATTATTCGTTTGTAGATTGGGACCGGTCCGTAATCGGCGACGGCGCTTTGTCCTTTTTCGCAATTTTCAGATACAGCGCGAGTTCCCGGCACAGCTGGAGAATCGCAGAACGAATCTCGAATTCTTCCCTTGTATCTGGCAGCTCCATTCGCCTGAATTCTTCCTGCACATTTGCGAGAAGTTTTTCAGTTCGTCCAGTGTAAGACTCCGTGAGCACATCCTGACTGAGCTGGTCAAACAGCTCCGACACCATTTCAGCGTGTGGCATCTTCTGATAAATTTGGGATACCAGATGCATCATATGCTGAATGGAGTCCAGCTGCGTTTTTCGCATGTAAAAGTATACGCTCCATTCTTCGTTCGGATGAATGACCTGATTCTCCAGTGAACGCTTGGCTGCTTCAATGCCTCCAAGAACAGCCTTGTCCGCTTCGATCATTTCCTTCCCTGCCCAGACCTCATTCGGATTACGAAGAGTCGCAGCAAACTCCTTGAAGATCACGGAGAATAGTTCGTCAATCCTTTTGCGAATCTGAAGCATTTGCGGGTCCGCTGCTGGCATATATGCCAGATTAACGACCATCGCAGATCCCAGACCAATCAGCAGCAACCCGATTTGCACCAAAATGACTTGAACGTCCATCTCCCCGCCACTGAAGACACGAAAGACCACGACAGACCCCGTCACAATGCCTTCCTTGAATCCGGCCCGAACAATTACCGGAAACGCAATCAGTATGTACACGGCTAGAACCCAATAATGGAAGCCTAGAAAGTGAAAAAGTACACTTGCGAACAAAAGACCTACCACAGAAGCAAAGAATCGCGCCGAGATCGTGCGAATGCTTCTTTTTCTCGTAACGTCGACACCCAGAATGGCTAGCAAACCTGCCGATGTTGGCCCGGGCAAGCCGCACCAGTCCGCAATCAGCACAGCCATCAGTGCAGCAATTGCGGTTTTAATTACTCTAAAACCCATTTCTCATTACCTCTCCTCTAAGCTGCTTATATGTCCAAGCCAGCTCTTCGTCCCATCCGGATGAATGCATGTCCTGCTTCATACCTCTAACAAATCTGCGTTAGCCTGGTTCTGCAATACGTAGTATTACACACCCTGAGGCAAACCATTTCCAGTTTTAAAAAAAAGAAACTTTTAAAGGGATGCATAGACATATGCAGTCACATCAGAATCAATAAACGGCATCAACCGACATGCCCATGCATGCCGGTCACAACATCGCGTCCCGGATGTGGGACGCTGGCAATTTTGATTTCATGCGGGTGGAAGCCATATAAGGCTAATCTCCAATCTCCGCATACATGAAGGACTGCACGGAATATTCGTATTAGTATGGTACTTGATTTTGGGTTAGCGGGCAACGTGACACCCCTTGTGAAATTGTATACATAACACGATCTAGCAATATCTTTTAACTTTTTTCGTGGCACTACCTGCGTCCTGCCAGCAGTTTTCGCTCCACATACACCACAAGCTGATACATCGCTGTAGCTACGGCTGCGATAATAAGCAGGCTCGATAATACCAGGGTAAAATTGAAGACCTGAAATCCGTAGATAATTAAATACCCGAGCCCCTGTTTGGCCACCAGAAACTCACCCACAATTACACCGACCCAGGCCATGCCCACATTGACTTTCAATGTGGAGACAATCGCGGGAAACGAAGCCGGCAGGACAACTTTGGTAAAGATCTCCGACCGGTCGCCACCGAACGTACGAATGACCTTGATATAATTGCTGTCCACTTCGTTGAAACTGTTGTACACCACCAGGGTCGTAATGATCACCGTAATGGACAACGTAGTCATGACAATAGCCGTAAAGCCTGCTCCGAACATGACGATGAAGATGGGGCCGAGTGCAACCTTTGGCATGCTGTTGAATACAACCATATAGGGATCAAGCACTTTGGACAAAAAAGGAGACCACCAGATCAGGACCGCAAGCAGCGTTCCGACAAGCGTCCCCAGCAAAAAGCCAACTGCCGTCTCCCCAACGGTGACTGCGACATGGATCCAAAGTTCACCACTGGCGATGTCCTTGCCGATCTGGGCAAAAACTTTGCTCGGATAGCTGAACAGCAGGACATCAATCCAGCGCAGCCTGCCCGCCAGCTCCCATAACAAAAACATGCAGACCAGCAGGGACAGCTGAACCGCAAGTACCTTGCGGCGCCACTCAGCAACCTGCTTCATGTGGCCCTGGTGCAGCTTCTGCATCCATTCTTCACGGCGCATTTCCTGCTTCTCTCTCGTCTGATTCACCCGTTCTTCTCACCTCCTCCGGACTGTTCCAGTTCGCTCCATAACGCCTGAAAAAGCTCATTAAAACCTTCCTGCTCCCTTGCGAAGAATGGCTGGGATTTCCGAATGGCTTCAGGAATGATAAACTCTTTCCGAATTCGTCCAGGATTGCGATCCAGCACAATAACGCGGTCACTCACTGCAATCGCTTCGGACAGGTCATGTGTGACCAGCACCGAGGTTTTTCCTGTTTCCTTGAGCGTATCTGACACCAGATCCTCCAGCTGCAGCTTGGTCTGATAGTCCAGCGCAGAGAACGGCTCATCCAGAAGTAGCAAGGATGGATCGGTTGCTAGCGTCCGCACGAGCGCGACACGCTGCCTCATGCCACCAGATAGTTCGGAAGGATATAAATTCTCTGTTCCAGCAAGGCCCATCTCTGCAAGCAGCTCGCTTGTTCGTTTACGACTCCGTTCATCCAGCCTGCCCGTCAATTCAAGTCCGATCAGTGCATTGTCCAAAATGGTACGCCATGGAAACAGATAATCCTGCTGCAGCATGTAGCCAATCTGGGCAGATGGACCTTCAACCAGTTTCCCTTTAACCTTCACTTCTCCCGCTGTCGGCGTGAGCAGCCCGGCGATGATGGACAACAATGTCGTTTTGCCACACCCGCTAGGACCAACGAGACTGACAAATTCTCCTTGTTTAACCTGAAGGCTCAGGTCTTCGATGACCAATGAGGCTTCACGCTCATTGACATACACTTGCGAAATTCCTTCCAGTCTAATCACCGTATCGGATTCAGGCATGGCGATCACTTCCTTTCCTGAAAGCCTGTTACTTCACAGATGCTGCTTGTTCCGCATAGGTGTTATCGACAATCGCTTTGGAATCCACTCGTTGTTCGAGTTCTCCAGCTGCACTCATGACGTCCAGCAGATTGTTCCATTCTTCATCGTCAATAATCGGATCTGTTGCATATGTCCCCTGTTCCTTATAGCGATTAATACTACTTACGAGAATGGTTTGATCGATGTCTTTAAAGTAAGGGAGGATGACGTCGGCAATCTCTTCAGCCGAATGAGAATCTACCCAGACCTGTGCTTTGTGCAGCCCGTTCGTAAATTTCTGGACAATTTCCTTGTTGTCGTTGATGTAGCTTTGTTTCGTCATGAACACCGTATAGGGCAAATGTCCACTCTCCGTTCCAAACGATGCAACGACCTTCCCTCGGCCTTCCTGTTCAAAGATGGACGCCTGTGGTTCAAACAGCTGTACATAATCTCCTGTACCCGACGCAAATGCAGAAGCAATGTTGGCAAAATCGACATTTTGGATCAATTCCAGATCATTCTGCGGATCAATGCCATGTTTGTTCAACGTGAATTCTCCAGCCATCTGCGGCATCCCGCCTTTGCGTTGCCCGAGAAATGTACTTTGTTTCAGCTGATCCCAATCAAAGCTGCCTTCTGCACTCCGTGCAAACAAAAATGTTCCGTCTGTTTGGGTTAGCTGAGCAAAGTTAATGACCGGATCTTCCGCTCCCTGCTGATAGACGTAGATAGATGTCTCTGCTCCGACCAGGGCAATATCCACGGAGCCCGCGAGCAAGGCAGCCATCGTTTTGTCGCCACCCGCCGTTGTCTGGATCTCGACCTCCAGTCCCTCTTCTTCAAAAAAACCTTGGGCTACGGCTACATACTCCGGTGCGTAAAATACCGAACGCGTCACCTCGCCAATCGTAATTTTCGCTTCGTTTTTCTCTTGGTTGCAGCTCGTGAGCGCCACAATGATAATCAGCAATATAACGATGGCACGGATGAACCAGGGCGTGTATTTCATGCTGTTTCCCTCCTTCGCTGGTTTCAGCAGTTTCTCTCTACTATGAATATGCCGCTGCCCATCAAAAGGTTAAGAACTTGCACACCAAAAAAAGAGCCGGGCATATGCCCGGCTCTCTCTAGTACCAGCTTCGTGTTATGAGATTAAAAACTACAGTTTATAAATCTCGGTATATTTTGCTTCCAGATAATCGGCCAGATAATCCGGGTTCAGCTCCTCACCTGTCACAGCGAGAATCAATTCGGAAGGCGTACGGCTCTTGCCGTAACGATAAATCTTGTCCGTTAACCATTCCTTGATCGGTATCAGATTGCCTTCAGCAATATAAGCGTCAAACTCCGGCAGTTCCTGGCGCAGCGTATGTAGAATCTGAGCGGCATACATATTGCCAAGTGAATACGATGCGAAATAACCAAAATCACCACCGGACCAGTGAACATCCTGAAGCACACCTACACCATCGTTTGGAGGAACAATCCCGAGATATTCTTTGTACTTCGCGTTCCAGGTTTCCGGCAAATCCTTGACTTCCAGTCCCTCATTGAACAGCATTTTCTCAATCTCATAACGGATGATAATATGCAGATTATACGTCAGCTCGTCTGCTTCAATTCGAATCAGGGAACTTTCGACGCGGTTGATTGCACGGTAGAAATCTTCCAGAGCCACTTCGCTCAATTGCGGAAAATGCTGCTGCAAGTCTTGATAATAGCGAGTCCAGAACGGACGGCTGCGACCAATCATATTTTCCCAGAGACGGGACTGGGATTCATGAATACCCATCGACGTTCCTTCAGCCAAAAGGGTACCTGCCAGACTTTCGTCAATATTTTGCTCATATAGAGCGTGTCCGCCTTCGTGCAAAGAACTGAATACCGCGCTCGTCACATCATCCTGCAAGTAATTCGTCGTGATTCGCACATCCCCCGGGTTAAGTCCTGTCGCGAATGGATGAACACTCTCATCCAGTCTTCCGGCATCAAAGTCATAACCCATCTGTCCCAAAATGAACAAACTGAATTTTTCCTGTTGATCCGTATCAAACAGCTGGTTTAAGAACTCCGTATTCGGCTTGTTTTCGGAAGCATTGATCTTTTCCTGCAGCGGCACCAAACGTGCTTTCAACCGGGCAAATACCGCATCTACTTTCTCTACGGTCAGATCCGGCTCGTACATATCAAGCAGCGTATCATAGCGTGTGTCTTTCACACCCCAGTAGTCGATGAACTCCTGTTTGAGTTTCACGATCTCTGTCAAATACGGGGAAAAGCCTTCAAAATCGCTATTATGCTTGGCATCTTCCCATGCGGTTTCCGATTTGGCCGTGAGCACCGTATACGCTTGAACCTTCTCAGGCGGGACGGATTGGCTCCGATCGTATTCCTTTTTGCATTCCAATACCAGACGGCGATTTATATCATCCAGTTGATTCAACACCTCTGGTTTTGTCAGCGTGTCCAAATAGGTTTTCATCTCATCCGAAGTTTGAAGCTTGAACGCTTCGGTAGATAACATGCCGATGGTTTCCGAACGAGTCGGAACGCCTTTCTTCGGCGCACCAGTGCGCAGATCCCAATGAAGCAAACCAATGGCTTCGTGATAACTTTTGATTTTGCTGGCCAAATTAAGGAATGATTCCAGATGTTTCAGGGTTTGTTCTTCCATTGTTATCGTTCACCTCTACAAAAAAAGTTTAGACTCCCTATTGATGATACTTTTTGCAATGCGTATAATCAACTTTTAACAGAGGTAAATGGCATGATTCTTATTTATAAGATATCGTGCCGTTTGCTGACCGTGGTATAATTAAGAGCAGGGCTTAGGACAAGCTGCATACCGATGCAAGCAGCCGTGCTCATCGTATTGGATAACAGGAGGCAATGGACATGAACAACATTCAAGAGATTTTGGCGTACAACAAATCATTTGTCGAGACAAAAGAATACGAAAAGTATACGGCCGGTAAGTTTCCAACTAAAAAAATGGCAATTATCACATGCATGGACACCCGTCTGGTGGAACTGCTGCCTAAAGCGATGAATTTGAAGAATGGTGAGGTTAAAATCCTTAAAACGGCAGGCGCCATTATCTCTCAACCTTTCGGTTCTGTTATGCGAAGCGTGCTTGTAGCTATTTATGAGCTCGGGGCAGACGAAGTTGTTGTTGTCGGTCACACCGAGTGCGGTATGGCCTCTTTGCAAGCAGACACCATGATTGGCCACATGCTTGACCGCGGTGTATCCAAGGAAGTCATAAATGCTCTGGACAACTCCGGAATCAATTTGAACAATTGGCTTCGAGGGTTTAACAGTGTGGATGAAGGGGTAAAACATACTGTAGGAGTCATCAAAAATCATCCCCTGTTTCCACAGGGAGTACCCGTTCACGGCATGATTATCGATTCCTCTACAGGCCAGCTTGAGCTTGTAGTTGAAGGGTACGAGTAACAGGCATCTCTCTAAATGGTTTGGGTGCGGACCTCAAGGTCCGCACTCTTTTTTTGTCTAAATTGAGGCAGTTATGCTGTCAGGTTGTCAAACCATACAGTTTCAGTGTACACTTTTATGAAAGCGGTCATTGATGACAATATCCATTGTTTTCACTGGCCCAGCCCTAATATTAAGGAGACATGTGCATGAACATACTTTCCTACGGATTGCTCGGGCTGCTTACCCGCGAGGAGTCGTCTGGTTACGATCTGATGCTGAAGATCCAGCCTCATTGGCAAGCCAAACACAGTCAGATCTACCCGCTCCTGTCCAAGATGGAAAATGATGAACTATTATCTTCCCGCTGGGTGCAACAGTCTGACAAACCGGACAAAAAAATGTATGCAGTCACGGAAAAAGGTATCGAGAAACTGCTCGGCTGGATGATTACTCCTGTTACCGCTCCGGTAACGCGTGACGAATTCAATTTGCGTATTTTGTGTGTCGGCATCGCCGAAGATGGAAGCATGAGACGCATTCTGAATGAGCGCAAAAACTGGTTTATGGAGCGCATCCGGTATTTCGAGGATCTGAAGTCCCGCATCCCTCAGGATAACCTCCGCGTAGGCAGCCGGGAATTTGGGAGCTACATTTTGGTTCAAAAGGGATTAATGAATGCCCAGACCGGCCTAGAATGGTGCAACTGGGTGACTCAGCTGCTGGATGGTCAGGCAGCCATTCAGGACCCTTGTCCGATTATTTCGGAAAATTAATAAAAATTTGAAACGTTCCTGCTTTTAGACCGTATTACATGAGTAAGGCCCATTTTTAGGGTTGATCACACAATTTAATCGGGGGGTTACGATCTTTACAATGAAGAAAAAATTTGGAATTAAACATCTGATGATGGTTTTTATGGCTTTCACTCTGTTGTTCGCAACAGTTGGCGTAGCAAATCCGGATTCTGCTGACGCAAGACGTGGTGGCGGTTTCAAATCAGGCACAAAGAGTTATACCAACACACCTAAGAAATCCGACAACAATGTGAGTCAGTCCAACTCGAACAACAACTCAGGTACAGGCGCAGCTGCAACGAACCGTGGCGGATTCTTCGGCGGTGGCGGCGGATTCATGAAAGGCATGATGCTGGGTGGTCTGGCCGGTATGATGTTCGGCGGATTGTTCGGTGGCATGGGAGCTCTTGGTAACATCCTTGGATTGCTTGTAAACGTGGCTGCGATCATGCTGATCGTTATGCTGGCAATGGCACTCTTCAGAGCAATTGCAAATCGCCGTAAACCGGCTGCAGATGGTCGCTATGACCGCCGCAATGATCGTGATGATGATGACCGCAACAGAAACGGACGGTACTAATCATTATGGTTCTAAGCATGGATGAGATTGTTAATGCAATCTGTCTTCACATGGCTGAACGCAAAGGTGTGCGCCCGACTGATGTCAATGTTGAACTGAGCTGGGAAGAAGATACGGGATACTCCGCTGAAGTCTGGATTCAAGGCCGTAGTCAATACTTGGTTGAATCCAACATGATAGAAGCGATCCTGCGCTACCTGCACAGCGAATACAACATCCGGGCTTACCGTGAAAACGTCAGACTTGATCTGGACGAAGAGATTACAGCCATTGTGAATCAATAATCAAATCAATTATTTGCGGATGATTTGTTAAAGGGCCGTCTCCCTAATGTCATTGACATTAGTGGAGACGGCCCTTTTGTTCACCTTGAGAATGATGAATATCCTGGGAATTTAACCTTACGTTGTTCTTCCCAAGATATTCGTGATACGGTACGTTCCTACTTCAATTTCACAAGGCTGTAGTTCTTCTTGCCTTTACGAATAATAATGAACTTGCCACCAATCGCATGCTCCGCAGACACTGTAAATTCCAGCTCTGTAATCTTCTCTCCGTTCATAGAGATCGCACCTTTGGTGACATCCTCACGCGCTTGGCGTTTGGATGGCTCAAGGCCCAGATCCACCAGCCAGTCAACGATGTTTTTGGCTTCGCCGTCTGTTTCAAACGTAGGCATTTCCTTGAAGCCCTGCTCGATCTCATCGGCTGTCAGGGAGCGAATATCTCCACTGAATAGCGCTGCGGTAATACGTTTAGCTTGCTCCAGCATCTCTTCGCCGTGAACGAATTTTGTCATTTCTTCGGCGAGTGCCTTCTGCGCTTCACGTTTGTGCGGCTCGGTCTCTACCTTTTCAGCCAAAGCTTCAATTTCCTCTTTGCTAAGGAAGGTGAAGTATTTCAAGTATTTGATGACATCGCGATCATCCGTATTCGCCCAGAACTGGTAGAATTCGAATGGTGTCGTTTTGTCCGGATCCAACCAGATCGCACCGCCCGCGGTTTTACCGAATTTTGTACCATCGGCTTTGAGCATCAGAGGGATTGTCAGCCCGTAAGCTCTTGCTTCAGATCCTTCTTTCTTGCGGATGAGGTCCAGACCACTCGTGATATTCCCCCATTGATCGGAGCCACCGATTTGCAGCTGCACATCCTCGTTTTGGAACAGATGATGGTAATCCAGAGACTGCAGGATCTGGTAGGAAAACTCGGTGAACGAGATTCCGCCTTCCAGTCTGCTCGCCACGACATCTTTTGCCAGCATCGTGTTAAGATTGAAGTTTTTCCCGTAATCACGCAAAAACTCGATGACGTTAATTTGATGTGTCCAGTCGTAGTTGTTCACCATGCGAACCTGGTTGTCGCCTTCGGTTACAAACAGTTTTTTCATCTGTGCTGTCAGCTTATTGACATTTTCTTGGACCTGTTCCAGTGTTTGCAGCGAACGCTCGGATTGACGTCCACTTGGGTCACCAATTGTACCCGTTGCTCCCCCAATCAGGATCACTGGACGATGTCCCGCAAGTTGAAAACGTTTCAGCATCATGAACGGAATCAGGTGACCGATGTGCATACTGTCTCCAGTTGGGTCAACCCCACAGTACAAGGAGATCGACTTGGTTTCGGTCAGCTCACGCAGCCCCTCCGCATCCGTCTGTTGGTTTATGGCGTCACGCCATTCAAGTTCATCAATAATATTCAACCCAAACAACCCCTTTCTCTTCTAATCGTTCTTCAGTCATGGACTACGTTAATGGTCAAAAATACAGATGGGAGCAGCTTTTTTGGACACAAAAAAATCGCCTCCTTGTCTTCATTAGACATAGGGACGATTATCATAACCGTGGTACCACCCAACTTGCATGAACAGATGCTTACGCATCATCCATACCGCTTTTGGCAATATATCGTTTGCCCATTCCGCTTGGCATTACCCAAGTACTCCAGAGTGTAATTCGCAGCCCTTGTATGTATCAGGTTCCATCAACCCCTGACTTTCTGTAACAGGGACAAAGCCGCTACTGCGCTCCATCAACGTAATTCATGTATTAGATTATAGCCAGTATAGCCGAACGTTCAACCCATTGCAAGAGCCTGTATTCAATCTGCTCACCGTACAGCAAAAAGAGACACTGCTCTTTTATACTATGCCTCTATAATCAGCTTCCTATGATAATACGTATACGCCTTTCCCGCAATCTGATCCTCATTATCCCACAAACGCTGATCCAGAGTATCCAACCTCAGTTCCTCTTCTGTCGTGAGTAAACGGGGAATGTCCCATAATGCTGTCAGCCTTTCATCATCCGCCAAATGCTCGATCAAGCGATACTGCTCCTGAATATTGCCCAGCACCTGGTTCGCACCAATCGTATGTAATGCCCGCAAAACATGAAGATATGCTTCTTCTCCCCAATTGCAGAAAAATTGAATGAACCCACCGTTATATACGTCTACTTCCAACAGCCATAAGGCTGCAATTTCCTGCTCCTCGGATGTTAATCCCGACCATCCCTGTTCTTGTTTGTTCTTTTTGTCTACAAACTTCAACGCATAATCATACCATACATCATGAATATCTTGATTAGTCATGCCCTTCATCCCTTCCCCTAGTCTGCATGCTCTCCAGTTCATGGCGTTTACCGGTTTGATGCCAGTGCAAATAGGGTTCTCCCAATTGCTGAAAAGCGTTCATTACGTTGCGGTCCATTTCTTGTATCACTTCGCTCGTGTATTTCAAATGAGTGTTGATATTATCTACGTCGTACTTTTTCAACATCTCCACATGCACCGTGGTAAAAATAATATCCTCCAGCAGCCAGTAGATAACCATCTCGGTCTGCTTCAACTTTTTCTCCAACATGGGCATTCCACGTTCATAGATGGTGACAATATAGGTTCCATTTTCCATTTCAACATAAGGCACGCCTTCCCATTTGAACGGGTCTAATAGACGGTTAACATATGTATTGCTCTGTTCTTGGTCAAAGTCTGTTTGGGATAACAGTTCAAGCAGTTTTACTACTAATTCCTGTTTCGTTAAAACATCTGACATGGCAGCTCACCACCTGTAATTCATTAAATTTCTTCCCCATGACATGATCATGAAAAAGCTGCCGGTGGCAGCTTCTTCGTGATCACCAGGTTGCTTGTACTCACAAGGTACCTATTGCAACTTATGATTGTATTTTCAATCTGAAAATTTTCAAACTGAAGGCTGAATCTGCACTCCCCATCAGGTTCCGCAAAATGTCCGATAAGATGGATCACAGGTCGTCGGCAATGTGGCGTATTCTTCCTGTTCCGGTGTATGTGCGTAAGGTTCCCGGAGAACGGCTAGCAGCTGATTCATTACGCTATAATCCCCATCATTCTCTGCCCGTTCAAGCGCCTCTTCCACTCTATGATTCCGTGGGATGATTGCAGGATTGCTGCTCTTCATCAATTGCTCTACAGCCTCTTTTGATCCAGACTGCCGGCCCAGTCTGGCTTTCCAGCGTTCGTTCCATTCCGCAAATTCCGGTGCTTCGTTAAGATTCGAGTTCTCCCACTTATCAAAAGTTAAAGCTAAAAACGTATTCGTGAAGTCCGCCGATTGCTTTTCCATCAGTTCCAGAAAATCTTTCATCAGCGTTTCATCTTCGTCCTCTTCTGTCAATAATCCCAGCTTGGCACGCATGCCGGATAACCATTCTAGATGATACTGCTCCGAAAATTGGGAAATGGCATCCTGTGCAATCTGTATGGCCACATCTTCATGTTCATGCAGCAGCGGCAGTAATGTCTCCGCAAGACGAGCCAGATTCCAGCCCGCAATATAGGGTTGATTGCCGTAGGCATAGCGGCCTTGCGTATCGATTGAACTAAAGACTGTTGCTGGATTATAAGCATCCATAAAAGCACAAGGCCCGTAATCAATCGTTTCTCCCCCGATGGCCATATTGTCCGTATTCATGACGCCGTGGATAAATCCAACATTCTGCCATTTGGCTATCAGTGAAGCCTGTCGTTTGATGACTTCCCGGAGGAAGTTCAAGTAACGGTTATGATCCAAAGGAATGTCAGGAAAATGCCGTTCCAGCGTATAGTCCGCCAGTGCTCTCAGTTCGTCTACAGTTCCCCATCTAGCTGCATACTGAAAGGTTGCCACGCGGATGTGACTTGAAGCGACTCGAGTTAATATGGCACCCGGTCGTTCCGTTTCACGAATAATGCTTTCTCCAGTCGTCACGACCGCCAAACTTCTCGTTGTAGGGATACCCAGTGCTTCCATGGCTTCGCTGATAATATATTCACGCAGCATCGGTCCGATCGCCGCCCGACCATCTCCTCCACGGGAGTATGGCGTTCTGCCCGAACCTTTGAGCTGAATGTCCACCCTCTCGCCACGTGGCGTAATCTGTTCACCCAGCAGCAATGCCCGTCCATCACCAAGCATGTTGAAATTGCCAAATTGATGGCCTGCGTAAGCTTGGGCCAGAGGCTCGGCTCCAGGCGGAATTTCATTGCCTGCAAAAATTGCTGCCCCTTCCTTGCTGTTCAGCGTTTCAGCATTCAGTCCGAGGCTGGCCGCAAGGGTTTCATTAAAGATGACAAGCTCAGGTGACTGTACCGGTACTGCACCCTGACTCGTATAAAAGGTCTGCGGCAGCCGGGCGTAACTATTGTCCAAATTCCAGCCTGCGCCTAACTTATCCTTTTCCATGTGCACTCCACTCCTTCTCCTCAACAAAGGAACTCCTCTGTTTGTATTCATGTAGCCTGTGTGAACCAATGCTCATTTATGTAGTCGCATGGAATTTCGAAATGATGAACATATCATCTGTTCATAAGGAAACTTTAGCATATTTGTTGGGTGTTTGCATGTTTCATGGTGTCCGACAGCCAAATAAGCCCACAAGGTATTCATTAGGAAGAATGATGTTTTCCACTCTTTCCAGCAATGAATTCGATGTGGGCTTTCTCGTTTAATTCGATATTATTCAGTTAAGATGGAATTAGGTATGTGCCTCCTGAGTTCCGGCTACAGGCTGAACAGGCAGACTTTCCTTTTTGAAACCAAGATTGAAAAAGATATTGAGCAGAATCGCTGACAGACTTCCTGTGATAATGCCATCGCTCACAATGATCCGAATGCTTTGTGGCAGCTGGGCAAACAGGTCTGGTACGGCTGTAACACCAAGCCCGAGCGAAACCGAACAAGCGACGATCAACAGGTTGGACTGCTTGCCAAAATCGACGGTTTGCAGCATTTTGATTCCAGAGGATACGACCATACCGAACAGAACCACTGTTGCACCGCCTAATACTGCACTTGGGATAATGGTTGCAAATGCTGCTACCTTCGGAATGAGTCCAAGGAAGACGAGAATGCCTCCGGCTGCAACCACAACATTTGTTGTTTTCACCTTGGACAATTGAACGAGCCCGACATTCTGAGCGAATGTATTATATGGGAAGGCATTGAATATCCCGCCAAGTACAAAAGCCAAGCCCTCTGCACGATAACCGCGAGCCAGATCCTTCTCATTGATGGGCTGATCGCAAATTTTGCTCAAAGCCATAAACACACCCGTTGACTCGATAATCACGACAGTACCTACGATGATCATTGTAATAATCGGGCCAAGCTCAAATGTTGGCATTCCGAAATAAAAGGGTTGTGGCAAGTGGAACCATGACGCTTCTTGTACAGGAGAGAAATTCACTTTTCCCATGAGAGCGGCAATGAGTGTTCCTGCGATGATGCCAATCAGGACGGCAAGAGATTTAACGAAACCCCGAGCATACCGGTTCAGTATCAAAATAAAGAGCAGTACTCCGAAAGAAAGTGCCAGATTGTCCACGCTTCCGAAGTTCTCACTATTTGCCCCGCCAGCCATATTCTTAATACCGGTAGGAATAAGTGCTAGACCAATAATGGTTACCACGGTACCAATGACAACGGGAGGAAACAGCTTGACGATTTTGCTGAAAAATACGGCACAGATGACGATAAATAAACCAGCTGCTATGATGGACCCATAAATGGCTGGAATACCATACTGAGATCCGATGGCGATCATGGGCGTAACAGCTACAAAAGAACTACCGAGTACTGCTGGCAAACCAATGCCCAGATACTTTCCCTTCCGAGCCTGCAGCCACGTTGCAACACCGCATGTGAGCAGGTCAATGGATACCAGATATGCCAGCTGCTCTGCAGTCAGATTCAAGGCTCTTCCCACGAGTAAAGGTACCAGAATTGCCCCGGCATACATGGCCAATACATGTTGAATCCCCAGTGAAAAAATTCTCATTTTTTTTGTTTCGTTCATCCGCGCTCGCCCCCGAAATTAGAATCAACCCATCGCACTGAATAATCATGTTATGTTGATTCACATTATATAAACTATTTCGAAAACTTCCATGATACATGAACGAGAATTGTTACAGGAGATAAAGAGATCGTATCTTTTTGGGCAAACGAAACAAAACACCCGATTTCTAGTGTAACATTATTTAACATCGCACTACATTTTTTAATGAATATCAGGAGAATAGAAAAAAGCCAGCACTACATGTGCCAGCCTGCTGTTCAATCGATTTAATCATCATCGGAATTTTCATTGGAGGACTCCCGATATGAACTTCGTACTCCAGATCGCTTAAATCTTCCAAACGATACGGTCTGATATTTAAACTCATGCTTAGTGTTCTCCTACATGACCTGCCTTATTTCGAAGGGATCGGAAAGTCCGTTACAATTACATTCTCTACCCATCCGTTAAGGGAAGCTACAAAAGCCTGATGCGCAGGATGCGGACCATATGCACGCAAGGCTTCTTGGTCTTCAAACGTCACTCTTAATCCAAGCGTGAATCCCTGAATATGATCCGTCTCTTCCGTTACATTGATTCCGGCAGTCAGATCGATGATCCCAGGAATCTCGTCCTGCAAGGCGAGCAATTGTGAGACAAATTCCTGCTGTTTTGCCGGCGTAATTTTATCGTTGAATTTGAATACCACCAGATGTTCGAACATGAAATTTCCTCTCCTTCGTTATAAAATGTTCATTTACGACATAGTTCAGATTCTATATGTTTTTTCCATATGTTTCAATCTGAGCTCCTGATTCTGCTTCGAACTTTAGACGAAAAAAGGTGCGTTCAAAGCCAGACTATCGCTGACCTGACGCACCCCTTCGCAGACACAGTGACGCTAAACGTGCTTAATGCCTTAACGCTCTGCTCTGAACATGGTGAAGGAGCTTCTCCAACCATGCAATGTTGCTCTCAATCGTGTGATAAGCATGATCCCTCATCAGCCACAGAGCATCCATCAAATCCTCACTTACCTCGATCTCCTCTGGTTTCTGCTCGTCAATATAATCGAGTTTTTTTCTTTGTTTCACGATTATATCTTCAATAAGATATGCGATCTTCTGATTATCCACCTTATCCAGATTAACCAGCGCTGCATAAAGGGACTGAATGCTCGTGAATTTCTGAAATACTTTATAGATGCTCTCTTCCAGTGCTAGCCGTCCTTGATCAGTGATCCCATACATCGTTTTGTCTGGTCTATTCTCACTCTGGATCGTTTCAATCTTCTCGATTAGCCCCTTCTTATGCAGCACTTCGAAATTGTAATAGATCGTACCTTCCGTGATTTTGGCCTCGGTCTGATCCAAATGTTTGCCTATTTGCTTTTTGATATCATAGGGATAACAATTCCCTTCACTTAATGCACCAAGAATAAATATTTGAATTGACATGTGACTGCCCCCATTCTGCTCTTACCAAGGGCACAGCTTCTTACAAATTCGCCTGAGCCCTTTTATTTCTTATTTTATACTATAGCGGGCTGTTGTGAAGACTCTTGCAGCGGATTGGTTTGCTTGGCATGTTTGAAATGGTGAATCGCTGCATTGAGAACGAAAGCGACCAGTCCAACCAGCGCAAGTCCGATCGCATAATGGGCCGTTCTGCCACCACCGAAGAGAATATTGTAATCCAAATGCGTGGAATAGAACATCGGCGTGATCTGACTGACGAATTTGAAATATCCAGGCATCATTTCAAGTGACATGGACGTACCGTTGGCAATGGATTGACTTAGCACGAATATCATGTTGATCAGCATACCTCCCTGACCGAGAAGCATGATGAAGATACTTGTAAATTCGATCGACACGAATAATTGCAGACTATGCACCAGCCACATTTTCAGAAAGACTTCAACCCCATACCCTTGAACCATGAAGTAGATGCCTACTCCAACCAGAGGAGCAATCAGGGATATGAGCAGGTTCGCCCCCCGCAGGGCAAAGAAGGCTTTCCATTTTCCCATTTGTGCACGAAACTGCTGCATTCCGCCCACGCTCTGCATGGCATAGATCATGGCTCCAACATAGAGCGCCATCGTGATGAACATCGGCGCCATCTGATTTTGCATACCGGCAGGCTGTGGGTTGCTCATGACGATATTGGATGAGACCTTGCCCGTGGTTGATTCCACAATCTGTTTGGATTGATCCGCAGGAACCTGCATTCCGTTCAATACCGCTTCAAAGCTTTGAGCCTGAACCTGTGCGCTGATCTGAGCGGTAATTTCTGCTGCTACACTTTTCATCGAACTGGTAATTGTCGTTGGGTTAGATTCATTAATCAAATATTCCAGCTGCGCTTTGCCGCTCTGTTCAGACAGTTTCTCCGTAAAGTCACCAGGTATACGTATCACCATATGGATATCACGGTCTTCCAGACCCGTCTTCGCCTGTTCCAACGACTCATCGGTTACGATATGGAACGGGAGCTGCTCCTGCAGCTTCTGAACAAATTCAGTACCAGATTGTTGGTCCTCATTAACGATGGCCACGGTAAGATTCGTTACGTTTTTGGGAATGGCGCTATATCCGGACATGAAAACGGTCAGCATCACAATCTGATAGAACACAATCATGAATATCCCCGCTTTGACTCCTTTATGCTTCAGCATGCTCTTCACTCTTTACTCCACCTTATTATTATAATTTAAACTACTTGAATTAAAGTACTCTTGTTTGTTATATTTGTCAATGACCCCAACTAAGGAGGTAAGATGAATGAAGAAGAGCACGATTATTTCTCTGTCTGAAATCACGAAATTCCAATTGAAAGAAGAAGAGTTTAGTCCTTATCGTTGGTATCGCCACATGCTCAAACAGGAACCTGTCGTTTACAATGAAGAGACGGATTCCTGGCATGTGTTCAAGTATGACTTGGTCAAAACCGTATTGAATGATCATGAACATTTCTCCAGTGTAAGAGAAAGATCGATTGTAAACGTGGGGTATTCAAGTGAGGGTGAAGGTGCTGACAGCGAGCACCACATTCCGGACAAGCTGGATATTCACAACGTCGATCCTCCGGAACACCGCAAGCGAAGATCATTATTAGCAAGTGCATTTACCCCAAGAAGTCTCAAACTTTGGGAACCGCGCATTCAGGCCGCAGCAGACGAGTTAGTCGCGGAATTTTCTCAGCTTCCCGAGGTGGATATTGTACAAGCCTACACAAGTATGTTTCCAGTAATCATCATGTCTGATCTGCTTGGCATTCCTTCCAAAGACAGGCTCCTATTTAAGGAATGGGTAGATATTCTCTTCATGCCAACCACGGATGCAACCTTTAGCCGGATCAATGAAATGAAGAAAATTGCGGGTCAGCAATATTTCGAATACCTTTACCCTTTTGTTGTGTCCAAACGAACAAATCTTGCCGAGGACATCATCTCGGACCTGATCCAGGTCGAAGTGGATGGTGAACATTTTACGGATGAGGACATTGTACGCACCACCATGTTCATTCTGGGCGCAGGAATAGAAACCACAAGCAACCTGTTGGCCAATTCCTTCTATGCGCTGCTCTATGATAAGCCTGAACTGTACACGGAGCTGAGAGATAATCCAGAGCTAGTTGGAAATGCAGTGGAAGAAATGCTACGGTACCGTTTCCATATCAGTAAAATGGACCGCATGGTCAAGGCGGATAATAACCTGCTTGGGGTTGAACTTAAAAAAGGAGACGCCATCGTAGCCTGGATGAGTGCAGCCAACATGGATGAGGACATGTTCGAGGATCCTTTCACATTGAATATTCATCGTCCGAACAATAACAAACAGCTCGCTTTTGGCTTCGGCACACACTTCTGCCTGGGTGCACCTCTCGCTAGGCTGGAAGCCAAAATAGTTTTGACCACATTTTTAAGAACCTTCTCAAGCATTGAACCTGTCAGCGGATTCGTTTTGGAAGACCACCTGACTCCGTCTGCAGCAGGACAATCGCTGACAAGCCTTCCCATAAGGTTATATAAATAGTACGCTATAGATGGTTAACAGAAAAGGAGCAGGAAATCTGCTCTTTTTCTGCTGCCCTGCTATTAATAGCATGCGAGGGAGCAATATCGTCCAAGAACCTACCTTCTTTTCCGTTTATAATGACAAGAACTTACGAGAAAGAAGGTGCAGCATGAATCGCGAAATACGAACCGTTGTATTTGATACCGATCTGCAGCTTGAAGCTTATCAATTCCAGGGCATTATGCAGAAATTCCCCAATCACTTTCATGACTATTATGTCATTGGTTTTATTGAGCAGGGCAAGCGACATCTGGTCTGCAATAATCAGGAGTATGTGCTGAATACAGGCGACATCATCGTATTTAACCCTCATGACCCTCATGCCTGTGAACAGATTGACGGAAGAACACTCGATTATCGCTGTATCAACATCCAGCCAGAGGTCATGAGAGAATACACCCGCGAAATTACCGGACAAGACTATCTGCCGCACTTTACAGCACCCGTACTCTATCAACACGAATTGGTCGGCTCTTTGCATGACCTGCATTTGATGATTTTGGAGGAGCAATCCGATTTTGGCAAAGAAGAACTGCTGCTCCTGCTGCTTGAACAGCTGCTTCGGGATTATGCGGATGTTGAATCCCCCATCTCTTCTCAGGATGTCACAACCGAAATCAAGCGTATCTGCGAATACATAGAATCTCATTACATGGAAAGTATATCGCTGAGTGAGTTAGCTGAACGAAGTGGAATGAGCAAGTATCATCTGGTACGTCTATTTACTCGCCAAAAGGGCATCTCACCATATCGGTATCTGGAAACTATTCGTATTAATCAGGCCAAACGCTTATTGGAACAAGGAACGCTGCCGCTTGAGGTATCCGCCCAGACGGGATTCAGCGATCAGAGCCATTTTACGAACTTTTTCAAAAAACTTATCGGTTTGACGCCCAAACAATATCACCGAATCTTTAACCATGAATACGAGTCCCAACGGCAGCAGGACCGTGTTTCACGATGAGTGAAAATAAACATACGGCTGGTCACCTACTCGCCTTGCTTACGATTTTGATCTGGGGGACCACCTTTATCTCCACAAAAATTCTGCTCATCGATTTTACACCTGTGGAAATCTTGTTGTTTCGTTTTCTGATTGGATATGTGCTGTTGTTCCTGATCTACCCTCGTGTGATGCGGATATCAACGATTCGGGATGAGATGCTTTTTATGGCGGCCGGACTGTGCGGGGTCACATTGTATTTTTTGATCGAAAATATCGCGCTTGTTTTCACACTGGCTTCCAACGCAGGTGTCATTGTGTCCATTGCACCCTTCTTCACCGCTTTGCTTGCACATTTCTTCCTGAAGGATGAGCCGTTATCTCGGCATTTTGTCGTCGGTTTTGCTATTGCTTTGATAGGCATTGTGATCATTGCGTTCAATGGGCATTACAGCCTGCAGCTAAATCCGCTGGGCGATCTGCTTGCTTTTGTGGCTCCTGCTGTCTGGGCAATCTATTCCGTCCTTATGCGTAAAATAGGCGATCTTCACTATCACACCATTGGTGCAACACGCAAAGTGTTCTTTTACGGGCTTTTGTTCATGCTCCCTGCCTTATTCCTGTTCGAATTCCATTTTGACATGGAGCGGTTAGCCGATCTGACCAACCTTTCCAATCTTCTTTTTCTCGGGGTAGGCGCTTCTGCGTTGTGTTTTGCAACCTGGAATAGGGCGGTAAGCCTTCTGGGAGCAGTGAAAACCAGCGTTTACATTTATTTGGTGCCTGTAATTACATTGTTAGCCTCTGCACTGCTGCTGCATGAACCCATTACTTGGATTACCATGCTTGGTGCGGTGTTAACACTCCTGGGTTCAATCATCTCAGAACGAAAAGTTCGGAAGCACGCCCTCGGATCGAAGTTGTCCGAGAGCCATTAGACTCTGGTCGTTTGGAACGCAAAGAAGGCACCATTCATCCTTTCAGGATTAGTGCCTTCTTTGTGTTTGCGTGCGATGACTTACCTTTTGCACAAATGTTATTATCCAAGCTAGGAGTAGTTAGCTAATTCAGCCTGGCAAGCAGCGTACTCAGCTCATGCTTCTCCAGATGCCTCCATTGTCCTCGCTCCAGTTGATCCAGTGTTATATTCATAATACGGATGCGCTCCAGTTTCAGCACTCTGTACCCCAGGGCTTTGCACATTCTGCGAATTTGCAGGTTAAGCCCCTGTGTCAGAATAATCCGAAAAATATTCTCACTGTGACGATATACTTTGCATGGCTTGGTTATTACGTCTAGAATCTCGACTCCTTGGGACATCATTCTTAGGAAATCATCTGTAACCGGTTTATCCACGGTCACCACGTATTCTTTTTCATGATTATGCTCTGAGCGCATCATTTTATTAACAATCTCTCCATCGTTCGTAAGCAAAATTAAACCTTCCGAGGCTTTATCCAGCCTGCCAACGGCAAAGATACGTGATGGATAATTCACATACTGTATAATATTGCCCTCGACTTGTTGTGCTGCCGTACAGACAATACCTATTGGTTTGTTCAGAGCCAGATATACAGGTTGGCGATCAACCTGAGGGATTTCCTTGCCGTCGATCAGGACGCTATCTTCTGCTTCAACCTCTGCTCCCTTTGCACATACCTCGCCATTGATCGTAATGCGTCCGGCTGCAATTAAGCGGTCTGTCTCTCTCCGTGAGCAGAATCCCGTTTCACTTATGTATTTATTAATTCGCATGCTTCACCGCTTCTCATATCTGTAATATAGCCATCATCTCATTTATAATGAAAGGAAGCAATGAAGCCTATACGAAAGTCTTAGGATAAACAACTACCTTTGAGGAGATGCTCATGGACAAACAATGCATGAGAGTGCTTAAGAAGCTGTATCAGCATGCCAATGGCGAGTACGACAGCGAGCGACAGGTGACGGTGTATCGAACGGATACTAACTGCTGACGAACAAGACGTATTACATACGCACGGCTGGGTTCCTAATGATCTGGAGCTAATTGCTCATGACGAGATCATTCAACAATTAATCGATTTGCAGCAAAATGAACATCTATCCTGGACCACGGTCACCAATGCATTTGTGGCGGGTGTTGGTGGAAGTTATCCCCGAGGCATATCTGCACTTGGAAGCTATCATATGATGGTTCACATGCAGCACCATGCTTATGAAGAAGCGAAACATTTCCATTGTTGTAAATACTGCGGTTTAAGCCGTAACAGCAATGAATCATGGGATAATTTGTCCTTTATTCGCTATGCCGTTCACTTGGGACACGATTACAGCTCGAATAGTTTAGGGACATATGCTGATTTGACAGAGCTAGTTTCCCTGCTTGAACATGAATCCATTACACCGAGTGAAGAGGACATTCACACCTTCAATCAACTGCTCCATAGTTTGGATCAGGCAGAGAGCGAGGAATCTCCGGGAAAATATGAGAAACGGCTCACAGCCGAGAAATTGATCAAAGGACAGGCTGGTATCCGCCGAGGCATATTGAAATCTTTATCCCGAGTAGGGGTTCTGCCAAACCAGATTCTCTCCCTTCATCCTGATCATTGGACCAATATCGAAGAACTGCTGAATGCCGAATTACTGCTCAGCAATACGAAAGGCCGCTCCGACATGGAGATGCCATGGGCCGGATGGCAAGGTAAACTCGGTGTGGATTGGGAGAAGGCCCGTCAGCTTTTTGGAAGTATGATCCTCCATCATTCCTAGTCGTAAAAAACAACCCAAACAGCTTCAATTCGATGAATTGAAACCGTTTGGGTTCGCTTGCTGCAATTGTTTTTGAACATGCATTTCTTAGAAAATGTCTAAACTGAAATATCCAGACTACTTCCCAGATTCGGATGTGGGGCTGGAACAGATTTTAACATTTCCGTAAGCTGTTGACCTTGTTGTTCTGCCATGTTTTTCGACAATGACATCACCTGCAAACTCGCCGACTGCGCCAGCGACGTTTGACTCATGGCCATTGATAATGCTGCAATATCCATGTTCTGCACTCCTTTATGTATCTAGTAAATGAGCGTACCTAATATATATCGGATAGTGCACAGGAATTGTGTAATCTAACGCACGCCATGATCCGATTCAGGAGGGAAGATCTCAAGAACGTTAAGACTGAATCAAGCCATACTTCACAAAACTGTGATACAACCCATCTTCCTCAATGGTTTCAGTAATGTCATCAGCGATGGCTTTCAGACCGGGCTTCGCATTGCCCATGGCAATGCCTATATTGCAAAATTCCAGCATCTCCGCATCATTCATGCCGTCTCCGATGGCCAGTGTGTCTTCCCGAGACATGCCCAGGTGTTCCAGCAGATCCGCAATTGCAATTGCCTTGTGAATGCCAGGAATCATGAGCTCCCCGCTTCCCTCTCCAAAGATAGGTACGGTGCACTGGATAACCTCGAATTTGCCCTGAAATTCCTGCTTGATCCGTTCGAACGGAACCACAGCACTTTCCAGAAAACAAACCTTATTGACATCATCCTTATATAAGTCGGCTTCACCGTAGGTCAGACCCGTAATAAAGGGATGCGGCTTCTGTTCCTTTTTCGCTCTGGCTGTCGGATCATTCTCCACATCACCGTATATGCGACGTTCGAGATGGGTTTGAAGATTGCTACTTGCATAGAGGGCCGAATTGGATTCCAGATAGAAATCAATCTGATGTTCATTGAAAAAATCGACCATATGACGAACATCTTCAGCCGTTACCTTTTTATGATATAGAACTTCATCACCAAACTCCACGTATCCGCCACCTGCACCAATCAGACCGACGAATCCGACGTCCCAGATGGAATCATAGATCTCCGCCTTGGAACGCCCTGTGCACAAATAAAGCAGATGTCCATTGGCACGTGCCTGCCTGCAAGCCTTCTGAGCTGAAACAGGTATGTTCCCATCATCATCCACAAGTGTGCCATCAATATCGATAAAGACTATCTTACGTGTCCGTGTGTTCATCTGAATCTGCCCCCCATTATGTCTCAAGCCATGTTGTATCCATCCATTCATGCCAAAACACTTATTCCTTTATGATTTCCCAACCGGCCGGTCTTAGCACATAAACAGCATAGTGAAATTACGGATTCCGAGGGGTTCGTTGATCAATTAATTTCTCCAAAAATTCGGCGAAGGAGTCCGCATACACTTCAGGCTCGCCATTAAAATAATCCAGCCGCATAACCTTGTATTCCCCACGGTCATCAGCGTTTCGTGTATCAAAGTAGTAATACTCGTCCTCATCCGGAATAAACAGTTCCAACTTGCCTTCCTGCTTCGCCTGTTCATCAGCAAGCCGGTATATGTACAGAATATCCGTGTCTGCATATTCTCGGTCCTCTGGAGGCGCAACGGTTAGAATTTCTGTGCCGCTTAACATCGCCTGGCCATAATTCAGGAGCCACCAGCGATAGGAAGGAGGCAATGCGAAGCCTAGTTCCTGTTCTACTTCGATAATCCAGCTCTCCTGAACCTGATGATTGGGGAACCAGCGTATAGCCTCGGTATGCTTCAATTTTTCAATCAGACTTGTATACATAGATACATCTCTCCGATCTCAGGCGTTTTCGATTTGAGCGTTACCAACTGTGCTCGTTTGCTTGCTTTGACTTGATCATTGCCAGCTTCTATACAGTAAAGATCACTTCTCAGCTGGCTTCTCCATATGCACAATTTGCCACTCATTTTGCTCTTCGGTCACAATTGTAAATCCTTGACGTTCCCAGAAATCCACGGCCCCAGGCAAGAAACGGTGGGTATGTAGATATAACATGGTGTACGGCATTTCTCTTACAACACGCTCCAGCTCTTTCACCAAAAGTGAACCAATACCGTATCTGCGATAGGCAGGATCGACATAACATTTTACAATTTCAGCTGCGGATTGATCCGGATACCGACCTTCGATCACCTGAATCCGACCATCATATGGCAAAGTACCGATGGAGCCTACAATGCCCCCTTCCTCCGTTACGGCTACAAGAAAGACCCCACCTGCTGTCTCCATATAATGTTCTCTAAATTGCATCAGATCCGCAGGTATCTGTTCATGATTCATCATTGGGAATACTTCTCTGCGGACACGCATGGCAAAATCAACAGCTTGCTCAATCTGATGGAGCTGAACCTTCATTATCTTGGGCACCGTCTGAAGCTGTGTCACAATATTTTCATTCCTATCCTATAGATTAGAGCTTGGCTTATAGCAGCTACCCGAACCCGCATTCTTGGTGAGCTCACTCTCTTCCATCATCTTACCTAAATTAATTTCTTCTATCAATCTAGCTGCACTCCTATCCAAAATGATAGAAAGCCCGCGCGATTTGAGAGACTCTGCATACGATAAGACGTGTTACCAAATCAAACTCACAAGGGGGAAAAAGCGATGTGGCTATGGCTGGGTATCTCTGCAGCATTTCTGCTCATGCTGGGATTTGTATATCGTTACGTAGAAGATATCCTTGAAACGCGAAAGTTTCATCCCCATGCTCCCAAGCAGCTCTTGATCAAATTTAAAGACGGCACTACGGCAGATCAAATGCACGCTCTGCATAAAAAAGGAAGATGCAAAGTTGCCGAAACTTATGAGGATCTCGGCTGGTATCGGGTAGAATCAAGCAGAATCATGCATCGCATGCTCAAGAACTATAAGGATCATGAACTCATTGAACATGTAGAACCCAATTACTTCGTTCAGGCATCCTATACCCCGAATGACCCCTACTTCCCTTATCAGAATAACCTGCAAAAGATTAACGCACCTGCGGCTTGGGATATTAGCCAAAGCAACAGCTCCATCAAAATTGCCATTATTGATACCGGAGTGCAGCTAAACCACCCCGAGCTTGCCAGCAAGCTCCTTCCAGGTTATGACTATGTCAGCTATGACGCCATTCCCGAGGATGGAAACGGACACGGCACACATGTGGCCGGAATTGCGGCTTCCGTCACGAATAATGGAGCTGGCATCGCTGGCGTTGCTCCGCTTGCGTCCATCGTACCCATTCGTGTTCTGGATGATAGCGGGGTGGGAACCATGGGCAATGTCGGCAACGGGCTGGTCTATGCTGCCAATAACGGTATACAAGTGGTTAATTTGAGTCTGGGCGGACCTGTCGGCGATGCCTTCTTGCAAGCTGCGGTACAGTATGCCTGGGACCGCGGGGCAGTCATTATTGCTGCTGCAGGCAATGACAATACTTCCTATCCAATCGTGCCCGCTTCCTACCCCAATGTGATTGCCGTCGCTTCCACCAATCCTTCCGATCTGAAATCCAATTTCTCCAACTATGGTTCATGGGTTGATATGGCCGCTCCGGGTGACAGCATACTGTCGACTTATCTCGGCAGCTCGTACGCATATATGAGCGGAACATCAATGGCAGCACCACAGGTGGCAGGTGTAGCTGCCTTGCTTGCTGCCCAAGGCAAAACCAATGCCCAGATCCGCGATGCATTGTGCTTTGCCTCCGATCCCGTATCCGGTTCCGGGGTCTATTGGCAGTATGGCAGGCTAAATGCACAACGGAGTCTGCAAGTCCCTTAATTGGTTTTTCTCTTAGATGGACATATAAAAGTGAACTTCCCAAAGTTCTGTTCAATTGAACAAAACAGGAGCAGAACTGTGTGTAGCACAGGACTGCTCCTCCCTTTTTCTGAATTTCACTTACTGGACAGAACTTAGAAGTATTGTGCACCTTGAGTAGCAATGACGTCCTTGTACCAGTGGAAGCTTTTCTTTTTCACCCTTCTCAGCGAACCCGTGCCGTCATTGTTTCGGTCTACATAGATGTAACCATAACGTTTCTTCATTTCTCCTGTACCTGCACTGACCAAATCAATCGGGCCCCAGCTCGTATATCCAATGATCTCGACTCCGTCCTGAATGGCTTCTGCCATCTCGGCAAAATGACGGTCCAGGTAGTCAATGCGATAATCATCCTCCACCGTGTCATTATCCAGCAATACATCCGTAGCACCAAGACCATTTTCCACAATGAATAATGGCTTGCCGTAGCGGTCGTGCAGCTGATTGCAGGTAATGCGCAGACCTTTCGGGTCAATGGTCCATCCCCATTCCGATGCATCAAGATAAGGGTTTTTCACGGAACCAAATACGTTGCCCTCGGTTGAATCCTTCAAAATCTCCGGATCGGTGCTTGTGCAGCGGCTGGCATAATAGCTAAAGCCAATATAGTCCACCGTATTCTGCTTAAGAAGGTCGGCATCTTCTGGCTGCATCTCGATATGAATCCCGTTTTCTCTGAAGAAACGCTTCGTGTAGCCCGGGTATGCCCCCTTGGATTGAACATCAATGAAGAAAAATGATTCGCGATCCTGCTCCATCGCCTTCCATACGTCCTCCGGATTGGAAGTGTAGGGGTACACCATACCTGCCGCCAGCATACACCCGATCTGTGCACCGGGTATCATCTCGTGACACGCCTTAACAGCAAGTGCACTGGCTACCAGTTCATGATGGGCCGCCTGATACAGGACCTGCTGCTTGTCCTCCCTCTCTTGCAGGACGATACCTGCACCAATATAAGGTAGATGCAGAAGCATGTTGATTTCGTTAAACGTCATCCAGTATTTCACTTTGTCCTTATATCGATGGAATAACGTCTTCGCATAGGTTTCAAAAAATCCAATCATCTTGCGGTCCTTCCAGCCGCCATATGTTTGCACGAGGTGTACAGGTACATCAAAATGACAAATGGTAACGACCGGTTCGATATAATATTTCAACAATTCATCGAAGACATCATCATAGAATTGCAGGCCTGCCTCATTGGGCTCGGCGTCATCCCCGTTCGGGAAGATCCGGGACCAGGCGATCGAAAGTCTTAAACATTTGAACCCCATTTCGGCAAATAAAGCTATGTCTTGCTTGTACCGATGATAGAAATCAATGGCTTCATGAGAAGGGTAGAACTCACCTTCCTTGGGTTCGAACGAATCCAGGTTACCCATCGCAATGGGGAAACGCCTAGACCCGGTAGGGATCAGATCGACCGTAGTCAATCCTTTCCCCCCTTCCAGGTAGGCACCCTCCAGCTGATTCGCTGCTGTTGCTCCTCCCCAGAGAAAATTCTCCGGGAAGGAAGTTGGCTTTTCAAACATAAGCACTCCTCCTATTCATCCAAACTTGATTTAACCCAGCACAGTCAGCAATTTGTCTTTTTCGTTCACCGATGCATTCTCTGTGCCCACAACATCCAGGTAATTCGAAGTATTCGTAATAATAATGGGAGTAACCGTCTCATAACCGGCATCCTTGATGGCCTGCAGATCAAACTCCATAATCAAATCTCCAACGTTGACCCGGTCACCATCTTTCACATGAGCATTAAAATGTTGACCTTTCAGTTGTACCGTATCTTGTCCAATGTGGATCAGCATCTCTACACCATCATCCGTCACAAGTCCAATGGCATGCTTTGTGCGGTAAACCGTTTGTACAACACCTGTGATTGGAGATACCACTCGGCCACTTGTTGGTCGAATCGCAATGCCTTTACCCATATGCTCACCAGCAAACGTAATGTCGTTAATTTCTTTCAATTGAATAACTTCGCCAGCCATTGGACTAAAGATTTCGTATTTGCTGTTCGGATTGGGATCGAGTGCAGGTGCTTGTGCAGCTGCCGGAGCTGATACCGGTGCAGCAGCTTCCTTGAAACCAACTACATACGTAAGAACGAAACCAAGTATGAACGCAACGGCTGTTGCAACAAGTGCCATGTAGAATGAAGAATCAACACCTGTAGCCGGGTTAATGAAGGTCGGATAACCGAATACGCCAAGGCCGCCAAACATGTACATTTTCGAACCGAAGAATCCCAGTATGGCGCCGCCAATACCACCAGCAATACAGCTCATGATAAACGGTTTTTTCAATGGAAGGGTCACACCATAGATTGCCGGCTCGGTTACACCGAAGATGCCTGAGATGAAGGCCGGAATACTCAAAGATTTCAGTTTGGCATTTTTAGTTCTCAACATTACGGCAAGTACCGCACCAATCTGAGCAAAAGAGGCAGCGAACGACATGGCAACCACCGGATCCGCTCCGGACGTACTGAGGTTCAGAAGCATGACTGGAACCAGACCCCAGTGAAGACCGAACAGTACGAACACCTGCCACAGACCTCCAATGATAAGTCCTGTAAGAAGTGGGCTCAGATCATAGATCCCGGTTGCTCCTGCACCTATCAACTGTCCAGCCCAAGTGGATACTGGACCAATCACAAGGAACGTTGCCGGAACGATAACAAGCAGTGTAAAGAATGGAACAAGGAATGTACTAACCACTTTAGGAATAACATTTTTGAAGAATCTTTCGACCTTAACGGCAAAGAATGTAGCAATAATAATTGGAATTACCGAAGATGAATAGTTCATCAGGATCACTGGAATACCCAGGAACGTAATATGAATCGGTGATTCAAACAACGTACCCGCGAATAGCGTGTACAATGGATCTCCCGCAGTCAAACCGGACAGCGTAGGATAAACCAGTGTAGCCCCGATGGCCATACCCAGGAACGGTGAGCCGCCAAACTTCTTGATAGCCGTATAACCAAGGAATACCGGGAAGAAGTAGAACAGACAGTCACCCGTTGCATTCAGCAAATGGTACGTTCCGGATATGTCCGTCAACCAGCCGAAGGATAGAAACATGGCTGTAAACCCTTTGATCATCCCTGTTGCAGCAAGCAAGCCGAGAAGTGGAGTGAAGACTCCCGAGATCATATCGATAAATCGGCTGAACAATCCTACTTTTTTCCCCGATTCATCCTTCGTCTCTTCAACCTGACCTTCTGTCGGCAAGTTGCCCACCTTCACAATCGCTTTATATACATCCGGCACTTCATTGCCGATGACTACCTGATATTGTCCACCACTCTGCATAACCGTAATAACGCCAGGCAGATTTTTAATCTCTTCTGTTTTAGCAACGCTTTCATTTTTCAGTTTAAAGCGTAATCTGGTTACACAGTGGAAAACGCTGTTCACGTTTCCAGAACCACCTACACGGGATAGGATGTCTTTGGCCAGTTGATCGTAATTCATAGTTATTCTCCCTCTCTAAGTAGACTCCCCATGCTTGTGAAACAAAGAAAACCTGAACTACTGAACATACACAACGCGCCGGATGATCCGGAAACAAGTCGTGTTATTCAGCAATTCAGGTTTTGCCCTTAATGGTTGCAACCCTGTAAGGCTGTACACAGCGATATTCGGTTGTTACTTCAACAACTTCATCTTAAAGTAAGTTGCAACCAGTCTACTGACCTGGAGTGATCGGCATTGCCTGATTGAACAGTTACAATCCGATTTTGTATGCGCTTACTTTATGGATTTATAATAGTATAACTTCTGATCTTTTGCAAGCGCTTTTTTAGTGGAATATTTTGGTTTAATCGAACTACTCTGAAGTTGCGTGCACCACGCGTTCAATATGAATCGACAGATACATCATTTCCTCGTTAGTAAGTTGATACGTGTAGTTATTTTCAATAAATTTTTTGATTTTTTCGGAGCACTTGTGCGCTTCGGGATACTTCTTCTGGATCAATTCAAACAATTCATCATCATTGTTATTTTTATAGTGCTTTCCTTTGACAAGACGTTGGGCAAAAAATTTCAGATGTGTCACAAATCGGTAATAGTTCAGCGAGTTCTCGTCAAAATCCATTTTGAAATGGTACTTGATGATCGTCAGCACCTCTTGCATCACCTGCGTCATGCTCCGAATATTCGGCATTTCTTCGTTAAGTGCTGCATTTACAAAATGTAATGCCATAAATCCGGCTTCATCTTCCGGTAACAGGACACCAAATTGATCACAAATCATGTTGAGGGCCTCGAGTCCCACTTCGTATTCATCCTTGTACAACTGTTTCGTTTCCCACAGTAGTCCATTTCGTATAGGCAGGTTCTTGCGATATCGCTCAATGGCGAAATGGATATGATCTGTCAGATGGAGATAGATGCTGTCATTCAATTTTTTGCCCAATTTCAGTTTGGCATACGCGATGATCTCTTCGGAAACTTTCATGTATTCCAGCGGTATGCTGGCGATTAATGTTTTGAAGTTTTCCTGGATATCTTCATTCTGCAAAGTAAAGATCTTGTCAATATGCTCCTCGGAGACCCGATCACCTGCCCGCTTCTGAAAAGCTATTCCTCGGCCAATGACGATGACTTCGCGCCCATCCTGAATGGCAACTACAGCATTATTGTTCAGCACCTTCTCGATTTTCACTTTATCCACCCCAATATACAGAAAAAGACAAGCCATACCTTCAACGAGGTCATAGGTCTGCCCTTTTCAACTTCAATATCTACGATATGTGCGTTCATGGTATTACAATTTTCTACAATGTGCAACAATAAATTTAATTTGGTTCCATCTGTTTTATTTTATTCAGTCTCTCTCGTATGTTCTTGAAGCATTTGCATTAATTCCTCTTGAATTAAAAAAATACGCCCAAAAATGAAGATCACAATTCACCTAATTTTCAATCAACTATAGACAATATTCCATACCATTCACGGTTAATGAGAGAACGTCAAATGTTTACCGACCCGAGGAGAACTAGCACTCTTTTGCATTAAATTGCAGGGCGAAACGGGCGCGCACGCCTAGTTTTTCTTATTTCTATTTTCCTTCTCCAGCTCAGCTTCAATCCTCTTGTTGATCACACTCATCTCATCGGAATTAAGTTGATCCACTTGCTTGAACTCTTTATCGAATTCGTACTCTTTTGATTCCTTATTGTTCATCAGCCCCAAATGATTTTTAATCGCACGAATGTCCTCACGAACATACAACGTATTTCGATAATTATCCACCACAAGACCGAGTATAATGCCAATGACGATGACAGTGCCGTACGGCACCAAAAGACTAACAATAGCTCCTGCAACCATCAAGACTAATACAAACACTATGATTCAACTCCTTAGACCTTGCAAATATTAATACAATCGCTTCTCATACGATTCTTGTAAAGAACGGACGACATCGTCCTCCGTAACACCTAATTTACTAGCATTCGCAGCGATAATACGTGCTGGTTTGGGTAATTCCTCCTTGGCGAGCCAGTTCTCAGGTTCCCATGTGTGCGAACGTTTAAAGGCTTTGCCACAATGCATATAGCACTCTTCTACCGTTACAGCGATACCTAGTTTGGGTGTTTTGCCCTGCGCCTGCATTTGCGTCATCATGTCCGTATCCCGAATTATTATCGCTCTGCCATTGATACGCAGTGTCTCTTCAAGTCCAGGAATAACAAAAATCAATCCAATGTGCGGATTGGACAAAATGTTCAACAGCGAGTCAAAACGCCTGTTGCCCGGCCGTTCCGGAATGACCAGATGATGCTGATCGACGATGTGCACAAATCCTATTCCGTCCCCCCGGGGAGATACATCACAAGAGCCAGAACGATCACTGGTTGACATAAAGAGCAGGCCAGAACGGGCAATGAATTGCTGACAATGCTCATCCAGATAGGCAATCGATTTATTCTTCACCAATTCTCCCGGTGAACCGCAGATTTCTCGAAGAACGTCCTCCGATGTTACGATGTCTTTAAATATGTTATTGGTCAAAATGTACACGTCCTTTCTATCCTTCTACATATCTTGGTGATTAGCTGATTATAGATCAAATCTTTTCTTGATGGCTTCTGCCACCTCTTCAGGACTTTTATGTGTGTTATTGATTCGAATGTAGTGCTCATGTGTAAATTCTCCCGGGACTGAGTTCAGTTGGTGTTTGTTCATGCTATCTAGCAAATCCTGTTCGGACCATTCTACGTTTCGCTTCGTTGCCTTATGCAGCAGCCGGTGAGGACTCCGGTTACGTTTCAATCGCTCCGGCATATCTGCCTCCAATTCGACATAACACACCTGTCCGCCATGAGCAGTGAACAGCTCACTGATTTTACGGATATATTCTGCATCCTCTTTAGAATCAAACGCCCACACGTATGTAAAGATCAAGCCGGGAAGATTGCTCTTCGCCACTTCTTCAAAAATTTCCTGGCGAAACAGACTCACCAGTCGTTTACCTTGAGGTGTACCATAACTGAAATAGGGAGATACCAGCTCAATCGTCATGTGATTATGAAACAACTTCAGTTCCGTGATCTTCTCCAGTTCCTGGCCGACGGTCATCTTCCCGACCGCTTGTGGACCAAAAATGATGACAAACTTCATCCCATCACTCCTCATTTGGATATAAATGATTTGAATTTTCTGGACATTCATCCATAATACCTCTTTAAAAGCAAATAAAAAAGAGATTCAAGTTTCCCCTTTTTTCATCAGGAGCCTTAGAATCTCATTCATTTCTTTAAAAATAATATTCAAATTTATCGCCCAATCAGCGCCCAGCCCCATTTTATTCGCCGTAATCCAATCGCTATCAACCAAGAGAGCAGCAGGGCAACGACGTATGACAGTAGTATGCCAAAACTAAAATGCCGGGCCATTTCCACCGAGAACTCCCGTCTCCAGAATAACAATACTAATGGGTGCATCAAGAATACTCCGAAGGCCACTGTACCCAGTGAGTCGAAGAGACGATGAATCCGATGTGCTCGATCCCGCTTTTTTGCCGCTATTCGTTCACATCCCATCAGCAATAACAAACATGCAGAAAGTGTAAACAAATTCCGGAACAAAAACAGCAAGGTATACTGCATGATTGGAATTGCAGTTAAGGATGTTTTTATGTAGACACTGCCATATATAGATATAAAAGCTCCGCTTAAAAAGGCCAAAATTAAGACATAGCGGTATGAACGCAGTTTCTCCAGAGAAACGTTAAAGTTCAGGCCAATCCATGCGCCAAACCCAATAACGATCAAGTAACTCGGCAGTAGACTTCCCATTCGTTCGAAGTGAAACTGAAGATGCAGCACATAAAAGACAGCCTGAGCTGCAATGAAGAATAAGGGCAGATAACGCTTAAATAAACGAAACCGGGTTAGTGATAAAAGTAACGGAAACACCGCATAAAACTGAAGAATAATAAGAAAAAAGTATAAGTGCGTATGGGCTGTTCCTGTGAGTAATTGTTTAAGAAAAAACGTAAAATGAGACATTGGATCATGATGTGCCAGCTCCTGTTTGACCCCAAAATAAATGAATGACCACATCACATAAGGAACAAACACATAGAGCAGACGCTTTTTATAAAATGCGAACATCCACCCTGTTTCCTTCACCCTGGCATTATAATTGTAGAACAGAACAAGTGAGGACAAAAACAGAAACGCAGGCACCGCGAATTGCAGTATACTGTTCCAGAAAAAATAAAAATCATAGCCCTGCGAATGAGTGGGATAATGTGTAACTGCTGTGGATGTTGCATGGATAGCAACCACCGCCATGATGGCAATAGCCCGAAACAGATCCAGATATTCAATTCGCCGGGGCCGATTAACCGGTTGATTCATGATAAAACCTCACTTATGACTGATATGGGATGATAGTTTCCGGCCGCAATCCAGATTCTACACTTCATTGTAATCAGCCTGAGAGGGTTATACAATCGTTATCCATATTATTTTCGTCAATTCACACCCGCATTCAACATTATTCGACATTATCAATCCAGAATCGCTCCACTACGTTACCATCTGGCTCAACATAATGTTGATCCTGCACTCCCCCATTACGAAGAATGACTTTTTTGGAAGCGATATTATGGGCGTCACACACAACCAGCACTTTGGTAATTCCAAGCTCCCTAGCCTTAACCAGGCTCAGCTCAAGGATCTGTGAACCATAATGGTTCCGACGCTCATCTGGACGAATTCCATAGCCGATATGTCCACCACTGTTCAATAGTTTGTCTGTAAGCTCATGCCTGATATTTACGGCACCAACCATCTTGCCGGTCTCTGTTACAAGCCAGTATGTACTATCCTTGACCCACCCTTCCGGAATGTCAATTCCTTGTTCACTTCGATGAAGAGAGGCTATCATTCCTTCAAAATCACTTGGATCTTTTGCAATAACCCAAGGCACCATTAATTCTCCACTTTGTAGCCAATCCTGATAAAATGCCATGTATGCTTCTTTATAAACAATCGATGGTCTAACGAGTCTGACTTGTTCTTTTGTCATACGAAGTACACTCTCCTTTCCCTAATTCTACAATTACATTAAATAAAAATGAAGAAGGAGCTGCATTAATGCAGCTCCAGCAGCTCCTTTCACAGTTCTTATATTCCTCTATCTATATTACTTTATGGTTACGGGCTCCGATTCCTCCACACACTTGTATGTGAAATGGTAACTTCCCGATCCCAAATCAATCTTCACGTGAGATTCTATCGTTTGAACACCCTGAAGAAGAGGCACCTTGTGCAAAGGAAGACCGCCCTCCATAACTGTCTGAAGGCTTGCACCCGGCAAAACAACGGTACCAGTTACATTTGCGGGAATGGTTACGTGCACTTCCATCTCATTGTTTTTCCTGCGATACCAGCTTGAACCCACACGTCCATACATCGTATCAAGACTTGCTTCCACCCAATCCAGACCCGGACCAGGCTGCGGCTCAATATGCACAACATGGAAGCCCGGAGATTTCTCATCGGAACGGATGCCTGCAACATAACGGTAAAGCCACTCTCCAATGGCACCGTACGCATAATGGTTGAATGAATTCATGTCTGCACTCCATAGGCTTCCATCTTCTTTTATCCCGTCCCAATGTTCCCAGACGGTCGTGGCCCCTTTCGTTACCTGATACAGCCAGGATGGATAGTCTTCCTGAAAGAGCAGCGTGTAAGCTAGATCATGATGACCCGTTTCGCTAAGTACCGGATTCAGGTATGGCGTGCCCACAAAACCGGTTGTCAGATGATTCCCTGCATCTGCAACCAGTTTTCCCAGTTGATCGATAGCCCGCTGTCTTGCCTTAGCATCCAGTAATTCAAAATGCAGGGCAAGAACATGAGCTGTCTGTGTAGGAACCGCCAATTTCCCCGCAGGCGTAACAAATTCCTCACGGAAGGCCGTTACAATATGTTCATGCAGCTTTGCATAGTATGCTTCATCTTCGCCCTGCTCAAGAACTGCGGCCGCCTTTCTCACGAGTGAGACCGAATAGGCATAGAACGCAGTTGCCACAAAATCCTTGTCCGTGGCACCAATATAGCTGTCCGGCTTGGAATCAAGTCCCAGCCAGTCTCCGAAGTGAAATCCCGTATTCCATAAGTATGGATTGTTACCTTGCTCATGAATATAATAAACCCAACGTTTCATGCTATCATATTGCTCGGCAAGCAGTCTGACATCCCCATACATCTCGTAAATGGTCCAGGGACAGATAACCGCTGCATCGCCCCAAGCAGCCGAGGAATGACTGGTATCTCCCCAGCCCTCTGAAGTTGAACTTCTTAGATCCGGAACGAAAAAAGGAATACCGCCGTCCTCGCCCTGATCTGCCTGAAGATCCCGCAGCCATTTCGTGAAGAAGGGACCCGTGTTCATTAGATATGAAGCTGTCCGAATAAACATCTGGGCGTCGCCGGTCCAACCAAGACGTTCATCCCGCTGTGGACAGTCTGTCGGTACGTCAAGAAAATTCCCTTTTTGTCCCCAGAGTATATTATGATGAAGCTGGTTTACAAGCGGGCTGGAGCATTGGAAATCACTTGTTCGCTCCATATCGGAATGCAGCACGACTCCCCTAAAGTCATCTAGATTTATGGATTCCGCGAAACCGATGAGCTTAACATAACGGAATCCCTGAAATGTGAAATGGGGTTCATATGACTCAACCCCTTCACCTTTTAAGGTATATCGAATAGACTGCGCTGCTCCGCGCAGATTCTCGGTATAAAAATTACCCTCATGATCCAAAATCTCAGCGTGTCTTAACTCAACGGTATGCCCTTGTTCACCCTCGATGTTGAATTTCACCCATCCCACCATATTTTGCCCCATGTCCAGCACAAGGTCTCCCTGTGGGGTTGTGATCAAAGCGATAGGCTCGAGCTCCTGCACCCTGGTAACAGGTACATTCTCCTGAGCAACGATAATATCCTTGGTATATTCCAGTACATCCACAGGTGACCAACGGGTTGAAGTGTTATCTGTCCAATCCGTCTCCAAGCGTGCATCGTAGGTCTCCCCCATGTAAATATCAGACATACGGATGGCACTGCTCGCCGTCTTCCAGTCTCCATTAGACAGAATGGTTTCTACCGTTCCATCCGCGTAGTGAATATGGAGTTCCAGCAGTAAAGCTGCTTGATCTCCGAATATCCTCTTTTCTTTATTCCATCCCAAATGACCTTTATACCAACCGTCACCCAGATATGCACCTAGAATATTCCCCCCTGCTTGAAGAAGATCAGTGACATCATACACCTGGTATTGCAACCGCTTACCATAACTGGTCCATCCGGGCGTAAAATAATCCTGACCCACTCTCTTGTTATTCAGGTGCAGTTCATAGAGTCCAAGAGCTGTTACATAAATTCTTGCACAAGTTACCTCTTGTTTCAGTTCAAAAGTTGTACGTAGGCGGGGACAGGCCGTATCATGCTCATCGGGCCTTGACGTAATCCAATCAGCCTGCCAAGCATTCTTGCTGTCCATCAGTCCCATTTCGAAGAACGCTGCTGCTGACCAGGCAGATTGCTCTTCAGCAGCGTCCCAGACACGAATGCGATAATAATACCGGGTTCGTGCCTGAGGCTCCCAACCAGCCAGTTCCACATGAATGGACTGATCGGAGATAACTTTTCCGGAATCCCACACGGTCTGTTCATGGCCATCCGTTAGAGACAATTGAATTTGATAGGCGGATTGAACGCAGTTTCGCTGGTCCGACTGCAATTGCCAGCTTAATCTGGGTGATTTGACATCCAGTCCAATCGGATTTACTTTATACTCGCAACGAAGATGATTGATGGTCAACATAGGGATAAACATTCCTTTCCATCGTGGTTTCCAATACAGGCTTACGCTATAATTATACTGATCCCGCTCAAGGAAATACCCGGTAAAGAGGACTATTTAACCCGGTAATTCGGCCATAACCATAAGGAGGTGAAGCCATGAACGCATCAGTACACCTGTTAAAAAGTGAACTCTTCTTCAACTCCGAACTGCAGCTCTTTGTGAATAGATGTACCGAGGACTTCAACCTCCCTTTTCATGCCCATGATTTCTTGGAATACAGTTATGTTGCGGAAGGCGCGGGTTTCCATCACATTGCTCAGGACATTGTCCCGGTTCAAAAAGGCATGCTGTTTGTCATCCCGGTCGGCGTTCCCCATGTATTTCGTCCATCATCCTCCAATGTCTCAGAGCATCCGCTGATCATATATAACTGTCTGTTCCATACAGAGCTGATACATAAACTGTCCCTCGCCATCCAGGAAGAGGACATTCGAAGCCACCTGATCGATTTGGCCAACAATGAGGTCTCTTATATATCCATCGGTGATCAGAATCGTCAGATTGAAGAGTTGCTGGTGAAGCTCTACCGTGAAACCTCCGTTGCGGGAATCGGTTCTTCCAGTATGTTATTCACACTCGTTTGCCAGCTTATCGTAACGACTTACAGACAGCTGCATCAGAAAAGGCAAGGTGAACATGGGCACTCTTCCGATTTTGAATACATCCTTCAATATCTGAATCAGCATCTTGGCATGCGCATTCGCATGAGTGATCTATCTCACCAATCAGGTTGGAGCGAAAAGCAAATTGGCCGCATGTTCTTGAGCAATACGGGACAGACGTTCAGCTCGTACCTTCAGCACCTGCGCATACAAAAAAGCCGTGAACTCCTGAAGAGTTCACAGCATAAAGTTAGCCTCATCGCCGAGCTTGTCGGCTACCGGGATGTAGATACATTCTACACCGTTTTCAAACGAATTACAGGGGAAACTCCACTGACATACCGCAAAAGGTCCAGAACCTGAAGTCCTGGACTTTCCTTTTGGTACTTTGACTAGCCACTTGCAGTCTCAAACAAGTCATCTATGTATGCCTTGGCACCTTTCCAACTGGACATCAAGGGAAACGGATACTGTTCCCGCTCACTCCCATTCCACGGATGAGGGATACAAATGACTTTCTTTCCCGCTTTCCAAGCCGGAATCAAATTATGTGCTCCGTCATCAATTAACAAGTCAAAGTTAATCAAATTTTTCCGTTTGCATGTGATAAACTGCTCCGCCGTGATAAAGGGCATATGGCGCTGAAGCCAGTTCCACTTTTCCACCACGGTCTTCGGGTCTGCTGCCGTCACAATAATAACATCATAAGCTTCATTCAGCTTCTGCATTTCATCCACAACGTACTCGTCGTACAGCTCCAATTCCTCAAATAGTCCCGGCCGACCATAAAAAACATCATGAGTGCTCTCCGGATGACGCAAGTGAGACGTATCCCAATGAGTCATATCTTCATAACGCAGTGGATGGGTCGGGAAGTTGATGTTGTTGTGGTAAATGGCTCGCCGGACCAGATGACAGATCGTATCATCCATGTCTACAGCAATGATTGGTTTTTTCATGTTATCCCTCCCCAGTACGAACAAAGTATATCACCCCGGGTGTCATGAAGCTATTCTTTTTACCATCTCCCCTATGGATAAAAAAAGGCGCCCCCTGCGCTGCTTATCTGCTGCGCCTGGGGCTGCCATTATGAATTAAGCCAAATCTTCACCGTTTGAAGCAATGACTTTTTGATACCAGCCAAAGCTTTTTTTCTTATAACGGTTCAATGTACCATGTCCGTTGTCGTCCTGATCGACGTAGATTACGCCATAACGCTTGGACATTTCGGAAGTGGATGCACTAATGATGTCGATCGCTCCCCAGTTTGTGTAACCCATGAGGTCCACACCATCCATGACGGCTTCCTTCATTTGCGTAATATGTTTTCTCAGGTAGTCAATCCGGTAATCATCGTTAATGGAACCATCAGCCTCAACCGTATCCTTGGCACCAAGTCCGTTCTCCACGACAAATAACGGTAATTGATAACGGTCATACAGCTCTTTGAGTGCCACGCGAAGTCCAATCGGATCAAGCTGCCAGCCCCATTCTGTGCGCTCCAGATTCGGGTTTTTAATGGTGCTGTACAGATTGCCTCCAGTGACTCCATATTCCTCAGGATTTACAGCAGACACCAAGGACGTGTAATAACTGAACGAGATGAAGTCGACTGTGTGCTTCTTCAATATCTCTTCATCCCCTGGTTCCATCATAATGGAAATTCCGTGGTCTGCCCAGTAACGAGCCATGAAGGTTGGATAGCTTCCGCGAACCTGAACATCGGTATGCAGCAGATTCAGCTGATTATCAATCTGAGCCTGTAATACATCTTCTGGTCTCGAAGTGGCCGGATAGTGAATCATACGAGCAAGCATGCAGCCAATCTGGAAGTTCGGATTGATCTGACGTGCTTTTTCCGTAACCAGACTGCTCGCAACGAATTGGTGATGAAGCGCTTGATACGAAGCCTGCATCACGTTATCTACACGGTCTTCGATAATGCCTCCACCTGTGAACGGCTCAATAATGGTTGTGTTGATTTCATTAAATGTCAGCCAATATTTAACCTTGTCTTTATAACGGGTCATTACCGTTTCAGCATATCTCACAAAATGACCAATGACTTCCCGGCCAGCCCAGCCGTTATATTTCAGTACCAGTGCCATTGGCATTTCATAATGAGAAAGTGTTACGAGTGGTTCAATGTTGTGCTTGCGCAGTTCATCGAATACTTCGTCATAGAAGCGCAGTCCTTCTTCATTAGGTTCTGCATCATAGCCGTTCGGGAAAATACGCGGCCAGTTGATCGATAGACGAAATGTCTTGAAACCAAGCTCAGCGAATAGCGCAATATCCTCTTTGAAGCGGTGATAAAAATCAATGCCGTAGCGTTTCGGATATCCCTCCGCACTATGGTGGGACATCGCTTTCTCAACGGTTGCAGTCGTCACATGCATGAGTTCTCTTAGATTGGTGTAGTCTTTTTTCTCAAAATAAGGAACCATGTCCGCCGTGGACCAGCCTTTGCCACCTGCATCGAATCCACCTTCAGCCTGATTGGCGGCAATGGCGCCGCCCCACAGAAAACCTTCCGGAAATCCTTGTCGATTAATCATGCGTATCTCTCCTCTTCTCGTTGATTAAGATTAAATTTGGGCTTTCAATACCTCTTGCCCCATCGTGATTTCACCCAAGTTTACTGGTTGGATGTCTTTGTAGTCCGCCGTGTTCGTAACAACCATGGCTGTTGTAATGTCATATTCTTTCGCAATTTGATCGAGTTCAAAGGAAAGCAGCTTGTCTCCGGCCTGTACGCGAGTTCCGGCTGCAACATGGGATTCAAAATATTGTCCGCGCAGCTTGACTGTATTGATTCCCACGTGGATCAGGAGTTCCATGCCGTTATCACTGCGTACAACGATCGCATGTTTCGTTTTGAACACATTCATAACCGTTCCTGTTACTGGAGATACGAGCTCGCCCACGCTTGGAACAAACGCAACACCTTTACCCATTAATTCATCGCCAAACGTTGGATCATTGACTTCTTTCAGCGGGATTGCTTTTCCTGTCATCGGAGCCACAGCAACCGCATCACTTGTTGGCGTTGGTGCACCCATGTCGTCCACGTTCACCGCTGCAGCCTCATTAGAAGGCGCTGCTGCTGGCGTAGAAGAAGCACCAGGGGAGAATTGAGCGAGCGCTTCTGCGTCTCCTTCTTCTTCCTTAATTCCGAATACCGTGGACATAATCGCACCTACCACGAAGGCAAGAATCATACCAATCAGGGAATACCAGAACGTTTGTCCAATCAGGGAAGGCAGTCCAGGAAGTCCGCCGTTACCCGCAAGTACATAAGCTTTGGCACCAAAGGCCAGTGCGAATCCGCCACCTACAGCACTACCGATCATCGCTGCAGCAAATGGCTTTTTGTATTTCATGTTTACCCCGTACATTGCCGGTTCAGTTACACCCATGAGGGCTGTAAAGCTGGTCGATAATGCAACGGTTTTGAGCTTTTTGTCTTTTGCCCGGAAAAATACACCGAGAGTTGCACCGGCTTGACCCATATTGGAGATATACGTCAGCGGCAAGAATTTATCAAAGCCCAGTGTAGCAATGTTGCTCAGGATAATCGGAACAAGTGCATAGTGCATACCAGTCATAATAATCAGCGCCATTGCACCGCCAAGTACGATACCAGCAATCAATCCGCCTTCATTCAGCAGCCAGTTAATACCCCCGGACAATCCATTACCAACGAATGTGCCCAATGGACCGATCGCGATCAGCGTAACCGGAACCATAACAAGCAAAGTAATCAACGGAACAAGCAGCAGCTTCAAAGCAGCCGGAATTACGCGGTCAACCCACTTCTCGACATAGGACATGAGCCATACAGCCAGCAAGATCGGTATAACCGATGATGCGTAGCTTACTGCCGTTACCGGAATGCCGATAAAAGCAACGGATTCGCCGCTGGAGAGCAGTGTGCTCATATCCGGATACATCAACGCCGTACCTAATGCAATCGCAACAAACGGATTACTGCCGAACTTGCGGGCAGCACTCACTGCAATCAGCAGTGGCAGGTAATGGAAGACGCCATCACCGATGGCTGAGAGAATGCGATAGGTATCCGTTCCTGCTGACATCCAGCCGAGAGATACAAACAGGGCAAGCAAACCTTTGAGCATACCTGCAGCGGTGATCGCTGGCAGCATAGGTGCAAATACGCCTGCAATCGTTTCGAATATTTTAAGAATTACATTTTTTTTGTTGTCCGACTTGGTCTCTTTCTTTTCGGGGCTCTGCTGCAGTGCTGGATGTTCTTTGACCATCGCATCAAACACTTTTGGTACATCATTACCTATAATGACCTGGAATTGGTCGCCGGAGATGTTGGTCCCCATGACCTTGTCCAGCTTCTTGAGTGTACCGTTATCCACTTTGTCATTGTCTTTCAATTCAAAGCGAAGACGGGTAATACAGTGGTACACCGAGTTGATATTATTTGTGCCCCCAACGGCTTTGATAATCTCCTGTGCCGTTTCCTGATGGTTCATGATGTTTTCCTCCTCATATTTTCCAATAAAAAATACCCGAACGAATACGACACGTCATGTGCGCGTCATTTCATTCGGGTATTGCCTGATTGAACAGTAACAAGCCCATGGGATATTCAGTTAAAATCTAATTCTCTCGCTTGGTTTTCATTAACCGCTCCAGATGGAGCGTGAGATATAACTGCTCTGAGTGTGTCATGTCGTATTGATAATTCTTATGGATAAACGTTTCGATCTTGCCGATACACTTGAAGGTTTCCGGATAGTTTTTCCGAACCACCTCGTATAAATACTCCTCTGCATCATCATGAGTTGAATGCGTGATGACTCTCTGGCAGAAGTATTTCAAATGTGTGATGAAACGAAAATAGTTAACGCTATCTTCATCCAATTCGACATTGAAGTGGTATTTGATAATGTTCATGATTTCCTGAAGCAGCTGCATAAGATGAGTCACATCATTCATGGAATCATTGACTTCCGCATTAATGAAATGCAGTGCAATATTGCAAACCTCATCTTTGGGAAAATCAATATCCAGTCTTTCCTTCAGTAGCGTGAGCGCTTCTCGGGCGACATCGTACTCCGCCTTGTAAAAGTGCTGTACTTCCCAGGAAAGCGGATTCCTTGTGATCATGCCCTTTTCCATACGCTGGACAGCAAAATGAATGTGATCCGACAACGAGACATAGATCCCGTCACTGATGGTTTTATTCAGTTGCGTACGTGCCAGCGTTACGATATCATCCGTTGCCTGCAGAATTTCAATCGGCACTTCAGTGACGATGGACTTGAATTTCTCATAGATCGATGCATCCTGAAGACGGAACACTTTCTCTATCCGTTCCTCATCAATCTCATCACCGACCTTGAACTTAAACCCGATACCCCGGCCGAGGATCAGCAGTTCCTGATTTTTGTCATCCACGGTACTGACAATATTGTTATTAAATATCTGTTTAATAATCATTTTGGACCACCCGTTTTTTTTGAGGATTAAAAAAGGGCAAAACCAAAATAGAAATAATAAAATCATTTCCATAGTGGTTTTGCCCGCATTACCGGTAACAAGCCTCGGGTATAATTTATCACAACCTGAAAACGGTGTCAACCAAAAATGCTACCACTGTCTTATTTACATCGGTTTATTGCATATAAAATCTCTTTTTTTATTAGGGCTTTAATCTTAGCTATTTACTTTCTATCAGGTATTTCACCAGTTAGACCAACAGACCCTATGAAGTATTGCCATCGAATGGTGGTGCGAAACCTATTTTCAATTATCAACTTGTACCTGCCTCACAAATTGGGTTCTGTCGGTCACTTCAGTTATTAATGACTTGTTATCTAATCGTTTAAATCGTACGAGCTTGTAGCTGTTTATCCACTGATCATTATCTGCATTTCTTATGGTAATTTGTACTACATATTGTTTATATGTATCCAATATGTTCATGTCTATTGTTTTGTAATCCCCCTCATCAATGCCATAATAGACGTAAATCCACCCCTCATGCTCAGCAGCTAACACTTCAAATTTTCTGGCTTTTTCTTCAATTACCTCCATGACCTCAGGTGGTGCCTGAGCAAGTTCAATCGTCTCAAAAGCAACTTCAGAAATCTGGGACTGGTCTCTAATCCAGTAGAGATAGCCAGCCAATACAACCAACATCAGACCAATAACGAGCACGAATCGATTTCGTATCCGGGAATGTCTTTTTGTGTTCAACTGATCATCTCTTTCTTAGAAGTATTGAATGTTAATATCCTAATTTCCGAAGTAAATAAGCTCTATTTATATAAACACAGGTTAGATGGTTTTGGTTTGCTTAAGCAAAGACACTTCCATAAAAAAAGACCCTTCCAAGGAAGGGCCTTTTACTATTATTGTTGGAAGGTCACATGAATCTGAACAATTTCAGAGCGACTGCTCGTGCGGATTGGCGGTCCCCAGAAGCCATAACCCGAGGTCACAATGGAATGCATCGAACCTTTTTGCAAGTAACCCCAATCGTTCTCGTAGATCGCCTGCGTGATGAATTGAGCTGGTGCAATCTGGCCACGGTGGGTGTGACCGGACACAACCAGATCCACATGATTCTGCTCTGCAATATCCAGATCATACGGCTGATGATCCATCATCAGCACCGGCTTGCTGAGGTCGGTATCCTGCATCAACGTTGCCACTTCGGCACGATCGTTTTCGGTTCTGTCTTTCCGTCCGATCAAGGTGATTTTGTCGTCCAATATGACCTTATCATCGTAGAGAACCTGCATATTGCTCTTCTCCAGCGCAGCAATCAGATCTTCAATCGGACCGTCAAACTTGTCATGATTGCCCAATGAAGCGTATACTCCGTAAGGTGCCTCAATACCACTGATAATATCTGCGATGCCGCTATTCAGGTACATATCCAGATTGTCATCGATAAGATCACCGGGATAGAGGACCAGATCAGGCTTCAAAGCGTTAATTTCCTCCACCATGCGCTTGGCATGTGCCGGGCCTGATAGAAGTCCAAAATGCATGTCGGCAGCCATAACAATGTTAAGACTGTCGATCCCTTCCACCTTTTTATCAATCTGAATACTGTACTCTCTCACGACCGGACTATACGCATTGTAGATCCCGTATGCCATCGTAGAGAGAAGTAACACCAAAGTAACTACACCCGCCCACTTCTGCGTGTGATGTCTGGGAATCCGTGTTAATCGGAGTAGCCACAACGTTAAATGGATCACTGGCAAGATCAGCAGCAGCAATGAGAAAATCGCTAGCCAGTAGGAACCAATCACACTTAAGAAGGATATACTTCCAAACAGCCGGGCCAGAATGAATGAAACTGCAAGAAATACTAGGGCAACAATATAGAACCATCGAAATCTGGCCGACACGACGGGCTTCATCCAGCTCCAGCCGCTCCAGCCTATGTAGAACACCAATAAACCGTAAACCACCAAAAACAAAATGCCTGCCAATACGAACATGCTCCGGTTAACCTCCACGTCAGTAAGTTGATTGCTGAATTTACACCTAACAAACGATAACTAGTAGTCTGTCTGAACCAGTATAACGCAGTTTGCAGGGTCCAGGCATCACCTTCACCAGCATAGATACGTACATTTTATTACAATTTGGGAATACTTAAATTCCAGCCATTCACAATCAATAATATGGAGTAGTATGGTACCTAGTTAAAATAAAAAAACATGCCTGCATTCGCCTAGAATATAACACTTCTAAGCGATGCAAGCATGCTTGCTTGTTCTATTCAGTACACTTGAATCAACAGATCTTACTCGTTTGTATCCATCCATTGGAAGTGGAATGAACCTTCTTTGTCCACACGTTTGAAGGTGTGGGCTCCGAAGTAGTCACGCTGCGCTTGCAGCAAGTTTGCAGGCAAACGCTCTGTACGGTAGCTGTCGTAGTAGGAAAGCGCACTGGAGAAGCCAGGTACCGGAATACCTTGTTTTACAGCAGCTGCTACAACTTCACGCCAAGCATCCTGA
>NZ_NPBR01000001.1:0-18246 GCF_002276415.1 Paenibacillus sp. 7523-1 | reverse complement strand
GGACGGACTTGAGCAGGTGGTATGCTTCACCAATCAACTGCATATCTCCGTATTCAATACCGTTGTGCACCATTTTGACATAGTGTCCGGCACCGTCTGGTCCGATGTACGTGCTGCAGGCATCATCGCCAACTTTGGCAGAGATCGCTGTCAGAATCGGTTCAACCAGTTCGTATGCACTTTCTTGACCACCTGGCATGATTGCTGGGCCTTTCAGTGCGCCTTCTTCGCCGCCGGATACACCAGCGCCAATGAAACGGAATCCTTTCTCTTCCAGCTCTTTGCTGCGACGCTGCGTGTCAGGGAAGTAGGCGTTACCTCCATCAATAATGATATCGCCCTCATCCAGATGAGGCAGCAATTGTTCAATCGTGGCGTCAGTCGCTTTACCGGCTTGAACCATGATCAGAATTTTGCGAGGGGATTCCAGGGATGCCACGAACTCTTCAATGGAGAACGCGCCAGTCAGGTTTTTTCCCTCAGCTTCTTTCAGAAGATCATTCGTTTTCTCCGGGGAACGGTTGAACACCGATACGGAAAATCCCTTACTTTCGATATTCAGGGCCAAGTTTTTGCCCATTACTGCAAGTCCAATAACACCAATTTGTTGTTTACTCATTATGTCCTCCCCATGCTCTTTGTTTTATAGGAAACGTTAAGTCTGATTGAATTCGCTTATCAGAAGTTACCTTATTGAACTGTTTTTTTCCAGTCCGCTGCGAATTTATCCATGCCTTGATCCGTCAGTGGGTGTTTGGAAATTTGTTCAATTACAGAGAATGGAACCGTAGCAATATGTGCTCCAGCCATCGCTACACGTGTAACGTGGTCTGGATGTCTTACGGAAGCTGCGATAATTTGAGCATCCAGGTTATGTGTACGGAACAATTCAGCTACTTTGGCAACCAATTGAACGCCATCTTCCGAGATATCATCAAGACGTCCGAGGAATGGGGATACATAAGTAGCGCCTGCGCGTGCTGCAAGGAGTGCCTGATTCACAGTGAAGATCAACGTTACGTTCGTTTTAACACCTTTTTTGGTCAGGTAACGGCAAGCTTCAAGTCCTGCAAGTGTCATTGGCAGCTTGATTGTAATGTTTTTGTCGTTATTGTTGATTTTGATCAGTTCGTTCGCTTGAGCGATCATTTCTTCAGCTGTAAGGGCATCCGGTGTTACTTCTGCAGATACGGATTCAACTTCAGGTACTTCACGCAAGATTTCCTCAATGCGATCTTCGAATTTAATGCCTTCTTTGGCTACCAGTGATGGGTTAGTTGTTACACCGGACAGGACGCCGATTTTGTATGCTTTTTTGATGTCTTCCAAGTTTGCTGTATCGATGAAAAATTTCATGTTAAAACCCTCCAGTTAATTTGTTTTTTTTGAATTACAAGTTTGAATTTACAGCGAGTGGTGCAGCTAGTGAATCTTCAGCGAATTGTTCTGAAGGCTCATCGAACCACCAGTGATGACCTTCGGCAGCAAGCATCTCGTCTGATTCCACAGGACCATAGCTGCCTGCAGGGTAGAGATGAAGCGGCAGCAGATTTTCCTCAAATGCCTCCAAGATTGGTTGAACCCAAGCCCAGGACAATTCAACTTCATCCCAATGAGCGAAGAACGTTGGATCCCCTTGAAGGGCGTCACGGATCAGGTTCTCATATGCTTCGGCCAGATCTTCCCGATCAGGTGCCAAATCAATGTGAACCGGCTTGAATTCCCCTTTGTTCTGAGGGTCGCTCGCATTGAGTTGAAGTGTCATGCTTTGGTCAGGACTCATTTCAATGACAAGCAGGTTTGGCTTAGAGCCATTGCTCTTCGCTGCATTTGATTGACCAGACGGTTCCTTGAATTCAATGACGATACGTGTTGATTTCTCCTTCATTCGTTTACCTGTGCGGATATAGAATGGAACTCCGCGCCAGAAGAAATCATCAATCTGCAATTTCGCAGCAATAAAGGTATCGTTCATTGTATTTTCAACAACGCCCGGCTCGGCAGCATACGCGCTTACCGCTTTGCCTTGGATGAATCCTTCAGCATATTGTCCACGAATCACGCTTGCACCCACATTTTGTTTCTGCAGCGGCTCGATCGATTCCATAATATGCTTTTTCTTCTGCCCAACCTTTTCGGTCGTGCTGTTGTATGGAAGCTGGATAGCCATCATCATGAGCAATTGCAGCATGTGATTCTGGAACATATCCCGCACGGCTCCAACATGATCATAGTAAGAAGCACGCTCCTCCACGCCTACAGTCTCGTTGGCCGTGATTTGCACGTTGGAGATGTAACGGTTGTTCCACAATGCTTTCATGATCGGATTGCTCTGATGCAAGGTTTCCAAACGCTGTACCATCGGTTTGCCGAGATAATGGTCAATCCGATAGATCTCTTCTTCCGTGAACGCCTCACTCAGTTTGCGATTAAGATCACGGGCCGATTGCAGATCATGACCGAACGGTTTCTCAATTACGAGGCGCTTCCAGCCTTCAGTGGATCCAAGTCCGCTGCTTTGGATATTTTCGGCGATCGGTTCGAAGAATTCTGGGCCGACAGACAGATAGAACAGGCGATTGGACGGAATGCCCAGCTCTGCTTCTCTCTGTTCAACCAATTTTAACAGCTGTATATAATCTTCCTTATGGCTAATATTCAATACATTGTATCGAAAAGCCTGCACGAACGACTTCACACGTTCTGGATCCGGCTCGCGTCTAGAGAATTCATTCAGTGACTTTTCAACTTGTGCCTGAAAAAATTCATCAGACCATTCTCTGCGGCCCAGGCCAATCAGTGAGAAGGTTTCAGGAAGTTTCTGCTCAATATATAAATTGTATAAGGCAGGATATATTTTTCTTTTGGCTAAATCGCCAGTAGCACCAAATAAAATAATGCTCGTTGGTTCCATATCACCGTTCTCCTTCCAAGTAACTCTGGTTTCTTTGCTGTAGTTACACTATAATACGTTTTATAGCCATACAAGTAATTAATATATTTCACAGGAGCTATAGATAATATCTATGACAACAAATTATGAGTTATATAAAGTCTTTTACTGGGCTGCCAAAACCGGAAGTTTGACTCAAGCCGCCAAGGCACTCTATATCACTCAACCCAGCGTCAGCCATGCCATCAAGCAGCTGGAGGAGAGTTTCGGCCTTACGTTGTTTTATCGAAATTCCAAAGGAGTGGCATTGACTCAGGAAGGCGTTAGCCTATATTCCTATATTGAGCAATCCCAGATCCTGATCTCACTTGCGGAAGAGAAAATGGCTGCATTGAAAAGTCTCGACAGTGGAGAGCTTCGAATCGGCGGCAGTGACTCCTTGTTCAAGCATTACATGCTTGCCTACCTGGAAGAATTCCATACTCTCTATCCCAACATTAAGCTGCATCTAAGTCATGGGACAACGCCTGAAGTCATTACCTTTCTGAAAGAGGGCAAAATTGATCTCGGTGTTGTACGGATGCCGATTGTTGATCCGCAGCTGGAAGTCCGCGAAAGCATTCAGCTCAAGGATTGCTTTGTCGCAGGCGAACGTTATGCCCAGTTGAAGGACAAAGTCATGACACTGGATATGCTGCTTGAACACCAGCTTATTCTCTTCTCGCGGAACAGCCGGGTTCGGATGGCCATTACGGAATTGTTTAATAGCTACGGTTACACACTAAAGCCTGAAATTGAGGTCGGGAGCGTGGATCTGCTCATTGAATTCGCACGGCGGGGATTGGGTATTTCCTATGTAACCCGTGAGTTTATCTCCAAGGAGCTGGAAGAAGGTTCACTGTTTGAAATTCAGCTCGATGTCCCTCTTCCCCCTTCACATGTGGGGATTATGACCAAACGGAATATGCCTATTTCCCTGGCAGCCAATCGATTTATGGACCTTATTTTTAAAAGTTAAATAACTCCCTTAACACAAACAAGTGCTTCTACTCCTGGTTAGGAATAAGAAGCACTTGTTTATTGACGACTATTTAGTGACTAATGATAAATTTCGATTTTCACTCCTATAAAACTGCCGACTGCTGTATGCTCATTGCGCTCCGTACATTTGCTCCAGTTCTGCTAGACGGCTCCTGATTCGCTGTGGAATCATCTCATACAGCCTGTCCCACGTTACAAACTTCTCCGGCCCTAGTAAGTACTCCTCAAACTGCATTGTCGGCACAAAGGCTTTGGTCTGGAGATATTTCCTTACCCGTGCATCAATGACTTCATTGGTCTCAAAATAATTCTTGAACAAGTCCTTTACCAAAAGGCCATCACATCCAGCTTGGATACCTGCAGCGGAATACAAATCGGGAAGCAGCTCAAACACGACAGGAAGCGGGGAGAACGCGTGTTTACCTGGCTGTGAATAGAGGCATACGTGACGATCAACCATATTCACCCGATCCTTCAGCATCCCGCGCAGTACTTTACCATGAAAACTGGCTTCACAATCCACTACCTCTCCATCATGCCCCACATAGATCCATACATGTTCCATTTCATACAGGTGCCCTATCTCATAATCCCACCATATCGCATACTCAATCACAAATTGCACGGCCTCAATCGGGAAAAGGATCTCCCGCCTAAACGAAGGTGAAGGACCAGGTTTCTCGAGCAGTGAAATACCAACTAGATCTGGATAAAACGGTTCGTTCTGATCAAACATCAGAATGGGCGCATAACTCATCGCTTTTTCCAGCAATACCGTATCCATTGTCGTCATCAATGTTCCCCTCCGTTAACCCTATGTATGATTACATGCTAAATCTATATTAACCAAGAAACTTGTATGTGTATATTTATGCAAAACAAAAGCCAGTAACCAGACGTGTATTCTGGTCACAGGCTTCGCCATGATCTGAAATGAAACTAAAGTCATCCTTTGGTTTTAGATGCTGGGTTCACTTGATCCGAAACGGACTCCACACAACCAATTGGCGGTCCCAGGATCGCATCATTTTGTATGGATGCAACCGCTTGGGCATAAGCTTCTTCGTCAATGCAGTAGGCTCTATGCGCCACCTCAGGAGGTGTTGCAGCCAGGAAGTCTGCCCCCAGCACAATATCAGGCGTGGGCTGATCAAAGATGGTCAGCAAGTGAACATCGTCCGTATCTGCCACAAACCAGTGAAACCATCCTTTGGGGAAGATGGAGACTTGGCCGGGTTTCAAATGATAATTAATCCGCCTGCGGGCAAAGGGATCAAACACGGAAGTAGTAATCTCTCCACTAATCAGAACAATCATTTCAGTCGTGTTGGTATGCCAGTGAGGCTGAACAATAATCCCCTTGCTCATGTGTACATTGAAAAAGCCATTTTGAATGGTGGGCAGTTGTTCCCCGAATAACTGCGTAACATAATTTCGCGGATCTCGCTGATAGTTCAGTACAACAGTGGAATCACCTGCGAGCTGAATATTCGGGATTTGCAAAATCGGATTGATCATGCTAATTTTTTCCTCCTTATGGGCGAACATCTCATTGTTGTAATGTATTCCCGGAGCATTGAGATCATGCTGTTAAAAGGGGGCTGTATATAATATCTTTAATCCTTGGTCTGTCTGTATTTTCTTGTGAGTCATGGCGTATATGCGGGTAAGAACATATAAGGACGGAAAGGTGGGATTATCATTTGAAGTGGAATACAATCACATATCTCGCACTCGGGATTATCGTCACTTTAGCTCTGGCAGCCTATAGTTCAGCTCCTGATGAGCGTTCGGAGATTCAAACCCTAGAGAACATGCAGAAACGACAGGAAATCCAGATGGAAAGCTATCCAGCGGCGGAAAGTGAAGCATTATCACAAGGAGCCCGAACTAACAAGAAGTCCAGTGAACCCCAGGAGGGTCAGTCACTGTCCGTTACCGAAGTATCCACAAGCATTATTAAAGCTCTTCAAGAAAAAGACATGGAGACTGTAGCTTCATGGGCTTCAGCGGATGGGGTCCGCTTCTCCCCTTTTGCCAACATTGACCCAGTCCATGATCTGGTGTTCACACCAGACGAGATTAGCAACCTAATGAGAGATCCTACCAGATATGTATGGCGAACTGTACCTGATATGGATCATGACAAAATCAAAATGAACTATGCGGATTATCATCTTCAATATGTGTATAACAAGGACTTTATTCATGATGGCGAAAACGCCGTGAATGTTATTCTTGGCCAAGATGCTCATCCTGGCAATTTACACGAGATATATCCCGAGGCCAATCATGATTTCGTTGAATTTCATGTTAAAGGCTCAGATGCACAGGGAAGAGATTGGCATACACTGCGTCTGGTATTTGAAAAGATCGGTCAGGACCACATCCTTGTCGGAATTGTCCATGATCAAGGGATACTCTGATAAGACTCTTCTTTTCTAGCACTCTTGTAGCCCAGACTGCAATATAAATAACGCCCCCGACCTGAATGGAAATGAGGTCTGAGGCGTTTTTGAATGCCTATAATATTCTATTTTAGGTTTTCTCACGCAAACTTTATCCTAGAGAATTGAATTACACTTCAGTCAAGCCAGATCAAGATGCCCGCAGCGTTGTTCCACAATACTCACAATCTGTTGATTGTTTAGGATAGACTTTCGCTTTCGCTCCGCATCCAGGACAATTCACCGATACTGGCCCTTGAGGTTCTTCATCTTCTTCTCTATTATCTGCTTCTCTATCATTTCCTATATTGGACAAGTCCATATTGTTGAAATTATAGGTGTTGTGGCTTGTGTAGCTGTTGTTACTCGTGTAGCTAACCGTGTTGCTGCTGTAACTTGAACTAAATCATATCGTTATCAAATACCTAGGCTCAGGATATTCGAACTGTCGTTCCACAGTATTCACATTCTGTCGACATATTTGGATATACTTTTGCTTTGGCTCCACATCCAGGGCAATTAACCGAAACAGCCTCTTGGGGTTTCTCAAACTCATCTTCATGTTGTTCATACTCTTCATCATATTCTTCCTCGTAATATTCTTCATGATTGGAGTGGTGGTGGTAAGGATCAGCCCCATAAGTATGAGGGTGAAATTTCGGTTTACTACACATTTTAATCCCCGTTACAAGCACGATAACACCAGGTACAAAGAATATAATGGTACTAATGACGGCAACATCCGTGCCTTCTGATACTAAAAACAGCGAGAAAAGAATAGTTAGCGATGAAATCAAAATTAAGATGATCCCGAAAAATTTTTTCACAGCTTTTCCTCCTGAAAACTCATGATTTGCTAGCGATTAATTGTCGATTCCGCTCAGTTAACCGGTATTTTAATTGTGATAATTGCCCAGCAAGCCGCTCGCTGTTAATCCCTTCACCGGAAGCATATTGATTGGCAAGCTCACTATTCAATAATTCAATATCCAGCAAAACTTGGTGATCGTTATATGTAAGTGAATCTGGAGTAATGGGATCACTGTATCTTACTAGCTCAATGAGGGATATGACATCTCTCCTCTGCTCATCCATGGATGCTGTTAGAGGATTTCCCAGCGTATGATGTAATTGTTGAAGAGCTTTTTCGATTTGCTGCAGGGTTACCATTTTCGTTTGCACGCCTGCTTCCTGACGTTGCATATTTCGAATATAAATCAAAATAATGCCGCACAGAATCAATGTCAGGGCCAATGTTACGATATGTGCTAACGTGAATAAGCGAAGTGAAAGATGAGCTATGCTTGTGAATAGGGAGTAAAAGACTACACAAAGGAGGTACATGACTGCAACTACACCCAATGCTGTATAACCAGGCACAAACCGTTTAACCTGTTCCAAATTCCTCATGATATAACGTACATATATCCAGATAGCAGTAATCGCGACGTAGGAAGCGACCAGATTGATCCAAAATGCAACAGACCCAACCGCATCATTAAATATCGTAAATGAAACGACAGAGGTTACCACGATACAGATCAGATAGATCGCATTTAAAATCAGGAAATTACTTTGTTTCGTAGTCACTAGACCTGTCCCCCCTCTTGCAGATTGTGTCCGCAATCCAGACAGAACTTCTGACCCGGTTTCACTTCATGCTGACATTGACTGCATTTTAATGCCAGATTGGTGCCACAATTGCCGCAAAATTTGGTATTTCCAGAATTCATGTGGCTACATTTTGGACAAGGACTTGGCATGGGCTGATGACACTGAATACATTCTACAGCGGTCTCCTGATTATCTGCTCCGCACGAAGGGCATGCATGATATTTGTCACCGCAATTAGGGCAAAATTTGGTCCCCTTTTGTAATGAATGTCCACAATTATTGCAATCCGTTGATGCTGCTTCCTTTTTCAAAGACTTACCGCATTTACTGCAAAAAGAGGCTTGTTCCTGATTCGGATGGTGGCAGTGCTCACACATTTGCATGGTTGGTGTTTCAGTAGTAGACATTACCCGTGACATTTGGGACATTTCACTGCTGAAGGAACCTCCGAGACCAACACCCATTCCCATACCTAGCCCTGCACCCATAATGTCGGACTGCATGCTTCCTTCATTTTTGGCTGCCCCTTCAAGCGTATCGAAAGAACGTTCCTGCTGATAGGTGTACCCGATAATATCCATCTCGGCTTTGCGTGCCAGTGCTTCCCTCAACCGGATGACCGAAGGGTCCTCTTCAGGCAGATTGATATTGTGAATATAAAGATTAATTAACTCGATGCCGAACTCATCAAATGTAGAAGCTATTGTATCTGCAAAATGCCGAGATATTTCTGCGATATAGGCGTTGATTTCCAAGACACTAACTTTTCTATGTACTAAATAGGAAGACAACATGGAGTTGATATTCATAATGATTAGCCCACGGAAATAATTGACCAGATTGATTTGGTTAAATTCAGGCAATGTTCCTACCAACTTGACCAGAAATTTGCGTGAATCAGCAATTTTGATTCCCATCTGTCCAAAAGTCCTTACAGGAACGATAATGTTATATTTGGGGTCTTGTATCTGAATCGGATTTGCTGTTCCCCATTTGACATCCAGAGCGCTTACTTGGTTTACATACCATACTTCTGCTGCAAAAGGTGACTTCCCACCGAACGGTAGGTTAACAATCCGGTTTAAAATCGGAATATTTGCGGTACTCAACGTATGGCGTCCCGGACCGAATAAATCTAACGCCCTTCCATCCTTGAAAAGTATAGCTTGTTGTGACTGATTCACAATCAGTTGGGTCCACGTTCCCAGTTCGTTCTCTGGATGCTTCCAGGCAAACACATCCGGTGAGCCATCATACTTAATTACATCAATAATTGCCATGTTCAATTCCTCACTTCAGTATATGATTACTACAAAAGCTCAATCAGGCTATGATTCTAAAATCTCACTTATTAAACAAACTAGTTAAACGACTATATATTATTCTACGGAATTCTTGTTTAAGCATTGCTATTTTACCATTTCTAACCTCCTTTCGCATCAAAATAGTTCATATTTCCTGTGTTATTTTTCCTAAATAATTATTTCTGCTCCAGGCAAAAAAACGCCTTTTGGCATTTAGAATGCAAAAGACGCTTAAATGTAATTTCGTAGTAACTTTATGAAAAGTATACTCCTGTTTTCTAGTTTAAAATCGCTTCGATAAATGGTACAGGTTCCTTCAAAAATGCATCAAACGTTCCGAGGTTCCCATATTCCTGATGTTCTATATCAACGTAACCAATAAGCTTTTTACGGGGATTCCAGACCAGATGAATATGGGAGTATTGATCTACATCCGCGGATAAACGAAGCAGTTTTTGTCTGCCCATCTTCATCTCCACAGTGTCTAACAGACTAAATAAATCTACATATCTAATCCCTGATTCGTTATCCGGCAATTCCAATTTCTGTGGTCCTTCGTTAAGAAAATGAACGATTTCCTTCGGCAGCTTGTAAGGCTTTAACGCATGCAACTTGTTACTTAAGTCATGGAATTCCTTCGGTTCGCGAGCCTTTAAGTAATCGGCCATCTCGTCATTTTTTTGACTAACTGCAATCGTGTATGCCCGTTCCCCGTCCTTTTCCTGAATGGTCACATCTGCCCCCTGTTCCACGAGAAACTGAACCATCTTCATATTGTTGTTGCGAGCCGCGACAGTAAGCGGGGTTGCTCTATAAGGGTACACCATATCCGGTTCATTATAGTTAATGTCTACCCCTTCATCCAGCAAGTACTGTATCGTTCTCATATCATGGTCAGACACAGCTGTGCGCAATATTTTCCCACCAAATTTCCGAATATCCAGTCCTAGCTCGTTCAGCACAGCTATATTCTTTTTGTTTCCGTAATAGGCCTCATCGTACGCACTCGATTTCACCTTGTTTAAACCAGTCAACTTCGCACCCTTGTGGTGCAGATACCTGATGACCTCTTCTCCGCCATATCTGGCTGCGGTAAGAATAGCCGGCTTCCCTTTCATATTGAGATTGACACCGTTCTCTACGAATAACTCTACGATCTTCTTTTGATTGGTGATCAGAGCAAGCTCTAGCGGTGTCAAAGCTATGTATTTACTGAGGGCGATCGATTCTTCCAAGTCCACACCCTCGCTAATCGATTCTTCTACAGCAGCAGTATCTCCCTTATAGATTGCCATGGCGAAATCAGGCAGCGTTTCAAACGTTCCTTGACTTCCAATTTTGAACAAAGGTGTACCCTCCCAATGGTTAATATTAATAAGAAAACTACTTTTAGTCATCTACTCTATTATACCTTCGATCTATATTTTTGCCTAAACGGATCTCATCTCCTTCACCACATTTGAGCTCTGCACTATCCTATGCTAATATTATGAACACCTATTTTATTACCAACCTCAGAAAGGAACATTATGAATCCTTCATCCGTACAATCTATATTTCAACAACAGATTCCGTCATTGGACCTGCGAAGCTGTCTCGTCAGCATGCGAGGGGAGAATATATACAAGCATTATCGCAATCAGGAAGCAGCAAGTCAGATCGCCAAAGTCAATTCTTGCACCAAAAGCGTGCTGTCTGCACTTATCTGTATCGCTATGGATCACGGTTGGCTACCAGATGCATCTACTCCACTGTCCGCCTTTTTTCCGGCGCTGGTTTCAGATCCTGACCCCCGGAAATCGCAAATCACCCTGGAACAGCTACTCACCATGACAGCCGGTTTCAACTGGGATGAGTTTGGCGGACAGAATTCGTTTCCACGTATGACACGCACGGAACATTGGGTGAACTTTGCGTTGGAACAACGTCTCAGTCATACGCCCGGAACCCATATGGAATACAATTCGGGGGTCTCCCAAATTCTTGCGGCCATCCTCATGCAACATACAGGAATGAGTGTAGCTGGATTCGCAGAACGTTATTTATTTGGTCCATTAGGGATTACGGAGTATCAGTGGGAGTGTGATCCTCAGGGTGTACATACCGGAGGATTCGGGTTAAAGATGCTGCCCGATGATTTGCTGAAATTCGGTCAGCTCTTTTTGCAGGAAGGCATGTGGCATGGTGAGCGTTTGATTTCAAGTGAACTGGTTAACCGTTCTACAGAAGCATTCATTCCCGTGACACCACCGAATCGTGGGAGCTACGGCTGGCATTGGTGGGTCGATACTTGCAAGATTGATAATCCATCTGAATGTAGTGAAAAACGTGAACCATCGCCCTTCTCAGAGTCCACCTCCATTAACAGCGGTGACCAAAACAAAACTGTACTCGACTATTATTACGCCCGCGGATTCGGCGGTCAGTTTGTATACATTGTTCCTGAGCTGGAGCTTGTTACGGTCCTGACGAACGACAAGCGAAAAAAGGAAAAGCCTCCTCTGGATGTTTTCCCTAGATTGATCGCTCCACAGTTACTTAGTCTATTGTAGACCGCATCTATCAGTTTATATATAACCCCGTTAACCCCAACCATGACCGGATATTTTCCGATCGGTTGGGGTTATTTGCGTACATTTTTACTTCGTTACACCTCAAAAATTGTCTCTTCAATTGCACGCGTTATCGGATACGGACCTGACTCCTTATTGGAGAGAACGACCAGTTGCGCAGCATGTCCAGGATATACCGAAGACATAAACGACACGCCAGGATCAAATCCCATGACATGTATTTTGAATAACCCTTCATCTTTTTGATCAACCCATACACCACGTCCATAGTAAGTCTCACCTTCTTCATGAACATGAGGTGTAATTAGATGTTGTGTTGTCGATTCACTCAATAATTGATAAGTTAACAGTCCATCCCAGAAACGAATCATATCAGGTGCTGTTGTATACGCCCCACCATCGGCCCCGCCCTTGATTGGGATTGAGAATATGTTGGTGTTCCAGGTTCCATCCTCATGGTCGATATATCCGATTGCTGTGTTTCGAGGAAGTTGATCGGTCAAAAAATAACCAGAATTCGTCATTCCGCAACGTTTAAAAATGTGTTCCTTTACATATTCCGTGAAGGGTTGTCCCGATTGTTCTTCCACAATTAAGCCTAAAACGATAAATCCCGCATTATTATAGTGGAAACGTTCACCCGGAGCTGACTTCATCGGCAGATGCTGGAACATCGGCAAAAAGTCGCTCCCATTCCGCATGGAATAGACAGGCCGTTCTTCCCACAATTCAGCGAAATCCTCCATGACCTCTTCGTCAAAGTAATCCGGTATGCCTGAGGTGTGCGTTAGCAATTGATGAATGGTAATCTCCTTGTTCCACAGAGAAGAATTAATATTCAATGCATCCACAAGCTTTGTGTCATATGACAGCCTGCCCTGTTCAATCAGTTGACATATGCTCACTGCCGTGAAGATTTTGCACCCTGATGCAATTCCAAATCGGGTATCGATCTGATTGAGAAGCTCATCGCTGCGATTTGCGTATCCCCGGCTCAGATTCAAGAGTGTCTGTCCGTTTTGTTTTAACAGAACTACTCCTGAAAAATCATTAGAATTCATTACTTCTTCCACTTTACGTGCTAGATCCGTTATATTCGTCATTTATTATTCACCTACTGTATTGATTTTCCAAACAAATATACCTTCTTAATCTGCCTTTTTATAAATTTCATAACGGTTAGCAGTTACAAATTCAGCTTCTCTTTCAGAGCAAGCTCCATACTTTTCGTAATTACTCCTACCTTCTGACAAGGTCATATGGTTGGGTCCACTATACCGGCTTGGTTCATTGTTACCATCGTCCTCCCAGAAGCAAACTGGACAAATATCATATTCCCCTCGTTGTTCCAAGGTTTCGTAATGACAACAGGGACAGGGTAATAATTTCTCTACGTAGCCTTCAACCTCAATATGGCTTCCTACGATCTCTGAGACGAGTTTAGATAAATATTCGTTAGGGATTCCGTAGAAACTGCCTTCTGTAACCTTCAATAACAATTCATTATACCGGTTGTCCATTACATCATGTGTTGGTACATCTGAACTTAATAGTTCCTCCTGCAGCACCTTTGAAAAAAAATGAAACTCAGGGTCATGTTCATCGATTCCCCAAGAATTCCATAACATGGCCTCACGTTCATCCCTAGTAAGTTTAGTAATATCATTTTCTATGATTATCTTTATAGCTTCTTTCCTTAACACCATATCACCCCATATAGACCTTTACTATGTAGCTATTCTCTATCCTATTAAGATTCCGCTATAAGCCCCTTTACTTTTGATTCAAATACATCCCACTTTAGATCAAACCCCTTTTCAAAGCTCCACCCGTTTGAACGAAGTTTCTCGCCTAAACCAATGAAATTAGCACGCTGCTCATCATTTAAGCTTACATCAAAAAGTTCTTCACTATACTTGAACTTATCCAAGTACTCGAGCAATGCCCAGAACGTATCGTCTTTCTTATTGTCTTCCTCCATTCCATGATTTAAGAGAATAGAATCAAGGGCATCATCAAGTTTCTCTGTAACGAGGGTTTCATTTTGCCAATTATGATCGATTTGGTACTGAATCGTGTCTTCAAGTTGAGCTAGATCTCTGTAAATGGAAGAATTCAATAATTCATTTTTAATTTCTTGTTTCCTGCCTGCACGTTCATGATTTTGAAAAAATGCCAAATTCCCGAGCAGTGAGAATATCAAGATTACTTTAAACCAGTCTGATTTTTTCATATTCTCCTCTTTTCCTCACCACTTAGATATTCCCTTTCGATGACGTAAAATAATAAAAAACCGAATATGAGGCCACTAATGGTATGAGGTGTTGTTCCAGAAGTGATCAATAGATAACCCAAGGGAAAATCATAATATGAAATAGGTAAACCATACCAATACAACAACGGAAATAAAGTGATATAGAGTGAAGGTATGCCGAATATACAGAGCTTAATCCAATTTATTTTCCATTCTCCAGGCTTTCGCAGTAAATCAAATAACCTTAGCAAACCAAGTAATACACCAAAGAACATTGGAAATAAAACAGAAAAAACAATACTTGCTTGAGGTTGAAACGTCGTACGAGCTTCTAGCTGTAAATATTGTTGATATTTTAGCCCTAATATAAAGACCAAGACCATTATTAGTAATAATCCCAAATAAACAAACAAGTTATTTAACAATAACTTTTTCATATATTCACCTCATTTAGTTTAATAACCCATACTCCCCAAGTATAGCTTTATTAAGAAACAATATCATTTAATAAACGCTATTTCATATGGATTTGTTTGTTTTTTATCACTAAAATATCCTGCTCTCTGGGTGAATGTCTCCAATAAAATAAAAAAGCCGCTAAATTAGCGACATTAATCAGAGTATATTCTTTTCTCTTGACATCTGAAGAAAGCCCGGGCAGTTAATCATCACTTTTTATTTGTAGACTTTGCATTTACTAGATAATACAGCGTCACGTAGATAGCGAGAATAAATACGCCAAAAAACAGGCAAAACGCAAGCGATGGACGACTGATACTTTCTATCATTAAGTTAAACAGCAAATCACGATTAGTTAATGCATCCCAGCTGTTAAGTCGGTAGACCCTGCCGAGCAATACACCGTAACTCCCCAACGCACAGCCCGCCAATACAAAGACCCATGATGCCACATTTCCCATTTTCCGATGTATGATCTCTTGGATCTGGTACATGGACAGAAATCCAAGCAGCAGACCTGTCCAGACAAACATCAGCAAGACAATCAGATCGTACCAATACTTATAATCCAGACCGTTGCCAGCATAATAACGGGAGCTTCTCGCCGTCAAATGAACAAGATCAGTTACGATATAAGACGCATTCGGGAAAAACAATAACCATAAGAGCCCACTTGCCACCGCAAGCCATGGAGCAGCTCTCCACTTCGATGCACTGAAGCCATATGCTATATAAGAGAAAACAAAAGGAATCCAAGCCAAAAACATATTCCAGATGAGAAATCGGTAATAACGTTGGTCCAGCCAATCAGCAGCTGCAAAGTACAGTCCTACTGTCACCACAGTAACTACGCTTAGGAACATAAAAACTTTAAAATAATTCAGCTGTCTCAATAGTGCCTACCTCACTTATTTTCGGAAATTGCGAATGATCACTTCCATCCTTATCCTAAAAAATGCATCAATCACCACATTAGGATCATACCACGTAATCAGTGAGAATCAAATTTATCTGAGTTCGGTACTACTATGAAGTCCCTTGAAAAATATTATCCCAATACTGGAATCCATACTTGAATAGCACAAAAGCGGCTGTTCCGTTGATAGGAGCACGCCGCTTTTAATTTGTTCACTTTTTCTTCTCCATTGCCGTTCAATGACCTCCTGCTGCAATGGTCCTTAATTTATCTGGATTCACAACCAGATAAACCGCCTCAATTCGTTGACCGGACAAGTCGGACTGAATGCATATGACTTCGCTTACCTCTCCATTGTTCATGAGTGCAATCTGCACTTCTCCATTGATGATGGTTGGCACCCACTCCCGCTCCCTTAATCGGGTAAGCACACGCCGTGAAGTCAGAAGAGCTAGGACACCCTTGTGAACCTTCATCGTTCTCATCACCGTATGTACCCGCCCACCACCGTCAGCAGTGAATACTGGTTGTTCAGAGAGCAGTTCGAGCATGGCCGTCACATCATAAGCAAGAAAGGCTGTCGTGAAACGCGCGAGCAATTTTTCTTTGGTAGCATCATCTGTGGTGGTCTGGACCTTATCCGGAAGTTGCTCCGGCAGGTTACGTCTGGCCCGACTAAAAATTTGACGGCAATTGCTCTCCTTTTTGCCAATCCAATCGGCAATCTCCCGGTACTCATACTGAAAGGCTTCACGAAGTACAAATACAGCCCGCTCCACGGGTGTCATACGTTCCAGCAGTACCATATAGGCATAGGAGATCATTTCTTTCTGCTCATAGGTTTGTTCAGGCAGATCCAGCGCCTCGCCTATCGGCTCCGGAAGCCACTCACCAACATAATGTTCTCTTTGATTGCGTGCGGAATTCAGCAGATTCAGGCTCCGATTTACTACAAGTTTGGCAATGTAAGATTTGGGATTACGGATAATCTCGTCAGATTTGCTTTGCAGCCCTGCAAAGCAGTCCTGTACGACATCCTCTGCCTCCATAACACTCCCAAGCATTCGATAAGCAATGGAGAACGCATACGCTTTATAACGGATATACAGTTCACCAACTTCCAGAGAAGACTCTTCCGGTTCAGTGGTGAGTTTATCAGGATTCATATGAAGGCCTCCTCTGGCAGCGGTATTTGAAATGTTTAATTAAAGCAGCCTGGATACATGCCTGTCGTGATTGCGATTCGGTTCCAGTTGTTAATGGTATTGATCGCCATAACCAGATCTACCAGTTCTGCTTCACTAAAGTGTTCCCGGACCTTATTGTATATTTCCAGTGGAACCCCTTGTTCAGAAACTCGGGTCACAGCTTCAGCCAGTTCAAGCATAACACGTTCTTTTTCCGTAAATAAAGGAGCTTCGCGCCAAACGCTAAGCAGCAAGATATGATCTGCATAATCACCCAGCTTCATCAGATCTTTGGCATGCATATCAAGACAGAAGGCACAACCATTGATTTGTGAAACTCTGATTTTTAACAGTTCATATAATACTTTATCTTCAAATTGACCCGATATAAACTGCTCCATTGCCATTAATGCCTTGAAAGCCCCCGGATTCGCTGCTCTGTAATTCATTCTCAAAGTCATCTCATTCGCCTCCGTATTGTAGTGTACATACTGAAGACAAATGAACAGATGAATCTGTGACATTCATTTCATAAAAAAATTATGGAGGATAATTAGTATCTCCAACCATTACCAATAATAGGACGCTGTACAGTGTACGGCATATAATCTGACTCTGATGGTACATAAGCAGCATTTGGATGATGCCCATACGTCGGATTCATTGGATCGGGGTAAATAAATTCCGGACTTGGCGCGTATTGCATCTGTACATAAGGCTGAACGTTTGGTTGAATGTTTGGTTGGACGTTCGGCTGGCTGTTTGGTTTAGGCATGTTATCGGCAGCTGGTGACACTTGAGTTGCACAATCTGCAGGCGGTCCAATGAATACCGTCTTTTGAATAGGAGCTAAAGTCTCTTTAACCTTGTTCTCATCCAGACAATACGTATGGGCCAGTACACTTGCAGGCGTCAGACGCAAAATGTCTGAACCAAATATCGCTTCTGGGACCGGAGCATCGAAAATAGCCAGCAGGTGAGTCTGATCAACCGTCGCAACTTCATAATGCCACCAGCCTTGGGGAACATTCGCTACTTGGCCAGGACTAATAGGGAAGTTTAATAACTCGTTGGTAAAGGGGTTAATGAGGGATACGACTGCAGAACCACTAATACAATAGACCAGTTCTGTTGCATTTTGATGTATGTGAGGTTCAACGACATTGCCAGTACTCAAATAAATATCCAGCAGGGATGCATTTCCTAATGTATTTAGCTGTTTAATTGATAGGGAATTGATGTAGTTATTTTCATCCTTTTTGAACAATTGATTCTGGTTCACATCAAACGTGAACTGTGTGGTTGGTAACGTATAATCCATATAAGAAGTCGCCAAAATTTAACGCCTGCCCTTCGCTCATGGTTTAGGTAAAAACCTATACGCCAGCTTATGCCCTGGGCATTTATGCGTGAGCCCAATTTTGCAGGAGCCGATTTCGGGACAAATAAAAACATGAAAAACCCTTGAGCCATTTCAAGGGTTCTAATATAAACAAACAGGATCAAGAGTAAAGGAAGGTGATTACCTTATACTCTAGATCCTGTCTGTCAATGCTGA